>NZ_CP069396.1:6731995-7040661 GCF_016887565.1 Archangium violaceum
CGCCCTCTCCCGGTGGGAGAGGGGGTTGGCACTCCTCCCTCTCCCTTCGGGAGAGGGTCGGGGTGAGGGTACGTGTGCCTGCGCTCAATACTTGTAGAAACCGCGGCCACTCTTCTTGCCGTACCAACCGGCGTCCACGTACTGCCGCAGCAGCGGGCTCGGGCGGTACTTGTCGTCGCCCAGGCCCTTGTGGAGCACCTCGGCGATGTAGAGCACCGTGTCCAGGCCGATGAAGTCCGCCAGTTGCAGCGGGCCCATGGGCTGGTTCGTCCCCAGCTTCATCGCCGTGTCGATGTCCTCCGCCGTCCCCAGGCCCTCCATCAGCGCGAAGCAGGCCTCGTTGAGCATCGGAATCAGGATGCGGTTCACGATGAAGCCCGGGAAGTCCTTGGACACCACCGTGGTCTTCCCCATCTTCTCCGCGAGCGCCCGAGTCGTCTGGTAGGTCGCGTCCGACGTCGCCGCGCCGCGGATCAGCTCCACCAGCTGCATCAGCGGCACGGGGTTCATGAAGTGCATGCCGATCACGTTCTCGGGGCGCTTCGTCGCCGCGGCGATCCGCGTGATGGGGATGGACGAGGTGTTGGTGGCGAGGATGCCGCCCGGCTTCACCACGCCGTCGAGCTCCACGAAGATGCGGCGCTTGAGGTCCTCGTTCTCCGTCACGGCCTCGATGGCGAGGTCGACGTCCTTCACCTCGGTGGCGCTGGTGGCGGTGGCCAGGTTGGTGTCCGCGGCCTTCAGGCGGGCCTCGTCCAGCTTGCCCTTCTCCACCAGCTTCTTCAGACCGGCCTTGATGCGCTCGGCGCCCTTGGCGAGCCCCTCCTTCGAGACATCCACCAGAGTGACCCGCAGGCCCGCCTGCAGCGCCACCTGGGCGATGCCCGACCCCATCTGCCCTGCGCCGACGACGATGATGTGCTCCGTTGCCATGGCGTTCGAGACCCCTTGCTCGGTAAATCGGTAAACGAGGAACCGGGCGGCGCTATAGCCCTGGCCCTCCTACCGGTCAACGACCCTCGGGTACTCGGAGCCCGCGCTCGATGCGCACGTCTTCGTCTCCCAGTGTCAACCGCTCCACACGGGGGGGCCGGGAAGGTCCACTTTCACCCCGAGCGAACACCCACACCTCGTACGTCCCCGAGGCAAGCGACGTCTTCTCGGTGACGGAGTCCGGCGGGCCCGCCTGGAAGGAGTGCACCTGGCGCTTCACCACCTCGCCGTCCGCGTCCTTCACCTGGAACTCGACGGTCCGGATCTCACTCCAGCCGGGGCCCACCAGCCGCCACACCAGCTCGCGCTCGGGCACGTTCGAGCCCTTCCACAGCCAGATGCCCAACGCCGCCAGCAACAGGAATGGCAACCGCTTCGCCAGGGGATGCTGGCGCCAGTTGCGCCGCTGGCCGCCCTCGCCTTCCACGCCGTCACTCCTTCTTGGCGGAAGCCTTCTTGCCGCCGCGGCGCGTGTTCAGCTCGGTGACGACCACCTTGGTCCGCCGAGGGGCCTCCTCCTGCTCCTCCTCGTCGCGGTCCTCGGGAGGCACCAGGCGGATCTGCGCCTTCACCTCGATGGTCATCCCGGACACCAGCTTGAGGAGCTCGTCGCGCAGCTTCTCCGACTGGAGGAAGCGCCGGACCTCCTCGGAGACGACGCGGCCCACCTCGTCCTTCGTCTTCTCCGCCTGCCCGAGGATGTAGCCGAGCATCTCCTTGGGCAGCTTGAGCTGGCCGGCCAGCGAGCGGATGCCCTCCTCCGTCATGAAGAGGGCGCCCAGGCCCGCCACGGCCACCTTGCGCACGAACTCCGGCACGAACCCCGGGCGGGAACCCTCCCGCCCCGGCTCTTCACCGAGTAGCGGATCGAAGTCGTCTTCGGGTTCCTTGCCGTGCGTCATGGGAGTCCTCGGGGTTGTCGGGGGCCGTTAGCGTACCACCGGCAGCTTCACCGCCACCCGCATGTTCTCGGTGGAGACGCGGCCGGCGATGTTGCGCGCCATCCCCATGAAGGCCTGGGCCTCGGGGCTGTCCGGCGCGCTCAGCACCACCGGCACGCCCGCGTCACCCGACTCGCGGATCTTCAGATCCAGGGGGATCTCCCCCAGGAACGGGATGCTGAACATCTCCGCCGCCTTGTGGCCGCCGCCCCGGTTGAAGATGGGCGTGGCCTTCGAGCAGTGCGGGCACACGAACTGGCTCATGTTCTCCACGATGCCCAGTACGGGGATGTGCACCTTGTCGAACATCTGCTTGGCGCGCACCACGTCCGCCAGCGCCACGTCCTGCGGCGTCGTCACCAGCACCGCGCCCGCCGCCCTCACCGACTGTGACAGCGTCAGCGCCACGTCGCCCGTCCCGGGCGGCAGGTCGAGGATGAGGTAGTCCAGCTCGCCCCAGCGCACGTCCCGCACCAGCTGCATCAGCGCCCCGTGCAGCATGGGCCCGCGCCAGATGAGCGCCTGATCCGCCTCCACCAGGAAGCCGATCGACATCACCTTCAGCCCGTGCTTCTCCAGCGGCAGCAGCGACTTGCCATCCGGGCTCACCGGCTTCTCGGTGATGCCCGTCATCAGCGGAACCGAGGGACCGTAGAAGTCCGCGTCCAGCAGGCCCACCTTCGCGCCCTCGCGCGCCAGCGCCGCCGCCAGGTTCACCGACACCGTGCTCTTGCCCACGCCGCCCTTGCCGGCGCCGACGAGGATCACGTTCTTCACCTGCGGCAGGATCGCCTGCCCCTGCTGCCCGGCCACGCCCGTCGGCGCCGAGCGCACCTGCGCGCCCCACTCGATGTCGAACGTCTTCAGCCCCGGCACCTGCTTCAGCGCCGCCTCGGCGTCCGCCTGGATCTTCCCCTTCAGCGGGCACGCTGGCGTCGTCAGCTCGATCTTGAGCTTCGCCTTGTCGCCGTCCACGCGGATGTCCTTCACCATCCCGGCCTTCACCAGGTCGATGTGCAGCTCGGGATCCATCACCTTCGACATCGCCGCGAGGATGTCGCGCTCGGAAACGCTCATCTGGAGTACCTGAATCCTTTTGAATCCGGGAGGTTGGGGGTCCCCCCTCGGAAGGGCGCGGAATAGCCAGCGGCCCCCCTGGTGTCAACCACCTCTAACCCCGCTACTCGATGGCCGCCACCTTGTACTCGCCCGCCTCCCGGACGAGCCGCACCGCGAGATCCTTCCCGATCGGGAACTCCGCCCCCGCCCCCGTCACCTTCACCTCCCCCTTCAGCGCCAGCCGCGCACGCCGCACCCGCTCGGCAGACAGGGGCTCTCGCTTGAAGTCCTCGCGCAGGCGCTCGGGCGTGTAGCGGGCTCGCAGGGGATCGCTCAGGAGCGACCAGGCCGTGGCCCAATCGCCCGCCTCCACCGCGTCCAGGAAGCGGCCCAGCACCACCCGGGGTGCGTCCGCCGGCTTCTCCTCGACGACCCGCCAGCCCTCCGGTGTTTGAAGCAGCGTGAGCGCCGGGGCCCTCGCCTGGAGCCCGGGAAGGGCCGCTCGCACCTCCTCGGCCCGCGCCTTGCGCACCGACGCCTCCGCGTAGTGCTCGGTGAAGGACGGGTCCTGGGGTGGGACGTTCGTCAGGGATTGGGCGTCCGCGAGACGGTTCTCCTCCAGGGCCCGGGCATAGGCCGATGCCACCTCACTGGGACCGGGAGTGTGAGCGCAGCCGGTGGCCGCCAGGGCGGCCGCGAGGGACAGGCAGTGGAGGACGCGGGAGACGGTGGAGGACATGGGAACACGGGACCTTGGGATGACCCTCACCCTGGCCCTCTCCCAGAGGGAGAGGGGATTCGCACGGTGAACTGGATGGCACCCGGGGGTCGACAGGTGGCGCAGTAGACGTCGCCCTCATACGCGAAGGCGTCCCGCGGCTGCATCCCCCTCCTGCACGCCGAGCACCTCAGCGGGGCCGCCGGTTGACTCTCTCCCGCCGGCCTCGCCTGGGGATTCGTCACTCCCTCCAACAGCTCGAACTCGCCCGCGTCCAGCCACACGCCCTCGCATCGCGGGCACACGTCGATGGCACAGGCGCTCGTCACCACCAGCGCCAGCCTCGAGCCGCACGACGGGCAGCTCACCGGCTCGCTCCGGCACGTGGCGCATGCGTCCTGCTCTCGCGCCACCAGGTGGCCCCGCTTCCGGCACCGCGAGGGCGCCCGCCGCGCCGCTTCCAGGAACATGCGCGTCGGTGGTCTGTCCGGAAAGCGATCCAGCTCCCCCGCGTCGAACCACAGCCCGTGACAGCGGGGACAGGTGTCCACTTCCACGTCCGAGACGCGCAGGGGCCGCAGCAGCTCGTTCTCGCAGAGGGGACAGGGGCGCGCCATGCGGGGCCGAGGTTACTCGAAACGCTCCCCTCCCCCGAAGCCCTGGAGATCCCAGGCCGTCGGGCAGAAGGCATACACGCCCGTCAGGGCTCCTCCCATCAACAGTTTCAGCAGCGACAGGCGCCGATCCGCGCCGCCGAAGAGCCGCAGATCGAAGCGCTCCGCAGGCACCTTCGCCAGATCCATCGCGTACCGGCATGCCTCCTCGAAGCCCCCCGTCTTGTCCACCAGCCCCACCCCCTGCGCGCGCGTGCCGCTGTACACCCGCCCCTCCGCCAGCTGGTGGATCTCCTCCTTCGTCCGGCCTCGCGCCTTCGCCACGTGCTCGAGGAACGCCTGGTAGATCTCCTCCACCTCCGCCTCCATCGAGGCCCGCTCGTGCTCGGTGAAGCCCCGCATGGGCGAGTAGATGCCCGAGTTCTCCCCCCGGGTGATGAGCGTGCGGTGCACCCCCAGCTTCTCCAGCAGCCCCGAGACGTCGAACTTCCCCGCGAACACGCCGATGGAGCCCACCACCGCGTGCGGCGTGGCCCAGATCTCCTTCGCGCCAAGCGCCGCCATGTAGCCGCCGCTCGCCGCCACCCGGTCCACGAAGGCGATGACGGGCTTCTTCTTCGCCACCCGCTGCACCGCCTCCAGGATGATCTCCGAGGCCGTCGCCGATCCCCCCGGACTCGCCACGTACAGCACCACGGCCTTCACCCGGCGGTTCCGCCCCGCCGCGCGCACCGCCTTCACCACCGTGTCCGAGCCCACCCGCTGCGGCCCCGGCCCCGCCCCACTCTTCCCCGGGGTGATCACCCCCGTCAGCGGCACCACCCCCAGCAGGGGCCTCAACCGCAGCGGGCGCCAGCGCACCTCCGGCCAGACCAGCCCCGCCCGGTACATCGGCATCGGCTCCAGGCCCTCTTCCTCCTCCTCGCCGTCCTTCTCGCGCTTCTTCCCGAGCCGCTCGGGCAGGTCCGCCTCGTCACACACCCCGTCGATGAGCCCCTGCGCCGCCGCGCGCTTCGCGCTGTAGGGACCCGCGTCGATCCACGCCCGGACCTCCTCCGGCGTGCGCTTGCGCCCCTTCGCCACGGTGTCCACCAGCTCCGTGTAGCGCTCGTCCAGGAAGGCCTCCATCGTCTGCCGCTGGATGTCCGACACCCGCGGGTGCGTGAAGAGCTCCGGTGCCGTCTTGTACTCGCCCCGCCGGAAGAAGTGCGCCTTGACGCCGAGCCGCTCCAGGCCCTCGCCCAGCGCGGTGGCCTCCGCGGCGTAGCCCACCAGCTCCAGCCGTCCCGCCGGAGACAGGAGCGCCTCGTCCGCCGCGCACATCACCTGGTACTCCAGGCTGTTCACGCTCACCCCCCACGCCACCACCCGCTTGCCCGCCGCCCGGAAGCCCTCCAGCAGCTTCACCAGCACCTCCCGCTTCGCCGGAGGCACCTCCAACCCCTCCAGCTCCACCAGGATGCCCTTCACCTTCGGGTCCTTCGCCAGGAGCGCCAGCGCTTTCCGGAAGCCCTCCAGCGAGGTCACCGTGGCCGGCTCCGGACGGCCCTGCCCCCCGAGCCCCAGGGGCAGGCGCGGCCGGCGGGTCGGCTCTCGGTAGGGGGGATCCCCCGTCAGCCGGAAGCGGATGTACGCGGGCCGGCTCCGGGCCGCCAGGAGGCGAAAGGGCAGCCCCAGGAGGGTTCGCAGCAGCAACAGCAGGTTGATCAAGGGAATGAGGAGGAGGCGCACGGGTCCGCGCCTAATGGACCGCCGCGGGCGGCGCAAGCCCTGTTCTGTGCTCCTGTACGGTCGTGGTAGGCTGCGCGCCCATGCGTCTTTCCTCCTTCTCGCGTCTGCTGGCCGTCCTCGTGCTCGTGACTGGCGGTGCCGCCCTCGCCCAGCGGCGGCAGCTCCAGGATTTCCAGGGCGATGGGATGACCAGCCAGCAAGAGCGCGACGCCGCTCGCTCCCGTCCGAAGTACAACATCACCTCCTACGGCAGGGATGTGAAGGTCAAGGAAGAGCCCATCCCCTGGATGGCCATCGGCCTGGTCGGCATCATCTTCGCGGGCGTGGCGCCCTTCGCCTGGCGGGCGTACAGGAACACCACCAAGGAGATGGCCGAGGCCAACGTGTTCGGCGTCGCCAGCTCCCGCGTGGATGAGGGCGAGGAAGAGCAGCAGTAGCCTACTGGCTGGCTCGGAGCAGCTTGCCCCGAAGGTCCTGAGCCTCGCGCCAGTCGGGCCGGAGTTTCAATATCTGGTCGGCCAGCTCGAGCCCGCGCTTCAATACCGGGCCGTACTCCCCTCCCGCCTTCTTCTGCCAGGTGGCCCACCTGTAGCAGTGCTGGCCAAGCCACAGGGAATGTTCCAGCACGTCCGGTGCCAGCTCGAGCGCCTTTTCATAGGACTTCGTCGCCTCCTCGAAGTCCTCGGCCCGGGCCTTTCCACTGCGCGCCTGCCACGTGGCGTTGAGCGACTGCGCCTCGCCGAGCTGAAGCCACGCTTCCGCATTGATGGGCTCCTTCGCCAGCGCCTGGCGGAGCTCCGCCTCGGCGCGTGCGAGGTCCGGTCCGGGAGCGCGTCCGCGGTCCACGTTGAAGCCTGCTCGGGTGACGTGGACCGAGCCCAGCATCAACGAGGAGCGATAATAGTCCGGCCACTGTTCGAGGCCACGTTTCACGACTTCCTCGGCCTCGCGCACGCTCGGGCCCGGATCTTCACCGCGAGCGCGCAGGTAGCGGGCGCGCTGAACGAGCAGCATTCCGCGGCCAAGGGGGACGTCATCATCCCTCGGCGAGATGCTTATGGCGTGTTCGATGGACGCTCGGGCCTCGTCCAGCAGAGGAAAGGGATTTCCGCCCCGTGCCCAGGCATCCCTCGCCTGTTCCAGGAACGCCTCCCCTATGGAGAAGTACGGCCATGACGATTTGGGAGCCAGGGTGAGTGCTTGCCGGAACTGCTCCCGGGCGCTCACCAGGTCTGGCACGGGATCCCCACCGCGATTGCTCAGTCGCCGGGCCCGGAACACGTAGGTCGCACCCGAATGCATATATGACGAAATGCGCTTGGGGTCGATGCTCCGAGCCTTGTCGCACGCGAGCAGGGCCTGCGCCAGATCACGATCCGGCTCGGGATTGTAGCGGTCGTCCGCTCGGGAGAGGTACGCCCAGCCGAGGTTTGCCCAGGCATCATAATCGCGAGCATCGATGGCAAGGACCGCCTGCATCTCCTGGATGGCCCTGTCCAGGTGTCCCAGTGAGCTTTCACCGATTTGATTCTCGTACCTGGCCAGGCTATCGAAGAGCCCAAAGCGCTCCTTGTGAAATACAGGACTCCGGTCCTCCGGGCGAATGCTCTCCAGCAAGTCAGCGGCCCTGCGGAATAGCTCGCGAGGATCCGCTCCAAGGATCTGGCGGTAGCGCGCCAGCACCTTGAAGCTGCTCGCCAGGACCATCCGGGCCTCGCTCCGCGCGGGGGCAAGAGCCAGGGCGTGCTCGGCGGCCTTCATGGCCTTCGCGATGATCTCCTCAGTCCCCTCCCTTCTTCTATTGGCCAGGCGGATGTGCAGGCGTGCCAGATCCACCCAGCACATGTAGTCATCGGGTGCGACCGCGAGACACCGCATGAGCGCGTCCTGGGCCCGGGTATAGAAGGGCATCATGTCGCCCTCGAGTTCGTATTGTATGAGCATCTCGGTGACTTCGAGTTGCGCGAGGCCTTTGTGCACGGCAGGGGCGCTCTCGGCGATGGTGGCGGCGGCGACGTAAGCCTTCCTGCCAGCCTCCAGGTCGGCCTTTGCCCTGTCGAAGTTGCTCTCGCGCCAATGCCCGTAGACCCGGGCCACGAAGATGTCCCCGCGCAGTTTAGGGGCCTCGTAGAACCAGGGGAGTCTGCCGCTCACGGCGTCCAGTCGGGCCAGGGCGTCGTCGAGGCGGCCCTCGTAGAAGGCGATGAGTGCCGCGACGTACTCGTTCGAGGGCACCTCGGCTCCCTGGCTCTGCGCGAGGTACGCGAGTGCTGGATCGCGATAGCGGCGCTCGATGTCTCTCAACAGAGACTTCCGGGACTCCCGCCCGTCGGTATCCCCGAAGCGCTTCTCCGCCTCCAGGAGTTTCTCCTGATAGGACTGCCCCAGAGCGAGGGCAAGCGCATAGGCGACCCGTGGCTCACGAAAACCGTGCTGCCACGCGGACTCGAGGTGCTCACGGGCCTTCTCGGGGTCTCCGAGAGCGAGGGCGCCACGTCCCAGCGCGTAGTGCCCCGGTCCCAGCGCCTGCTCGCCGCCCTGGCGCATCTCCACCTCCAACTCCTCCATCCGGGCCTGAATGTCCTGGATGGCCTGGCGCTCCTGCCGCGCATCGTGGAGACGGGAGAGCGCGGAGTAGCGGACCCTGGACTCGATGCGCTCCACCAGCTCGGTGAAGTGGCGAGCGAGGCGCTCGCGCTCGGAGGCTTCGCGGCGGGCCAGGGCGCCCCAGCCCACGGCCGTGGCCAGGGCGAGGAGCGCGGCGGTGGCCGCGGAGAGCAGGAGCCTGTGCTTGTGCAGCCGCTTGCGCAGCCGGTACCCGGGGCCCGTGCGCGCCAGCACGGGCTCGCCCGCGAGGAAACGGTCGAGGTCTTCGGCCAGGGCACGCGCCGAGTCATAGCGGGCGGAGGGCTCCTTCTCCAGGCACTTGAGGGTAATGGCCTCCAACTCCGGCGGGATGTTCCGGTCCAGCGCACGCGGAGGGCGCGGCTCGACGGTCGCGAGGTTGTTGAGCACCTCCAGGCCGTTGCTGCCCTGGATGGGAGGCTGTCCGGTGAGAAGGGCGTAGAGGGTGGCACCCAGGCTGTAGACATCCGCCCGGCGATCCAGCCGGGCGACTTCTCCGCGAGCCTGCTCGGGGGCCATGTAGAGGGGAGTTCCCAGCACGGTACCGGTAACGGTCTCGCTCTCCTTCCAGTCGCTCGCCAGTCCGAAGTCCATGACGTAGGACCTGAGGACACCGTCCTCTCCGCGCTCCACCATGATGTTGGAGGGCTTGACATCGCGATGGATGAGGCCGGCGCGGTGGGCTTCGTGCACTCCCAGGGCCGCGTCCCGGAGCACCAGGGCCTTCTGCTCGACGGTGAGCTCGCGCACGAGAGCGCCCAGTGGCCGGCCCTTCACGTACTGCATGGCGATGAAGACCTTCCCGTCGACCTGACCGACCTCATACACCTTGCAGACGCGCTCGTGGTTCACCCTGGCCTGGGCGCGAGCTTCGGCGAGGAAGCTCCGGGTGAGCTCGGGGTGTTCGTCGCGAACGAACTTGAGTGCCACCTGGCGGCGCAGCCTGGGGTCATAGGCGAGGAACACCCGTCCCATGCCTCCCTGCCCGAGGAACCCCATGGGCTGGTAACGGTCCCATCCTGGGACCGGGAAGGCCGAGCCCTCCGCCCCGTTCCCCGGTGGTGGAGCGGCTGACGGGAGGGTTGCGCCGGCCACCATGGAGGCCGTCTCGTCTAGAGAGGAGACCTGCACAACGGGGGCCTGCCCCTCACCAGCCTGCGTCTCCGTCTCGTCGTCACCGTGCATGGGGATAGGCTCTCACCGGAGCGCCGCGGGTGGGTAGCCCCTCCGGGTAAGCTTGCCGCCGGCATTCCGGCTACCATCCCCCTCGTGACCGGCCCTCGATCGAAGACATGTGCCGCGTGCGGGCGGATCATCGCCGCGAGCGAGGTGTATTACCGCTTCACCCTCGTCCTCCAAGGTGAGCAGGACGTGCTCGGCACACCCGGTAGTGGCTCGGCCGACGAGCTCTCCTCTCTCTTGAAGCAGCTCGAGGAGAGCCCTGAGTCCCCCCAGGAGCTGGAGGAACAGGTGCACTGGGAGCGCGCGGGCGTGGTGTGCTCGGCGTGCCGCTCGCTGGTCGTGCGCACGCTGTCCTCACCGCCAGAGCCAACCAGACCCCACTGAGCTCAAGAGCTCGTCTCGGGCCCCTCTCGCGACACGTCGAGCCGATCGAAGGCGTGACCCAACCCCACCACGCCCAGCGCCACCTCGACCCCGAGCACCACCGCCGCGGCGAGCCCCGCGAACGGCAGCGCCCAGACTCCAAAACCCAGGAACCGATCCAGGGCGAGCGCCACGAGGCCCCCCACGATCGCCGCGGGCAACATCCCCACCAGCAGCACCACCAGCGTGCCCGCCAGCGTCAGCAACCGCTGGCCGAGCGCCTCGATGCCGCGCACCCGCTCGCCCTCCGGCGGCAGCCAGGCCGGAAACAGCACCACGGCCGCGTTCTGCACGAAGAGCCCACCCAGGCTCACCGCCGGCAGCACCCAGAGCGCGCCCAGTCCACCCGCCACCCAGAGCGTGGTGCGCATGCCCCCCTGCCACACCGAGAGCACCACCGCCACCAGCACGAGCGCCATCTGCGCCATCCCGAGCAGCAGCGCTGGCGCGGCGATCTCCGCCGCCACCACCTGTCGTCCCGTGAGCGGCAGCGCTCGCAACTGATCCATCCGGGGCAGATCCATCCGCAGGTCCACACGCAGGGCTGACGGCCCGAAGAAGCTCAGCATCACCGCGATCCCCGCGCACACCGGCGCCATGAACGTGCGCACGTTGGCGACCATGTCCGTCGCGTCCCGGCTCGACACCACCGAGGCCACCAGCCCTCCCACCAGTCCCGCGACGAGCAGCCGCCCCGCCCCACCCAACCGCCGCGCGGCGATGAGGTTCTTCCAGACGAGCGCCACCTCCGGCCGGCCCATGGGCACCAACCGGAAGGGCGTCGCCCCCGCGCGGATGAGGGTGGGCCGCCCCCCCTGCCGCGAGAGCTGCCCCTGGAGGCGTGCGCGCTCCTCGGCCCGGAGCACCGCGGACTCCTCGAAGGACACCGAGGCCCTCATCACCCACACGTAATGCACGGCGAGCAGCCCGAGCCCGAGCGGGAGGGCCTTCAAGAAGCCCCACGCGTCCGCCGCGAGCGGCAGGGCCACCAGCAACCGTCCCGGCCACAGCGCCGGAAGGGCCAGCACCGCGGCGAGCCAGTCCTCGAATTGCCGCGAGCCCCTGAGCTCCGTCGGGTCCAGCGAGGGGAGCTCCCGCAGCGCGGACAGCCCCGAGACGAGCATCAGGGCGAGCACGGCCGAGATCGCCCCCCAGCGCAGGGCCGTCCCCACCCCGCCGCGCCGGGCGAGCCGCGTGCGCACGAAGGAGGCCGCCATCACGTGCAGGCTCACCGTGGCGAGCGTCACGGTGGTGCCGAGGAAGAAGAGCACGGGGTGCTTCGTCACCACGCGGCTCACGAAGAGCGTGGCGAAGAGGGCCGCCGTCACCGCGCCGAGCAGGCCTCGCACGAGCTTGTAGTGCAGCAACCCCCGCCGGGACACGGGCGCGGGGAAGAGCTGCTGCACCTCCGTCTCGGAGAAGGTCAGCGCTGGCCGGTCCGGACCCAGGGCCCAGGCGGAGAGAACCGTGCCCAGCATCGCGGCCGTGAGCATGAAGTGGCTGAGGAGCTGGGGGATCTGTGGCATCCCCTCGTCCCCCGCGGTGTGCAGCCGCCGCAGGAAGATGGAGTACACGTACACCCCGCCGACGATCGCCCCCACGAGGTACTTCGGCTGCCGCAGCCGCCGCAGCTGGTGCAGCACCCGGTTGCGCGCCGTCGCCAACCAGAGGAACACCACCGCGCGAGCGAAGCTCAAGGACTCCCCCGCTCCGGTCCCGCCTCGGGCGCCGCGCTGGTGATGCGGATGAAGAGCTCCTCCAGCGACGCACCCGCGCCCTCGGGCCCGCTGAGGTGCTCGCGGATCTCCGACAGCGTCCCGAGCGCCACCACGCGCCCTCCGGCGATGACGAGGAGCCGGTGGCACAGCTCCTCCACCAGCGGCAGCAGGTGCGAGGAGAGCACCAGCGCCGTCCCCGCCTCCGCGCGCTGGCGCAGCGAGCCCTTCATGCGCCGGATGGCCAGCGGATCCAACCCCGTGAGCGGCTCGTCCAGGATGATGAGCCGGGGCGAGTGCAGGAAGCCGCACGCGATGGACAGCTTCTGCTTCATCCCGCGCGACAGCTCCCCGGGCAGCGCCTTCTCCTTGCCAGCCAGCTCCATCTCGTCCAGCAGCGCCCGGGCCCGCTCCTCCCAGCCCTCCACCCCGTACAGCCGCGCCACGAAGTTCAGGTGCTCCCAGACGGTGAGGTACTCGAAGAGGCGCGGCTCGTCCGGCAGGAACGCCAGGGCCCTCTTGGCCTCCACCGACGAGCTCCCCAGGTCATGCCCGGCCACCGACACGCGCCCGGCCGAGGGCGGCAGGATGCCCGCCAGGCAGCGGAGCGTGGACGTCTTCCCCGCCCCGTTGGGCCCCACCAACCCGAGCACCTCTCCGGGGGCGACCTGGAACGTCAGCCCCTGCACGGCCCGCACCTCTCCGTAGGTCTTCTCCAGCCCCTCCACCTGCAACACGGGCGTCGTCATTCGCTCCTCGGGCAGAACATCTGGGGCAAAATACGCGGTCGCCGGAGTGGATTCCAATGATGGCCCACCTGGAGGGTGCATGCGGTTCCTCGACGACCAGAAGCCTCCCTACGATCTCACGTACAACGACATCTTCATGGTGCCTGCCCGCTCGGAGGTGGGCTCCCGTCTCGACGTGGACCTGACGCCGGTCGACCGCCTGGGCACCACCATCCCCGTCGTCGTCTCCAACATGACGGCCGTCTCCGGCAAGCGCATGGCCGAGACGGTGGCACGCCGCGGCGCCATCGCCGTGCTCCCCCAGGACATCCCGCTCGACATCGTCGAGAGCAACATCGCCTTCGTGAAGTCGCGCCACCCCATCTACGAGACGCCCATCACCCTGCGGCCCGGCGACACCCTCCAGGAGGCGCTCAACCTCATCCACAAGCGCGCCCATGGCGCCGTCATCGTCGTCAACGAGAACGAGGAGCCCGTCGGCGTCTTCACCGAGAACGACGCCGTCGGCTTCGATCGCTTCACCCAGCTCCACCGGGTGATGTCCACCGAGCTCCTCACCTTCCAGGACGGCACGCCGCTCGAGCCCATCTTCGAGAGCCTGGCCAGCAAGCGGCTCACCTGCGCTCCCGTGGTGCGCGGGCGTCGGCTCATCGGCGTGGTGACGCGCAAGGGCGCCCTGCGCTCGACCCTCTACAAGCCCGCCCTGGATGCGAAGGGCCACCTGCTCATCGGCACGGCCATCGGCATCAACGGCGACGTGAAGGGCAAGGCCGAGGCCCTGCTGCGCGCGGGCACGGATCTGCTCGTCATCGACGTGGCGCACGGCCATCAGCGCAAGATGCTCGAGGTGGTGGAGACCATCCGCGGCCTCTCCCCCACCGTTCCCATCATGGCGGGCAACGTCGTCACCCGCGAGGGCACGCGCGATCTCATCTCCGCCGGCGCGGACCTGGTGAAGGTGGGCGTGGGCCCTGGCGCCATGTGCACCACGCGCATGATGACCGGCGTGGGCCGGCCCCAGTTCTCCGCGGTGCTGGACTGCGCCGAGGCGGCGCGCAAGCTCGGCCGCTACATCTGCGCCGATGGGGGCATCCGCCACCCGCGCGACGTGGCGCTCGCGCTCGCCGCTGGCGCCGCCAACGTGATGATCGGCTCCTGGTTCGCCGGCACCTACGAGAGCCCCGCCGACACCCAGCGCGACAGCGACGGCCGCCTCTACAAGGAGAACTTCGGCATGGCCTCCCAGCGCGCCGTCAAGGCCCGCGCCCGCACCGAGTCCCTCTTCGAGCGCGCCCGCAAGGAGCTCTTCGAGGAGGGCATCAGCACCTCGCGCATGTACCTGGATCCCGACCGCCCCGGCGTCGAGGACATCCTCGACCACATCATCGCGGGCGTGCGCAGCGCCTGTACCTACGCCGGTGCACGTACACTGGAAGAGTTCCACCGCAACGCAGTGGTGGGGGTCCAGAGCCAGGCGGGCTATGAGGAAGGCCGTCCCGTGCGCACGAGTTGGTGAGTGGACCCCACACTTTTTCCCTGATTTACGATAGTCTACCCCCCCGGGCACTTGACGGGGTGTGCGGATCTCGCGGCCACTTTGCGTATTTACGACCCGTAAAGCATCGGCCACATTTCGCACATATGCGTGCAATGGGAGACAAGCCACGCTCTGCGCGTGAGTCGGGACAGGCCGCCGTGGAATCGGCCTTCGTCCTACCTCTGTTCGTGTTCCTCATTCTCGGCATCCTGCAACTGGGGCTGATGCACCAGGCGCGGTTGATGACGAAGTACGCCGCCTACAAGGCCGTGCGTGCGGGAGCGCTGCACAACGCCAACGAAGAGAAGATGGAGCGCGCGGCGGTGGCCGTGCTGCTGCCCATGGTGAGCCAGGACCGCGGTGGTGGCGAGTACATCAAGACCATCAACAGCGCCTCCGACTTCAAGGCCAAGTGGGGCTGGAACGGGGTGCTCACCAACAAGATGCCGGACGCGAACCTGAAGTTCGCCAAGGTGACCGTCTGCGGACCCCTGAAGAACGAGTTCGGCGGCGCCTCGAAGGAAGTCGACTTCGACGATCCGAAATGGTCCACCGGTGGCTACGAGGAGTGGCAGCGGGGCCAGCGCACCAAGCTGCGCATCCAGGTGACGTTCAACTACCGGATGCCCATCCCCTTCGCCAACTGGGTCATCCACGCCACGGCCCGCAACAGGGAAGTGCCCGAACTGCTGCGCATGGGCAAGCCGACGGGCTCGGAGCGCTCGCTGGCGCGCAAAGCCGGACTCTCGGGCGATCCCTATGCCGATGCGGCCCGGAAGGGTCTCTACATCATGCCCATCCGCGCCACCTACACCATGCGGATGCAGTCCAACCTCTACCTCACCAAGAACGGCCTGCCCGAGGAGAACAAATGCATCTTCACGTTCGTCAAAGAGAGCGAATCATGAAGAGAAGCTCCCGACGCAGTGCGCGTGGTCAGGCGCTCGTACTCGGAGCCCTGTCCTTCCTGGTGCTGGCGCTGATGATGACGCTCAGCTTCAACCTCAGCCACGCGCTGCGCGAGAAGATGAGCCTGCAGCAGCACAGTGACTCGCTGGCCTACTCCATGGCCGTGGTCGAGGCGCGCACCCTCAACTACTACGCCATCAGCAACCGGTCCATCGCCGCCACCTACGTGGCGTCCAACAGCATGCACGGGTACATGGCCGCGGCCAGCGTGACCGGTGACATCATGCGGGCCGGGCGCAACAACTTCTACGTCATCGCGGCGCAGGAGTTCGGGCAGTGCGGTTGCTGGAGCTGCTTCATGCACTGCGTCCACGGCATCCAGGCGCTCAAGGTCGCCAGCAAGTACAGCAAGGCCGCCTCCAACTACGACAACAAGGCCAGGGGTCTGGACAGCAAGTTCACCCAGACGGTGCAGGGCCTGGACCGGATGGTGGACTTCATCCACGGCTCGCAGTCCATGGTGCACAAGAACACCATGCAGGCGCTCAAGGACGGCCAGTCCTATGGGCTGAGCGGGCTCAAGGACTACAACGCGCCCGGGGCGAGCACGCTGGTGTCCGCGGTGGGCGCCCTCAACGCCAATGAGTTCAACTGCGCGGTGGACGGCATGCCCTGCCCCGGCGGCGTGGCCAGCTCGGACACGAAGACGCGCGCGAAGGTGATGACCGAGGTGGCCAACGCCACCCGCTCCACCTGGCCCGCCAACCGCGGCCTCACCGGCAATCTGCCCACCCACCTCCACCCCAGCTTCCTCAACGAGGTGCGCAACATCCCCGGCGAGGGCGTCAATTTCCCCCTCCCCGTGCACAAGGGCACCGCCAAGACGGTGCAGTCCTCCGGCGGCGTGAGCGGCGGCTCGGGCGGCGGCAACGAGGGCAAGATGATCGCCGCCGAGGAGTCGGGCACCATGGCCAACCAGTGGAAGCACGGCGCCATGGTCTGGAACTACGACGCGAAGGTGGTGAGCGACAGCGGCAGCGGCAGCCACTCGCCGGGCGGCGCCCACACCGGCAGCCACCAGTTCGAGGGCGTCAACACCAAGGGGCTCACCACCTGCATCATGTCCGGTAACTGCTTCATGAAGTTCCGCGCCGACGAGCAGAAGGACAACGACTTCGGCCAGCCGAGCGCCTACAGCTACGTCACCGACGACCTCCGGGTGGGTGACGCGGTCAAGGCCCCCTGGGAGCTCAACAGCTCCGCCACCGTCAACTTCGAGAACGGCGACTCCTCCGCCAGCATCACCCTCGCCGCGGGCCAGGCGGCGGCCCTCTCCAGGGCGCTCGTCTACTACCACCGCCTCGGGGAGAACGGCTGGAACGAGCCTCCCAACCTCTTCAACCCGTACTGGCGCGCCAAGTTGCACCCCTTCACCCAGGCCGAGGCACGCAAGGTGCTCACCGCCGCCAACAACACGGATGCCGCACAGCTGGTCCAGATGGCCGGAGGGTTGTCGCTATGAGACAGGTTCTTGCTTCCCGGCGCGGGCCCTCCGCCCGCGGTGCCGCCTCGGTGGAGATGGCCCTGTGCATGCTGGTCATCATCCCCGTCTTCCTCTACTCCATCTTCCTGGATGACCTGCTGCGCTACTCCCTGGACCAGCAGGAGGCCGCCCTCTCCACGGTGTGGGATCTCACCGTGCAGGACTACGTCAAGCAGGGCGACCCCACCACCGTCCAGCACCATGCCCGCCTGATGTACTGCGATCACGAGTCCGGCAGGGATCGCTACGACAAGAGGGCTTCGGGCACGGACGCGAATGGCAATGCCTTCAACTCGTACGCCGACTGCGAGGGGGAGGATCACCACGAGTCGCTGGCGGCGCACCAGTGCTGGATCAACCCCAACGCCAAGCAGGTGACGTGCACGGGCCCGGAGAAGGGCGCCGGCTCCGTCAACGCGGACACGCTGTTCAACGACTACCACGGCCAGTTCACCCAGGGCGGTCTCTACAGGTGCTCGGCACGGCTGGTGGTGGAGAACTACCTGCTGCCCAAGAGCTTCCTCCCCGAGTTCTCCGATGACCACGGCAAGGTGAACCTCACCAAGGATCAGTGGCAGGGCACCAGCATCCACGACAACGCGAAGCAGGGTACGGGCGGCAAGGACGGCAACGCCTACTTCATCAAGGAGCAGCGCCTGGCCATCATCACCGACACCTGGGCGCTGACGGACCCGGCGGACCTCAACCCGGGCCAGAAGCGCTCGGGCGACATGTACGCGCGGGTGGCGAACATCTACCAGAACAACGCGAACGTCGGTTTCACGCAGATGACCGCGTCGGCCTCCTCCTTCTTCTCCTCGGCCTCGGGCTCGCTGCTCAACCCGGGCCTCGTGGGCTCGCTGTCGTCCCCTGGCAACTCGAACGCCGAGACGATGAACGCCGACGACCCGCGCCAGCCCAACATCTCCATCCACCCGACGAATGGGGCCCCCACCCAGAAGATCGACCAGGGCAAGGGCGGCAACCAGAACTACTTCAACTCCGAGTGGCGTGACTGGGACCAGGACCGCACCCAGAAGACGCACCAGGCGCGGGGCGGGTACTACATGGGCTGCAAGAACGCGGAGGAGTGCTGAGATGACGGGCGAGCCGCGGCCGGCGGTTCGCGCCGCGGCGCTGCTGTTCTCGATGGCGGTCGTCGGCGGGCTGATCGGCTTCAGCTGGGAGCGTCTCGTGTACGAGGCGCCGGCGGACGTGATGGATCAGGTGACGCCGGACGACATGCTCACGCAGCCCGCGCGGCGCACACGCACGCCCGAGCAGGAGGAGATCCTCCAGCGGGCGCTGTCGCACTTCCCGCCCTACCCTCGCGGGAGCCGCCCGGAGGTGCTCGCGGCGGACTACCTGGGCTCCGACGTGCCCATCGCGGTGGCGTGGTTCTCCACCCAGGACACGCCGGACCAGGTGCTGGCGCACTACAACAGCACGCTGCTGGACGCGGGGCTGCCCACCG
This sequence comes from Archangium violaceum, assembly GCF_016887565.1. Lineage (NCBI taxonomy): Bacteria > Pseudomonadati > Myxococcota > Myxococcia > Myxococcales > Archangiaceae > Archangium > Archangium violaceum. The sequence goes on from NZ_CP069396.1 coordinate 6,750,209, forward strand.
TGGGCCAGCGCTACAGCGAGCACGCCGGCTACGTGGGCTACTGGAGCCCGGCCTCCGAGGAAGTCCACCTGGTGTCGGTGCTGGAACAGAGCGGGGAGACGCTGGTGTTCGTGTCGTCGGGACGGATGACGCGCATGCTGGAGGGCCCGCCGAAGGTGCCGGAGTGGATTCCCCTGCCGCTGAACGCCGAGGATGCCGCGGCGCTCACCTTCAAGCTCGAGGGCGGCACGCAGTACACTGTCTCCGCGCGGGTGCCGGATGGCACGGTGCCGGAGGTCACGGAGTTCTTCAGCAAGGCCCTCATCGAGCGGGGATGGCGAGTGCAGCAGGTGCGCCCCGCGGACGAGTCCGGAGTGCAGCTGGAGGTGCGCCGCGGCGAGGTACGCGGGATGGTGATGCTGCGCCGCCAGCCGCCCGCCCCCGAGGTGATGATCTACCTGTCGCTCACCGAGCGCTTGATGGAGGCCCCCCAGGAGGAGGCCCCGGAGAAGACGAGATGAAGACGAACCTGTGGAAGCCCCTGATGCTGCTGGCCGCCCTGTTCCTCGCGCACCCCGCCGCGGCGGAGCGTCCCGCGGAGTGCCAGAAGCGGTGCCAGAAGGACACGAAGGTGTGTGAGGACATCTGCAAGAAGCACGCGGGCAGTGGCGCGGACAAGTGCATCAAGGCCTGCAAGGACGAGGAGAAGGAGTGCTCCGAGGGGTGCAAGAAATGAGAAGAAACAGTCTCCTGAAGCGAGCCCCTCGCGGCCAGTCGATGGTGGAGTACGTTGTGGTCGCGGCGGCGTTCCTGGGATTTACCGTGCTGGGTTGGCCGTTCCTCACCCAGCTGATCAACGCCCTGCACCGGTACTTCCAGTCGCTCTACTACATCATCCAGTCCCCCGTGCCTTGAGTGAGGTACCCACGGGGGCAAGAGGGAAAAACCCATGCACCCGAGACGTGTGGCTTCCTCCTCCCGGCGTTCCATCCTCGCGTGGGCCACGGTGCTGTCCGTGGCGACCACGCTCCCCGCGGGAGCGGCGGAGCCGGATGCCGTGCCCGGCATCTCGCACAAGCCCCTGCTGACGGTCCAGAAGCGCGCCCCCGAGCTGGAGCGCAAGGTGATGGGCGTGCTGGAGGGACTGCTGCGCACCCCGCAGCTGGCCGACCTGAAGGGGGCCAGCGCGCATCCGAGCATCACCATCGAGCCGAACTCCAAGCTGAAGGTGACGAAGGCCAGCGTGTCGCTGCTGCTCAAGCCCATCTTCAAGAACGACCGCGAGACCGTCGTGGACAAGAAGACGGGCCGCTACCAGGGCGTGGGCGAGGGCAGCCTGCTGGAGATCCGCGTGAACGCCCTGTCGCGGCTCTCGTTCGATACCTCGATTCCCGACAACCTGTACTACGAGCCCACGCGCGTGAAGGAGCACCAGGGACTGCCCGTCTACCAGGTCGGTGGGGAGACGCCCTTCCTGCTCATCACCGCCAAGGACCGGCATCCGTGGCGCCGCGTCACCGTCAGCGAGTACCTGGCCCGGCTGGTGCGTGAGGGGGGCTCGGACGCCGCGGAGGCGAAGAAACAGGCGGCGCAGCTCACGGGCGGCGCTGGCGACAAGCCCGCGTGCGTGCCGAGGAAGCGCACGGAGATCGTGGGCAACTGCGAGGGCCCCAACGCCACCTACTACATCACCTGGAACTCGAAGTACTTCGATCCCAAGAAGCCGGATGCCATCCAGCTGGTCATCGTCTACATGGGGCACGCCTCGCACAAGACCCAGGACGAGCGCTACTACCAGCAGCACCCGTTGGATCCGTTCACCCAGCTGGCGAGGGCCTACGAGCAGTACGACTGGAGCCAGGTGGCGCGCCTCGTGGAGTGAGCCGCGCCCCCGGCCCGCGTGACGTTCAGTCCAGGAAGAAGTCCGTCAGCGGCTCCGTGCCGGGCTTCACCAGGTACTTCGCGAAGTCCGTCACGCCGGCCTCGCGCAGCAGGTCCTCGTCGATGAAGAAGTGGCCGGTGCAGGAGCGGCTGTCCCGGGTGAGGATGGCGTGCGCCGCGTCGGCCATGATGTCCGGGGTGCGGCTGGCCTGCATCATCTCCTCACCGCCGATCATGTTGATGGCGGCGGTGGCGATGACGGTGCGGGGCCAGAGCGCGTTGAAGGCCACGCCCTGCTCGCGGAACTCCTCGGCCATGCCGAGCACGCACATGCTCATGCCGTACTTGGCCATGGTGTAGGCCACGTGGTTCTGGAACCACTTGGGCTTCATGTTGAGCGGCGGCGAGAGCGTGAGGACGTGCGGGTTCTTCGCCTTGAGCAGCTCGGGCAGACAGGCCTGGGTGGTGGCGTAGGTGCCACGCACGTTGACGCCGAACATCAGGTCGAACTTCTTCATCGGCGTGTCCAGCGTGCCCGTCAGGCTGATGGCGCTGGCGTTGTTCACGAGGATGTCGATGCCGCCGAAGCGCTCCACCGTCTGCTTCACGGCGTCCTGGAGCTGCCCCTCGAAGCGGATGTCCACCATCAGGGGCAGCGCCTTGCCGCCCTCGCGCTCGATCTCCTCGGCGGCCGTGAAGATGGTGCCGGGCAGCTTGGGGTGGGGCTCGGCCGTCTTGGCGGCGATGACGACGTTGGCTCCATCCCGGGCCGCGCGCTTCGCGATGGCCAGACCGATGCCCCGGCTCGCGCCGGTGATGAACAGGGTCTTCCCCTTCAGAGTGCTCATGGTGGGTCCTTTCTCCCTACCCTCTTCCGTACTGCGTCCCGGCGATGATGGCCAGCGGCGCGAAATGAAGAGGCCGGAAGCCGCTGATCGCTCAACGGTTTCCGGCCCCGGTCCAACTCAACTGCCAGAGGGACTCACTTCTTCGCCGGCTGCTTCGACGCGGCGGAACCCGGGACCGGGAAGCCGCGCTTGCGCATCAGGGCGTCGATGCCGGCCTCCCGGCCACGGAAGGCACGATAGCCATCCGCCGGATCCACCGTGTTGCCCACCGTGAAGACGTTCTTGCGCAGGCGCTCGGCCACCGCCGAGTCGTAGGGACCCTTGCCCTCGGTGAAGGCCTCGAAGGCATCCGCCGTGAGGGTGTCCGACCAGAGGTAGCTGTAGTAACCCGCCGAGTAGCCGTCACCCGCGAACACGTGGGTGAACTGCGGCGTGCGGTGCCGCATGACGATCTCCTTCGGCATGCCGAGCGCCGTCAACGTGTCGCGCTCGAAAGCGTCCGAATCGATCTTCTTGTCGCCCGCCAGGTGCAGCTTCATGTCCACCAGCGCGGCCGACAGGTACTCGACCGTGCCGAAGCCCTGGTTGAAGGTGTCCGCCTTCTTGATCTTCGCCACCAGCTCCTGGGGGATGGGCTTGCCCGTCTGGTAGTGCAGCGCGTACTTGTTGAGCACCTCGGGGGTGGAGACCCAGTGCTCCAGCAGCTGCGAGGGGAACTCCACGTAGTCGCGCGCCACCGACGTGCCGGAGAGCGTCGGGTACGTCACGTTGGAGCTCAGGCCGTGCAGGGCGTGGCCGAACTCGTGGAACAGGGTCTCCGCGTCGTTCCAGCTGATCAGCAGCGGCTCGCCCGGCTTGCCCTTCACGAAGTTGGCGTTGTTGGAGACGATCGTGGTGACCTCGCCCCGGAACCGCTCCTGGTTCCGGTACGCGTTCATCCACGCACCCGAGCGCTTCCCCGGCCGCGCGTACGGATCGAAGTACCACAGGCCCACGTGCTTGCCGCTGGTCCGGTCCTTCACCTCCCAGACGCGCACGTCGGGGTGATACACGGGCACGTCGCTCACGGGCGTGAACGAGAAGCCGAACAGCTCGCCAGCGACCCAGAACATGCCCTCGCGCAGCTTCTCCAGCTGCAGGTAGGGCTTCACCTCGTTCTCGTCCAGGTCGTACTTCGCCTTGCGGACCTTCTCCGCGTAGTAGCGGTAGTCCCAGGGCTCGATCTTCAGCTTCGCACCCTCCTTGTTGGCCACCGCCTGCATGTCGGCGACCTCCTGGTGGGCCCGGGCGACGGCCGGAGTCCAGACCGCCTCCATCAGCTGCATGGCGCGCTCGGGCGTGCGGGCCATGGTGTTCTCCAGCCGCCAGTGGGCGTGCGTCTGGTAGCCCAGGAGCTTCGCGCGCTCGGCGCGCAGCGCGAGGATCTCCGAGATGATCTTGTTGTTGTCACGCGCGTCGCCGTTGTCGCCGCGGTTGACGTAGTTGCGCCAGACCTTCTCCCGCAGCTCGCGCCGGGACGAGTAGGTCAGGAACGGCTCCATGGAGGAGCGCGTGTTGGTGATGACCCACTTGCCCTTCATGCCGCGCGACTCGGCCGCGGCGGCCGCGCCGGCGCGCACGGAGTCGGGCAGTCCGGCCAGGTCGGCCTCCGACTCGAGGACGACGACGTAGTTCTCCTCGTCGGCCAGCACGTTCTGGCCAAAGTCCGTGTACAGCGAGGCCAGGCGCTGGTTGATGTCCACCAGGCGCTTCTTGGCCGCCTCGTCGAGCTTCGCGCCCGAGCGGACGAAGTTGGTGTAGACGAGCCATGTCAGGCGCTGCTGCTCGGGCGTCAGCTTCGCCTTGTCGGGCGAGTTGTAGACGGCCTCGATGCGCTTGAAGAGCTTCTCGTTCTGGGTGATCTCGTCGGAGAAGGCGGACAGCTTGGGCGCCATCTCCCGCTCGATGGCCTGGAACTCCGGCCCGTTCATGGCCGAGCTCCAGATGCCGAAGAGCGTGCCCACGTCGTTCAACGTGCGCCCGGTGTCCTCCAGCGCGACGATGGTGTTCTCGAAGGTGGGCGCCTCCGGGTTGTTGGCGATCGCGGCGATCTCCCGGCGGTTCTCCTCCATCGAGGCCTCGAGCGCGGGCTTGAAGAGCTCGACCTTGACCTTGTCGAAGGAAGGCACGCCGCCGTACGGGCCGGTCCATTTGGACAACAGCGGGTTCTGCACCGGGGCAGCCGCGGGAGTCGCGGCGGCGGCCGCGGCGGGCTTGTCATCGGCTGCCACGCGGACCTCCTGGTTGGTCGTCGCGCAGGCGGCGGACACGATCGCGGCCGCACCCGCACCGGCGAAGAGAAGCTTACGCATGAGGGGAATGTCTCCAGACTGGATGGACGGTGAAGCGGGGACGGAGCCTAACGGGAAAGGGCTGGGAGTCGAGCGGGGCGATGTTGTCGAATGAGTGAATCTCCAGGCTCCCACGAGCATGACTGCTCGCCCGGCGGCCCGGCCCGGGAGAAGATGTCGGCCCTCTCCCCTATCCCTGGGAACAATCATGAATCCGACCGATTCCCGCCTCACCCTCGAAATCCGTGGAACGCTCGCGCTGATCGGCATCAACCGCCCCGACAAGCGCAATGCCTTCGATGTCGAGATGCTCCGTGCCTTCGGCACGGCGGTGACCGAGGCGGACCGGCACCCCGACGTGCGCTGCATGGTGGTGCTCGCCGAGGGCGATCACTTCTCGGCCGGGTTGGATCTGGCCAGCGTGGGGCCCGCCGTGGCGCGCGGGGAGCGGATCTTCCCCGAGGGGATCATCGATCCGTGGGCCATCCAGGGCGAGGTGCGGACGAAGCCGCTCATCGTCGCGGTGCAGGGCACGTGCTACACGCTCGGCATCGAGCTCATCCTGGCGGCGGACATCGCCGTGGCCTCCGAGGACACGCGCTTCGGGCAGATCGAGATCAAGCGCGGCATCTTCCCGTTCGGCGGCGCCACCCTCCGTTTTCCTCAGGTGGCCGGTTGGGGCAACGCCATGCGCTGGCTGCTCACCGGCGACGAGTTCGACGCGAAGGAGGCCTACCGCATCGGGCTCGTCCAGGAGGTCGTCGCGCGGGGTCTTCAGCGTGAGCGGGCCCTCGCCCTCGCGGAGACGGTGGCGAAGCAGGCGCCCCTGGGCGTGAGGGCCACGCTCGCCTCGGCGCGTCAGACGCTGGTCGAGGGCCCCGAGGCCGCCCGGCGCGCCCTGCTGCCCAAGCTGCTCGAGGTCTCCGCCAGCGAGGATGCCCAGGAGGGCGTCCGCTCGTTCATCGAGCGCCGCGAGGCCCGCTTCAAGGGCCGCTGAGTCCCGGTTGCCTCCCGAGGCCAGGTCGACCCCTGGCTCGCACGAGATTAGACTCGCGGGTGACAGAGCAATCGGTTCTGGGAGGGAAATCGAATGCAATTCCTATGTGGGAATACGGCCTGCAACGTGGACCTGACGGGGCTCGTGACCGGCAAGTCGGCCGTGCACGGATTCATGTTGGAAGATAATTCCCCGGAGGATACGGCCCAAGGCGGCCAGCGTGAGGGGACAACTCCGTTCTCTCCCATGATCGTCCAGTGCTCCTCCTGCCAGAAGTGGCAGCGGTTCTCTTCCACCGAGCAGCGGACTGGTCTCCTGCTCTCCGACGAGGACGTGAACGAGTTCAAGGCGTTCCGGTCGTATGTGGACCCGAAGGAAACCGCGGGGCGGGTCGACAAGTATGTCACCTGGCTCTTTGGTGGCACCGTCACGCTGGGTGCGCTCCTCGGTGTCTTCACCAACGTGGGCGGCTCCTTGACGGCCGCGGGCAAGCTCATCGTCGGCGTGGCGGTGGTCTTCATGGCCCTGAGTCTCCGCGCCGCCGTCCAGGCTTCGACTCCCATCGGTCGACGCGTCAACCCGTACAGCCTCGACGACCTCCAGGCAGGGTACCGGGAGAAGCTGGAGAAGCAGCTCCCGGCCTTGGGGAGCTCGGCGGCCTTCTTCGGTATCGCCCTGGTGATGGTGGGCCTCGCTCCCTCGGGAGGTGCTCTCTTGGAGGAGCTCGGGCGCGCGATGTGGCCGGCCAGTCTGGAGACGGCGTATTCGTTCGACGCCAAGACGGGCACGGTCACCGTGACGGCACAGGGCTCGCACCTGTTCCCCTACGAGATGGTGGATCTGGAGATCGTTCAGGGCGAGAAGCCCGAAGTCCTCGTCAACCGGATCCGGAAACAGGCGGACGCGCAGGGGCAAGTGCAGCTCTCCCTCCCGGCGGACCGGGTGGAGCAGGCGAAGACCCCCCTGGTGGCGCGGCTGTGGCGCGAGCACGGTGAGCGCGTCGTGCAGAGCGACCATGTCGTGGGCCCGAAGAAGGAGCGCCTCCCACTCGAGCTCCCACCGTCCGCGGAGCCGTCGGTGCAGGTGGCGTACACGCTCAATGGGAAGAAGCTGCAGCTGTCCGTCTCGGGCTCCAGCCTGACCTCCGCCCAGGCCTATGAGCTCGAGGTGAAGCAGGGAGCGCGGACCCTGGGCCGGAGCCGGGTGACGTTGAAGCCCGATGTGCCCAGCGGCAGCTTGAGCCTGGATGAGCAGATCGATCTGTCGAAGGACGCCCTGGTGTTGATGGTGATGCGCGATACCGGCAACGGGACGATGGAGCCCCTCTTCCAGCGCGAGCTGCCCAAGGAGACGGCCCCGGCGACCCCGCCCACGCCCCCGGCCTCGACCGCCAGCAACAAGTCGCCGTAGGAGGAACCACCCGCTACAGGAGCGGCTGATGCTTCCGAAGCTCCTGCAGCAACTCCGGCGCCTTCGCCTTCACATGCTCCACGATGCGGCCGATGGGAACGCCCACGTTGACCCATGCCGTCTGCTTGCCCTGGAAGCTCACGCCCTGCACCGCCGCCGAGGAGTAGTGGAGCGCCACCACCCGCCAGGTGTCATCGAAGACGGGTGAGCCGGACGAGCCTCGCAGCGTATCCGTGAAGTAACGAAGCTGGTTGTCCGTGCTCGCCGTGACGAGGTTGTTGCGGCAGGCCACCCTCTTCGCATTGCCGAGCGGGTGCTGGATGATGTTCACCGGCGTGTTCACGTCCACCTTACCGGGCCTCACCTCGAGCGGCTTGCGGGTCTGGGACTGGGCGAGCCGGAGGATGGCGTAGTCGAGCGCCACATCGCAGCTCTCCAGCTTCGCCGCGTCCGCCCGGCCCGGTTTCATCGCGTCGTCATCGAAGTCGAGCTCCAGCCACGCCTTGGTCGCCTGGAGCTCCAGATCCTCGCGCGAGGCGGTGCTCTCTCCGGGCTGCCGCGCGTTGATGACGTGATGGTTGGTGATGACGAGCTCGGGGGTGAGGAACCAGGCCGTGCCCTGGCTGAGGTAGGGCTCGCCGCTGCTCAACAACCGGGGGACGCGGCCGTCATGGCGGGGGACCCGGATGAGCGCGACCGACTGGCTCGCGGCTACCCCACCCGCGAAGAACGAGATGGGCACCATGTCGTCCTGGTGCACGATCTGCTCCAGCAGTTCCGGCAGGCTGTCGAGGTTCTCGATGGGCGGCGCGCCCGACGCCCGCTGCGCGATCTCGGACAGCGCCCGGGTGAAGGCCTGCGCGTCCGGCCTGGGCCCGGCGAGCTTCGCCGCGTTCTTCAGCCACCTCTCGAAGGGCACCGTGCCGTCGACGATCCGCTCCGTCTCGTTGAGGCGGTTGAGGGTGTCCAGCAGCAGCGCCGTGGGAGGAAGGGCAACGTTCTGAAGCTGTTGGGCGTAGTGCGGATCGATGCCCGACAGCAGCGAGAACAACGTCATCGGGTTGCCCAGCCCGGTCTTGACCACGGCGTCGTACAGGCCGTCGAGCTCGTCTTGTGGCAGGTACCGGAACGTCATGGTTCAGCTCCGTGGAGGGTTCGTCAATTGCGCGGCCTCTGGGCCCAGGAGCCCGCTCCTGCCCTGCTCGATGAACGCGAGAGCGACATAGGCCTGGAGATCCTCGGGGTGCTGTGGATCACGCAGCACCTCCCGCAGAAACGAGGAGGGATCTCCCGAGGTGAGATCCGTCCGCGCTTCTGGCCACCCCGCTCGCAACAAGAGGTTCTGTATGCCGCGCAACACGGGCGTGGGCGGGAGGTGCTCGCCGAGCTTCACCACCTCCAGGCCCCGTTCCAACAAATCGGGATGATCACCGGCGGCCAACCCAATCCCAATCCGCGCGAGCGGACGATTTCGCAGGAGGAACTCGTCGGAGGCTCCTCGGAGCGCCTTGCCGAGATGCGCATCATATTGGAACCACTCCTCGGGACTCCTTGTCTCGCCCATGACTCGCGCGATCAGCTCCACCAACGCGCTGACCTCGGACAACTGCTTCCCTTCCAGATACTGAAGCAACTTGTCGAGCGGCCAGTACGGGGAACGCTCGATGGATCGCCGCCACCTGTACCCCCCGCTATTTTCCTCGGCGAACACGCGCCGGACCCAGGCCGGGAAGTGCGCGGGCCGGTATTCGGATTCGAGGACCCGAAGCAGGAAGCCATCGGCCTCTCCCGATTCGAAGGCGCCTCGAGCCTCGGGCCACCCCATGAGGAGCAACAGGTGCTTGAGGTCGAAGGCCGCGGGCGACTGCCAGTGGACATCACCAAGACCGACAACCGCGAGGCCCCGAGCCAACAACTCGGGCCGAAGCTCCGAGCATAGCGAGATGCCCAGCTGCGCGAGCCGCCGGTTCTCCCGGAGGAGCTCATCGGGCACGGAGCTGAGGAACGCCCCCAACGCATCCACCCGCTCGCGCCACTGCTCCGGACTCACGGCTTCGAGCTGCGCCCTCCTCACGAGTGCCTCCAGCTCCACGTCCGGGCGCTCCAGGCGCTGCCCGAGGCGGGAGGCATCGCGAAGGCTTTCGTCCGCGAGTGCCAGCTCTCCGCTGGACGAAGCGAGCTCGGCGCGAAGCAGGAGCAGCGGCACCGTGGATTCGCCCGCGGCCGGCATCGCGGAGGCCAGACCCTGCTCCACCACTTCCAGCGCCTCCTGTGCCCTGTTCTCGGCCATCAGCGCCCGCGCCTCGATCTCGTAAAGCGGACTGCCAGCGGTGCGCTCCCTACGCTCCCCCAGGAGAGAGAGCGCATGCTCGGTGTTCCCCCGTTGTAGAAGCACCTCACACCTTCTCCTCACACCGTGTTCCCAATCCGCGAGCCCGGCCTGGACCCGGACCTCCTTCGACAACTCCAGACCCAATCGGGTCGCGAGGTACGGGCGGACATGGACCGGCACCTCGTCCACCGCGTTGAGCAGGAACTGCTCGACACCCTTCATCCATCGCGGGTCCACGAGCTCCGCTGGCTGTCCCAGCGCGAGCCGGTGATAGAGCTCCTCGGCCCGGCTCGCGAGATCCTGCTTCCCAGCGTAGTAACTGATGGCGTTCTCGTGGATCTCGCTGACACGTACGGGCATCTCGGCCCTGAGCGCATCCAGCATGATCCGCCGCACGTCCGTCCGGTGGTGCAGAGAGCCGTCCGCCGCGGGAGAGACGAGCGAGACCTCGCGCTGGAGCGCGGAGAAGAGCGCCGCCGCCTGCTGGGGCCCCTCGAGCGAGAGCCCGCACGGACCCGCGAGCACCTGCTCGATGATCTCCGGTGTGATCCGACGCACCGTCAACCCGGGATGCGCGAGCTTGCGCACCTTCGGATCATGGATGTGATCGAGAATCCGCCGGTAGAGCTGGCCCTGGATGATCGCTTCGCGCGCACTGAACAGGAACAACCGACGCGTCTTCAACCCGGAGATGCCGTCACGGCCCACCTCCTGATGCAGGGCCACATCCGCCGCCAGCTTCAGCGTGAGGGGATTTCCCCCGAGCTGCGACACGAGCGCGTGGATCACCTCGGAATCGGTCAAGCCGTTCAGCCGCAACAGCTCGCGGGCCGAGTCCTCGTCGAGCTCGATGAGGGGGAGGGACTTCGCATCGAGCGTTGGCTCGGGCGCCCGGCCGCAGATCACGGTGCGGAGCTCCGGGTAGGAGGCCTGGAGCCAGGAGAGGAACGTCCGGACTCCGTCCACGAGATCACTGCCCCGGAACTGCACCTCCTCGAACGTGTCGAGGATGAGGAGGAACGGGCGTCTCCGGCGCTTGCCCTCGTACGGAATCTGCGCGAGTGACATGCCAAAGACCCGTACGAGCTCCCGACGGGCCTGCATGGGGGTTGGGAGTGGCCCGTAGAGGTTGCTCACCGTGGTGACGGTCGTCGGAGCATCCATCCCCACGTAGTCGCGCTCGCTCCGCGGCAGGACCGGAGTCTGGGGCACATTCTCCGGGGGCTGGAACCCCTCCTGGTAGACCTGCGCATGGTCGGACCGCAGTACCGGCTCCTCGCACACCCAGCGGAAATGATCAGCCCATGGCCGTAGCCGCGGAAACTGCTGCGCGAGCTGGCGCGCGGCCTCGGCGAGCAGCGTCTCCGGCCGGTGCGGCGTGAGCGTCGGGTCGTCGAAATCGAGGTAGGCGAACGGGACCTGGACATCACCGCTGGTGTGTTCGAGCAGGAAGCGAGAGAGGAGCGCGGACTTGCCCATTCCCCCTGGGCCGTGCACGAGGAGTGGCGCACGCTGCTTCACGCCGAGAAGATCGCGGGTGGACTCCAAGACGCTCTGCGTGAACGACACGTTGATGAGCCCGACGTAGTCGCGAAGTGTCTGGAGCTCCTCCTTCCGGCCACAGAACCGTTCACCCGCGAGGTACCTGAAGGGCTCCATGAGCCGGCCCTGCTCCAACCGCTCGCGCACCTCCTCTGGAGAGGGAAGCTCCGGAAGCACCGGGCGGAACCAGTGCACCACGCGCAACGTGCAGGCCAGCTCGTCCGGGCGCTGTTCCCCGAGCGGCCTGGCCGTTCCCCGAAGACACGAGGCGAGGGTCTGCTGCAGGAGATCCGGCTCGGGCGGTGCGTTCAGGTCGAGCGCGCGCAGGAGCGCTTCGCGCGTTCCCAGCCGTGCGATGGCGGCCTCGCGTACGGACTGACGGAGCGTCCAACGCTTCGGGCCCGAAGACGAGGGGACGGTCTCACAGTCATCCATGAGATGCTGGAGCCCGTGGCCTTGCACCTCGGGGGGACCCGCGATTCGCAGCGTGGTGGGTTCGAAGGAAGAGAGCACGCACGCCGCCGTGCGGTACTCCCAACGGAGCGGGGAAATCTCCTCGGTGCGCGGAGCTGCCGCGGGGCGGGACAGCCGGCGCATGGCCTCTTCCAACGTGAGTTTCCGCTCAGTGGGCTGCATTCGCTGCCTCCTGGACGGGCTCGCTGGCGGATTGCGGTTCGGGCACCTGGAGCAGGAGCTCCAGCACCTCCTGGACGGCCTTGCGGATCTGTCGCTGCCACGAGGGATCCGCCGGAGCTACCGTCACGCGCTCGAGCACCTTGTCGACCGCCAGCTGGACGATGGCGGCTCGCTCCTCGGGAGGCTGCCCCTCGACGTGCGGGAGGACCTTGTCGAAGAACTCCATCAGGTGCGAGCGCTCCACGGGGCGCACCTCCTCTACCTCGAAGTGGCATTCGAGAGGCTCGAGCAGTTTGGGATCGTAGTCGAACAGGATGAGCCGTCCGTCCACGCCGTTGAGCGCCTGCGAAATCTGGCTCACGAGCTGATGGATGAGGCTCTGGGTCCCCGGGGACGCTCCCCGGAAGCCGTCGAGCACGAGCCAGAACGGCCTCTGCTCGTTCAGTCTGGAGATGATCCAGAAACACAACTTCTGGGCCCAGCGCCGCTCCTGCTCCTGTTGCTCGGGCATGCCCGAGCACTCCTTGTCCACCAGGGAGACGATCGACTTCGCCACGTCATCCGGTGGGTAGGTGTCCGCCAGGCCGCTCTCGGCCGGGAAGTAGAACGGGATGAAGCCGGAGAAGGCCTCGTTGAGGTGCTTGATGTACCACTTCGAATAGGACTTCCCGATCTGCGTCGGGCCGTTCACCACCAGCACCCGCGTCTTGTTGTCCTTGGAGACGAAGCGGCGGAGCACCGCGCGGAACCGCTCGCGATCCAGGAAGGGGCCGTTGTGGAGCAGGTACTGCCTGAAGGGATCCACCCGATCCTGCTGGGCCTTGTGGGCCTCCAGCTGGGCGAGCAACGCCTTGAGCTCGGGATACGTCTTGAAATTGGGCAGCCGGAGCAGCTTCAGGATGAGCGGCTCGTCGGGAGCAAGGCCCTCCAACTCGAGGAGGTTGAGCAGGGTCCCGATCTGGGCATCGATGTTCGGCTCGATGGTGAGGCGGTTGCGAACGGACTGGCCCAGCCAGGCACCGATGGTGAGCAGCGGCTGGGGTCCGATCTGCTCGCTGATGTGCCGGTAGAGCACGTCTCGTTGAGTCCGCTCGAGAAGCATCACGGGCGATGCGAGCACATCCCCCGATGTCCGTGCAACCGGACGGAGGGAAATGTCGGCCGTGCGTGTTAAGACTCAGTGACCTGCGCGGTAGACCCGACGCACGAACCGACCCTCTTCGCCTTCCAACATGACCGCTGCCCAGACCGCCAAGACACTCCTCGCCCGCCTGCGCGAGGCCCATCCAGATGCCCGCTACGAGCTCAACTGGAAGACGCCCTTCGAGCTGCTCGTCGCCACCATCCTCGCCGCGCAGTGCACCGACGAGCGCGTCAACCGGGTGACCGCCACCCTCTTCCAGAAGTACCGCGGCCCCCAGGCCTTCGCCGACGCCGACACCGCCGGGCTCGAGGAGGACCTCAAGCCCACCGGCTTCTTCAAGCAGAAGACGAAGTCCGTCCAGGCCATGAGCCGCGCGCTGCTCCAGAACTTCCGGGGCGAGGTGCCGAAGACGATCGAGGAGATGATCACCCTGCCCGGCGTGGCCCGCAAGACGGCCAACGTGGTGCTCAACACCGCGTTCAACCTCCCCTCGGGCATCATCGTCGACACGCACGTGGCCCGGGTCAGCCAGCGCATGGGCCTCACCAAGAAGGAGAAGGGCGAGGAGATCGAGAAGGATCTCATGAAGCTGATCCCCCAGGACGCGTGGACCTTCTTCGGGCCCGCCACCGTGCTGCACGGCCGCTACACCTGCACGGCCCGCAAGCCCAAGTGCGACGCCTGCCCCGTCAACGACATCTGTCCGAAGATCGGGATCGAGTAGGCGCCGCACCCCGGCGGCTCAGCGGGAGAAGTCCTCGAGCTCCCGCTGCTCGGCGGGCGAGAGCCGGAAGTCCATGGCGCCGATGAAGCCGTCCACCTGCTCGGCGCTGCGGGCTCCCACGATGGCACCGGTGACGGCCGAGTGCCGCAGCGTCCACGCGATGGCCACGTCGGTGGCCGCGCGCCCGTGCCGCGCGCCGATCTCCTTCAGCTTCTCCACCAGCGCCAGGTGCTTCGACAGCTTGGGCTCCTGGAAGTCCGAGCTGCGCCGCCGCCAGTCGTCCTGGGGGAACTTCGCGATGCGCTCGCGCGTCATCGCACCCGTCAGCAGGCCCGACGCCATGGGCGAGTACACGATGACGCCGATGCGCTGCCGCTCGCAGTACGGGAGGATCTCCTTCTCGATGTCCCGGTGGATGAGCGAGTACGGCGGCTGCAACGAGGTGATGGGCGCGATGCGGTGCGCCAGCTCCATCTGCTTCACGTTGAAGTTGGAGACGGCGATCCACCGGACCTTGCCCTGGCGTTGCAGCTCGGCCATGGCCGTCCAGCCCTCCTCGATGCCCTTCAGCGAGTCGCCCTCGAGCGGCCAGTGGATCTGATAGAGGTCGATGGTGTCCACCTGGAGCCGGCGCAGGCTCGCCTCACACTCGCGCCGGATGGAGTCCGCGCTGATGTCGTTGCGGACCTGCCGGTTCGCGTCCCAGACGAGGCCGCACTTGGTGAAGATGTACGGCCGGTTCGAGCGGCCCTTCAGGGCGCGCGCGACGACGTCCTCCGAGTGACCGAGCCCGTACACGGCGGCGGTGTCGATCCAGTTGATGCCACGCTCGATCGAGCGGTGGATGGCGCGGATGGACTGCTCGTCATCCTGCGGCCCCCAGGCGAAGGCCCAGTCCGCGCCGCCAATGGCCCAGGCGCCGAAGCCAATCGGTGTGATGTGAAGATCGGAATTACCGAGCTGCCGCTTCTCCATGAGTGTGTGCCTCTCCTTGTTCGATCCGGGGGCGGAGTGTGGATCGTGCGTCCTCGGGGATCCACGAGCGTCTGCCGGGCAATCCGCTTCCTCCCGGCCCGGTGTTCACTTGCTGGCGCGGGCCACCCGGGCGAAGTGATGGGCGAGCCGTTCGAGGATCTCCCGTGCCTCGGGCTCGGCCGCGCGCAGCTTGGGCAGCTGGGAGCGCAGCTCGTCCAGGTTCTTCTCGTACAGTTCGACCAGCTCCTCCGCCCCCTCGGTGAACCAGCGATCCAGCTCGTCCGCGGTGAGCTCCAGGTGGAACTGGAACCCGTACGAGGCACCGAGCCGGAACGCCTGCTGCGAGTAGCGATCCGTCGACGCCAGGAGCGTGGCTCCCTGCACGGGCTTGAAGGTGTCCTGGTGCCAATGGGCCACGGTGGTGCGCGGACGCACACCAGCGAGGACCGGATCCGCCAGCCCCTCCTTCGTCCAGCGCACGGGCGCCACGCCGACCTCCAGCCCGTTCTTCCCGACGAAGACCTCGGAGCCGGCGGCGGCCGCCAGGAGCTGCGCGCCCAGGCAGATGCCGAGCACCGGCAGCCCCAGCGCGAGCCGCTCGGTGAGCAGCGCCAGCTCCTCGCCCAGGAAGGGGTGTCGCTCCGCCTCGTAGACGCCCATGGGGCCTCCGAGCACCACGACCAGCTCCGCATCCACGTCCTCCCGCTTCACGGTGCGGAAGCGCTTCACCAGCGTGAAGCCCGCCGCCTCCAGGGCGGGGCCGAGCAGTCCCGAGCCCTCGTGTTCCTCGTGCTGCATCACCACCGCGCGCATGGCACCTCCTGGGACGGAGTCGGCGCATAGCCTACCCCCCGGGGTCTCGGAGCCGAACGCCAATGTGCGGTATGACTCGGGTCCTCATGGAAACAGCTCAGTGCCCGAAGCACCCCTTCGCCACCGCGACCCTCACCTGCGCTCGCTGCGGCTCGTTCGCCTGCCCGTCATGCACCAGCACGGCGGATGCCACCCTGTGCGCCGACTGCGGGGCACGGTTCGCCACGGCGTCCCTCGACGTGGGAGACACCCTGCAGCAGGCCTTCCAGGTGCTCCTGCGGCATCCCCAGGCGCTCCTGGCCTTCGGCGTGGCCTCGGTCGTCTTCGGCCTGGCCACGATGCCCCTTACGCTGTCGCTGACCGCCGCGCAGAAGCTGGCCGCCACCCAGCCCTTCGAGGCGCTGGCCGGGATGATGCCCGCATGGTTGGGCATCATGGTCGCCAGCTCCGTCTTCTCGGCCGTGTCCTACTCGATCTTCGTCCTCTTCCTCGGGGATGCGCTGGCGGGCCGCGAGCGCCCGTTCGGCGAGCTGGCCCGTGAGGGGCTCGGCCGGGCCCTGCCGATGCTCGGGCTGAACCTCCTGCTCGGACTCGTCCTGGGCATCGGCTTCATGCTGTGCTTCGTGCCGGGCATCTTCCTGGGCACGGCCCTGGCGCTCGCCATCCCCGCGTTGGTGCTGGAGCCGGCGGGCCCCATCGACTCGCTGACGCTCTCCTGGGAGCGCACCGACGGTCACCGCTGGAACGTCTTCTTCGTGATGCTGGTCGGCGGGGCGATCTTCATGGCCGTGGCCTTCGTGAGCGGAATCGGGAACCTCGTGCTGCAGCCCCTCGGCACGGTGGGCACGGTGGTGGGCACCACGGTGGCCAACGCCATGAACTCGGTGGGCATCACCCTCTTCTTGTCGCTCCTCGTGATCTGCTACCAGCGCCTGTCCGGGCGGTGGAGCCCTGGCGCTGAGTCCCGGTGACCGTGGCGAGGGCGCGCACCATGCGCCGCACCGCCTCGGCCAGCTCGGACTCCTTGCGCGCGGCGAAGCCCAGCCGCACCGCGGGCACGGGCCGCTCGTCGAAGCCGAAGACGCTCCCCGGTGTGAAGGACACGCCCTCCTCCAGCCCCGCCCGCGACCAGGCGGCGGCGTCCACCTCCGGCGCGCAGTGGGCCCACAGGGCCATGCCTCCCGCCGGAGGTGAGACGGTGAGCACGTCCGGCAGCTCTCGCGCCAGCGCCTCCACCAGGGCGTCCCGCCGGTCGCGGTAGACGCCTCGCATCTTGCGGACGTGGCGCTGGACCTCGCCCTCCTCCAGCAGCTCGGCCACGGCCGCTTCCAGGGCGGTGTCGCCCTGCCGATCCACCGCCTCGCGCACCCCGAGCGCGTGCTCCAGGAAGGGCGGTGGCGCGGCGAGGAAGCCCAGGCGCAGGGCCGGCGCCAGCACCTTGGACAGCGTTCCCACGTACAGCACCAGCCCGTCCCGATCCGCGCTCGCCAGCGGCAGGACGGGGCGGCCCTCGTAGTGGAACTCATGGTCGTAGTCGTCCTCGATCAGGGCCACGCGGTGCTCGCGGGCCCACGCCAGCAGCGCGAGCCGCCGCGCCGGGGAGAGCGTCACGGTGGTGGGGTACTGGTGGTGGGGCGTGAGGTAGACGGCCCGCACCGGCGTGCGCTGGGAGAGGGACGCGAGGGCCTCCACGCTCAGGCCCTCCGCGTCCACGGGGACGGGCACGAGCCGGGCCCCGGCGAGCTGGAGCGCATGCCAGGCGGGACGGTAGCCGGGAGTCTCCACCGCCACGGTGTCCCCGGGCCGCAGCAGGGTGCGCGCGACCAGATCCAGCGCGCCCTGGCTGCCCCGGGTGATGACCAGATCGTCCGCGCTGACGGCGAGCCCCCGCAGCGAGGAGAGCATGTCGGCGAGCGCGGCGCGGAGGCGGGGGTGGCCGTTCGGATCCCCGTAGCCGAGCACGCGGTTGCCATGGAGCTTCAGCGCCCGGCGGTAGGCTCGCGCGAGGAGGGCGGCGGGCAGCAGCCGGATGTCCGGGACGCCTCCCGCGAGGACGATCGTTCCGCGAGGAGGCTCGGGGTGCTCGCGGCGCAGGGGCGCGGCGGCCGGAAGCGCGAAGCCCACCCGCGAGGGCATGGCCGCGCGAGGGGCTCCGGCGACGGGCCGGGCGGGAACGTCCGGCAGCGTGGGAGAGACGAAGGTGGCCCGCGCCGCCGAGGTGGCGATCCACCCCTGGGTCTCCAGCTCCCGGTAGGCGGCGAGCACGGTGTTGCGGTGCACGCCGAGCGACTCGGCCAGGGTACGGCTGCCCGGCAGGGGCGAGCCGGGCGGGAGCCGGCCCCTGCGGATGTCGTCCTCCAGCGCGCGGGCGATGCGCACGAAGAGGGGCGTCGGCGACGGAGCGTGGAGGTCGAGCGGGAGATCCCATCCCTTCATGGGGTAGAGCCTGCCGGGGTTCGCGGCACTGGTCCATCCAATTTGTCGGAACTGGGCCTGTCAGATGGACCAGTACCGGAGCATGTAGAGGGCATGAACGCACCTCCTCCCAGTGAACGCGGCACCGTCCGCCGCCTCCCCCAGCGCGCCTCCTATGACGAGGCCGTCATCCACGCCATCCTCGACGAGGGCCTGGTGGCTCACGTGGGGGTGACGGTGGAAGGCCAGCCGTACGTCATTCCCATGGTGTACGGGCGCATCGGACGGAACCTGTACCTCCACGGAGCCTCGGTGAGCAGGCTCACCCGGCAGCTCGCCCAGGGAGTGCCGGTGTGCCTCACGGTGACCCTGCTGGACGGGCTCATCCTGGCGCGCTCCGCGTTCCACCACAGCGTGAACTACCGCTCCGTGGTGGTGCTGGGCACGGCGGCGCTGGTGACGGACGACGCGGAGAAGGCGCTGGCGCTGGAGGCGGTCACGGAGCATGTCCTGCGTGGCCGCTGGGCCGAGGTGCGCCCGCCCAACGTCCAGGAGATGAAGGCCACCTTCGTGCTGCGGCTCCCGCTGGAGGAGGCCTCGGCGAAGGTGCGCACCGGACCACCGCGCGATGACGCGGAGGATCTGTCGATCGACTGCTGGGCGGGGGAGATCCCGCTGCGTCTCCAAGCGCTTGCGCCCGTGAACTCACCGGATCTGCGCGAGGGCATCCGGCCGCCCGCGTCCGTCGTGGAGTATCAACGACCCCAGGTGGCCTACGTCGAGGAGAACAGCTACGTCACCGCGGACTGAGGGGCCATACCTGCTCTCCCCGCTCACGCTCCCGCGCCACCTCGCTCTCGAGTGACACGTTGCAGGAGCGCAGGATGACTCCCCGCTCACACTCCGGGCTGAAGGCCTGGAGGAACTCGTTGCTGGCCTCGTGCTTCGCCTGCCGGCAGTAGAAGCAGGTGAAGTCCGCGCCCAACC
Organism: Archangium violaceum; assembly: GCF_016887565.1. Lineage (NCBI taxonomy): Bacteria > Pseudomonadati > Myxococcota > Myxococcia > Myxococcales > Archangiaceae > Archangium > Archangium violaceum. Next base: position 6,769,222 of record NZ_CP069396.1, read on the forward strand.
CCAGGCGCTCGCAGTCCACGCGGGTCCACCCACGCTCGTCGGCGTAGATGCACGAGGAAGCGTCCCCCTCGGACTGAGCAGGGGCCCCGGAGGTCGGCTCCCGCAGGAACCGTTCACATAGCTCGCGAGCCGGCACCCCCTCGGCCCGGAAGAAGAAGCGGCACTCAGTGAAGCTGTCGTCCCAGCCATGACACCCGTGCGTCTCCTTCAGAGGCGTGCGGCACGCGGAGGGATCCAGTCGCCTCGGGCCACCGAAGGGGCTCGCTAAAACGAGGGACAAGAGGGTCGCTCCAACACCGAGGACCGCGAGCGCGAGGCCGGCGAGAAAAGCGAATTTGCGTCCGCGCGGAAGGGGCATGGCGCGCGAGCCTACCGTGGCTCACGGCGGGAGGGCCCCTTCCGAGCGGCCTCCACGAATTCTGCACGAACATTCCCCGGCGGGTGCACGGGGCCTTCATTCGCATTGCACTCCCCCGCCCCATCCTGGGGCCATGAACCCCGACACCCTCGCTGGGGCCATGAGCCCCGAGACTCCCACGCCCCCGCGCGTCCCCGCCCCACCGAAGCGGGCGCTCTCGTGGCTCGTCCGCCACCACGTCTTCGGCAGCCTGCTCATCGTCGTCTTCGCCACCGCGGTCATCGCCAGCCAGGTGGTGGACCGGACCGACTTCGCCAACTCGGAGCTGGCCCGGGACGTCGAGGAGCGCTGGGGCGCTCCGGTGACACAGCCGGCCCCCTCGCTGCGCTACGTGCAGAGCGGCACCATCTTCACCGAGCTCAAGCCCCTGCCCTTCGACAAGCAGCACGTGCAGGTGCAGGCCCGGATGAACTACCGCAAGCGCGGCCTGCGCTACTTCTCCGGCTTCGACTTCACCCTCTCGGCCGACTACGCCGTCGTCAACCGCGAGGGCCACGACATCGACGTGGCCTTCATCTTCCCCATCGAGGTGGACAAGTCCCAGGTGCTCCTCTCGGAGCTGCAGTTCCTCGTGAACGGCGCCGAGTCGGACCTGGACCTGGGCGAGTCCGGCAACCGGCTCGTCTGGACGGGCCGCATCCCCCAGGGAGCCACCAGCACCTTCTCCATCCGCTACCGCGCCCGGGGGCTCGACTCCTTCGTCTACAAGCTGGATCCCGCCCTGCCCGCCCGTGACGTGCGGCTGCACCTGGCCGTGGAGGGCGGAGAGAATTTCGACTACCCGCCCCAGGTGCTCGCCGCCTCCTCGGTGGCTCCCGGGCGCGACACGGTGGCGCTCGACTGGGCCTTCCAGTCGCTCGAGTCGGGCGTGAGCCTCGGCGTCATCCTCCCCTCGGAGGAGGCGTATGACGAGGTCGTCGCCACCATGGCCCGCCGGGCCTGGGTGCCCTTCCTCGGACTGGTGGCGCTGCTGGCCGCCTTCAGCATCCGCCACCGCCGGCCGCTCGCCTTCTACGAGGCGTACCTCGTGGCCGCCGCCTACGGCTTCTTCTTCGTGCTGCTCGCCTACCTCGCGGCCTTCATGAACTTCTACGTGGCCTATGCGCTGGCCACGCTCGGCCTCGGCGCCGCGGTGGTGCTCTACGCGAAGCGGCTCTACCCCGAGGAGCGCACCTCCCGGCTCGCGGGCGTCTGGGCCGCCACCCTCGGAGTGCCCACCCTCGCCGTCATCCTCCAGGGCTACACCGGCCTCATCTACACGTTGGAGATCCTCGCGGCGCTGCTCGGCCTGATGGCCCTCTCCACCCGCGCGAGCGTGCGGGCCCTGCTGTCGGATCTCCCCCCGGGCGGCCAGCCGCCGCACGTCCCCGCCACCCAGGAAGCGCGGTGAACCATGTCGACCTCTTCTCTCGTCCTCGGACTGCTGTTGACCACCTCGGCCGCGACGTCCACCTCGCCGGCCATGCCCTCGGGCACCGTGACGGTGCCCCTCCAGGAGCTGCTCCCGCTCTACACGCAGCAGCAGCGGCAGGCGCCTCCTCCCGCGCCTCCCACGGATGCCCTGGTGGTGAAGAGCCAGCTGAAGGGACGCCTCACCTCGGAGGCCCTGCTGGTGGATGCGCACTTCGAGGTGGAGGTGCTCGCCAGCGAGCGCTGGACCCAGGTGCGGCTGCTACAGCTCGACGCGGAGACGTACGTGACGGCGCTCCCCGCGCTGGATGACGCCACGGTGGGCGTGATGGACGGCCAGCTGACCCTGGTGACCCGGGAGCCTGGCCGCTATTCCTTCGATGTGAGCCTCGCCCTGCGGCCCATGGGGACCGGCGCCGAGCGCCAGGTGCAGCTGCGCTTCGGCCCGCACGTCACGCCGGTGCCGCTCCGGCTGGAGGCGGATGCCACGGCCTTCACCCTGACGGAGCCGGCCTCCTCCGAGGGTGAGGAGTCCGAGGTGTATCCCCGGCAGGGCGTGGTGAGGATCGGCTGGCGCACGGCCGCCGCGCCGAAGGTGGCCCGGCAGGTGGTGCGCCCGCCGCTGGAGCCGAGCATCCCCGAGGCCCACGCCTCCTGGGTGTCCACGCTGGAGGGCAAGGCCACCGTGCGCATGCGCTACAAGCTGCGGCTGGACCGGGAGCAGGAGCTCGAGCTGGAGCTCCCCGAGGGTCACCGCCTGGAGCGGGTGCTGCTGGACTCGACGCCCCTGCCCGCCAACATGAAGGACGGCCAGCTGAAGCTGAAGGTAGCGCCGACGCGGTTCGGCGAAACGGAGGCCACGCTGGAGGTGGTGCTGGCGAGGGACCTGGGCATCTTCCACCTGTCGGGCAGGCTGAAGCTGGCGCTGCCGCGAGTGTCCTGGCCGGTGGCCACGCTGCGAGCCCGGGCGCACTTTCCGGCCGTCTTCAACTACCGGCGCGAGGGCGGAAGCATGGAGCAGTACGAGACGGAAGCGGAGAACGCGCCAGAGGAAGGCCAGACGATGCCCCTGCCGGGCAAGGAGCTCTTCTTCCGCCAGTACCTCGTGGCGGCCTCCGCGCCCACGCTGGAGCTGGGCTACTCGGTGGACATCTCCAAGAGCTACTTCCGCTGAGCGGGGACGGCGAGCGGCGGAGGGAGACTCACTCCGCCGCGAACGCCTGGAGCGGCATGTACCCGGGGAGCACCCCGGTGTGCGAGAAGACGAGCTGCTTCACCTCCCCGGGCAGCATCCGCGCCGCCAGGGCCTTCAGGGACGCGCGGTTCTGGGCGGAGTCCTCGGTGACAGGCCACTTGGCGGCGACGAGCCTTCCGTCCTTCGTGGCGTCCGCGCTGTCTCCGAGGAAGAGGACGCCCTTGACCTGGTACGCGGCACTCCCCCTGCTGTGACCGGGGATGGAGTAGGCACGAATGGCCAGGTTGCCCACGTTGATCGTCTCGCCGTCCTTCAGCGTGCGGGTGACACGCACCTGGCGGTCGGCGATCGGCAGGAGCCTGCCCATGAGGCTGCCGGGCTTCTCCTTCCCCTCGGCGATGGCCACGTCCTCCGCGAACGCCAGGACCTCGGCCTTGGGGAAGAGGTGGCACCCGGAGACGTGGTCCACGTGCCCGTGGGTGAGGAAGATGGCCTTCACCGCGTCGGGCCCGAGTCCCCGGCGCTTCAGCTCGGCCAGGATGGCCTTGCCCTGGGGATCCGCGCCCGCGTCGATGAGCACCACCTCGCCATTGCCAGCGTCGAGCACGTCCAGGCTGACGTAGCCGTCATCCACCACCCGGACGAAGCCCTCCAGCTCGAGGCCACCCGGAATCTCCGGGTTGCCGACGAACATGGTCACGAACACCGCCACCAGGCCCAACAGGGGGAGAAGCAGGAGCAGCCCGGCAATCTTCAAGACGCGCTTCATCGAGACCTCGCCCGACGTGAACCAGCACTTCTGGCTCCTCCCCACCACGTGCGAAGGGAGGAGCCAGGGTCAGACCGCCCGAGGGCTCAGAAGGTCACGTCGAGCTTGCTCAGCTGGCGACCCAGCGGCGGCGACGGCACCCACTCCCGGTTCGCCAGCCGGAGGTTGGGGAAGCGGGGCAGGAAGGTGGAGAAGAAGATCTGCGCCTCGAGGCGGGCCAGCGAGGCGCCCAGGCAGTAGTAGGCCCCGTAGCCGAACGTGACGTGCTTGTTGTGCTTCCGGGTGATGTCGAACCGGCCGCCCTCTGGGAACGAGTCCGAATCACGGTTGGCGGAAGCCAGGCTCACGAACACGAGCTGCCCGGGCTGGATCTGCTTGCCACCCATCTCGATCTGCGTGCCGGCCACGCGCAAGATGACGCCGCCGATGCCCGAGTAGCGCAGCATCTCCTCCACGGCGGATTGCATCAGCTCCGGATTGGAGCGCAGCATCGCGAGCTGCTCGGGGTGGTCGAGCAGCGCCGACAGGCCGTTGCAGATGAGGTTGGCCGTCGTCTCGTGGCCCGCGAACAGGAGCAGCACGCAGTTGGCGGCGATCTCCTCGGTGTTGCGGATGTTGCCCGCGGCCTCCTCCTCCACGAAGACGCTGATGAGATCCTTGCGGGGCGTGAGCCGGTGCTCGGCGACGATGGGCCGCATGTAGTCGGTCATTTCCATCACGCTCTTCTGGCTCTGGAGGAGCTGCTCCATGGTGGAGCTGCGGAAGATGTTGAGCAGATCGCGCGACCAGGTCTGCAGCAGCTCGCGGTCCTTCGTGGGCACGCCGAGCATCTCGGCGATGACGTTGGCGGGCAGCGGGTAGGCCAGCTCGCTGACGACCTCGGCCCCGCCACGGGCCTGCGCGGCGTCGAGCAGCTCGTTGGTGAGCTCCTGGATGCGCGGGCGCAAGGCCTCGAGCGTCGAGGGCGTGAAGTACTTCTTGAGGATGCGCTGGAAGCGCAGATGGTCCTCGGTGTTGTCGTTGCCCATCCACATGCGGATGGAGTCACGCAGGGGGCGCAGTTGCTGGCGGGCCTCCTCGGGCATCGCATCCAGCCGGCCGGTGCCGGTGGCCTGGATGAAGCGGGGATCCTTGAGCGCCGCGACGACATCGGCATGGCGGGTGAGCAGCCATCCACCGAGCTGGGGGCTGAAGTGCACCGGGTCCTCGGAGCGGATCCGGGTCAGCAGCGGGTGGGAGTCGCGGACCACCTCCGGGGTGAAGAAGTCGTAGCGAGGTGGAGTCGAGGTGTTGGCGTTGATCATGGAGGCGAGGGGGTGAGGGATGGACAGCCGCTCCATTTTCACCCGTTGCCGATGCTCCTGGGTAGTCCCCCGGGCAGTCACCGTGGCGGGGCCACCACGGCGAAGGCCGCCCCCTTCTCTCGCGGTGGCAACAACTCCAGGCTCGCCCCGAAGGCGCGCAGCATCGACTGGGCGATCGTCAGCCCGAGCCCCGTGCCTCCCCGCTCCCTCGCCGTCGTGAAGAAGGCGTCGAAGACGCGCGCCCGGTTGGCCTCGGAGATGCCCTTGCCATCGTCCCGCACGAGGACCCGCGCCCTCCCCTCGTCCACCACGTCCGCCTCCAGCCGCACGCGCACGTCCTCTCCTCCGTGCTGCGAGGCGTTGGCGATGAGCTGCCAGACGATGTCCTCCAGCACCTCGGAGGGCAGGCCCAGCCGGAGCCCGGTGGGGACAGTGCCCACCTCCACGGAGAGTCCCTGGGCCCGCGCACGCTCCGCGAGCGAGGCCAGCAAGGGGGCCAGCTCGGTGCTCGCGGGACGGGCCACCAGCGAGTCCGCGCGGGCCAGCTCCAGCAGCCGCTGCACCAGCCGGGTGAGGCGCCGGGCGTCCGCGTCGATGTTGGCGAGGAAGCGCTCGCGCTGCTCGGGGGACATGGCATCGGCGCTGTCGCGCAGCAGCTCCACCGCCCCCTGGATGGAGGCGAGCGGCGTCTTGAACTCGTGCGACACATTGGCCGCGAACGAGCGGATGTACTGATTGCGATCCCTCAACGCGGAGGCCATGCCGGCCAGGGACTCGGAGAGCTCGGCGAGCTCCTCCACCACCGGGCGCGACACGGGGACGAAGCCCTCGGGGGCGCTGGCGGCGATGGCTCGCGTCTGCCGGACGAGGGCCCTCACCGGGCGCACCACCAGCGTCGCCGCGGCCAGCGACATCAGCGCCACCACGGCCACCAGCACCAGCCCGGTGGCGGTGAGGTTCCACCGGTCCGCGTAGAGCGCCTTGGCGAACGTCATGGGCGTGCGGGAGAGCACCACCGCCCCCCAGACACGCTCCCCTTCGAGGACAGGCAGCACCACCGTCACCCGCACGCCGGTGTCACGGCTCAGGGACGCGAGCGGAGCATCCTCGGGGTCCGCGAGGCGCCGGCGCAGCACGCCGCCGTGCCCTCCGCGCAGGGCCCGCTGCACCTCCTCGCGAGCCACCAGCGAGGTCCCCAGGCCCGAGGAGCTGCTGGCCACCACCACGCCCTGGGTGTCCACCACGCGGATGCCGGCCAGGGTGGAGCGCGCCACCTGGATGAGCAGTGGCGAGAGTCGATCGCCCGCCCGCAGCGCGCGGGGCTCGGCGGAGATGGCGGAGAGCGGTGGTTCCTCCACGGCGGGGAGCACCTCGGAGGAGGCCCGGAGCGACGGGAGGATGGGCCGCAGGTGCGAACCACTGGGGCCCGGGAAGGGCCAGGGAGCCAGGCGGCCCACGCCGTAGGGCTCGGTGCCCACCTGCTCGCGCAGCAGCTCGCGGTACACCTCGGTCACCACGACGCCCTGGGCGATGAGCTCGGTCTCCGTCTGACGGATGAGCTGATCGTCATAGACGCGGACGAGCGACAGGCCGAGCAGCGCGAGCATGGGGGCTCCCAGGCCCACCGCCGCGAAGACCATCCACAGGCGCGGGCGGGCGCGCTTGCGTTCAGGGGATGGCGAGCCGGTAGCCAAGGCCATGCACCGTCTGGATGACTTCGCCTCCGGCGGCGGCGAACTTCTGCCGGATGTGACGCACGTGGCTGTCGATGGTGCGGTCACTCACCACCACATCCTCGTAGACGCGCGTCATCAGCTCGTCCCGGGTGAAGGCCTTGCCGGGGGCTCGGAGGAGTGCGGCGAGCAGGTGGAACTCGGTGACCGTCAGCACCACCTCGTGCTCGTCCCAATAAGCGCGCCACAGGTCGAGATCCAACCGCAGGGGTCCGCGCCGCAGCACCTGCGGGGAGGACGCGGAGGCGGGAGCCGCGGGGCTCGAGGAGGCACGGGCGCGCCGCAACACCGCCTTGACCCGAGCGACCAGCTCGCGCGGACTGAAGGGCTTGGTGAGGTAGTCGTCGCCCCCCAGCTCCAGGCCCAGGATGCGGTCCACCTCGTCATCTCGCGAGGAGAGGAACACGATGGGGACCTCGTGGGAGCGGCGCACCTCGCGGCACATCTCCAGCCCGTCCATCTCGGGCATCATGATGTCCAGGACGATCAACGCGGGGACGGAGCGGCGCACCTGCTCCAGGCCAGCGCGCCCGTTGGAGGCCTGCTCCACGTGGAAGCCCGCCTGCCCGAGCGCGAAGCCCACCACCTCGCGCAGGTGCGGATCATCGTCGACGACCAGGATGGAGGCTCGTTCGGTCACGGTTCCCGGAGCCTACCTCCGGACTTGTCGGAGGTGCCAACTACAGTGGAAGTCCCCATCGGAGGCGCTGATGACGTCCACGCTGCTGGTATGGTGGGCTCACTCCTACTCGCCGTCTGGCTCGACTTCCTCAACCTCGCCGACGTCGCGCTCAGACAGCACCTCCACCCCGTGGAGACGCTCTTCGCGGACATGTGGCGCAGGCAGGAGATGCTCGAGCCCGCCATGGAGGCGCTCTCCTCCCGGGATCACGGGCAGGTGGAAGCCGCGGCGCAAGACGTGCCCCCGCTGGTAGGCCATCTCACGGGCGAATTCGCGATCACCGTGGAGAGAATGCGTGTGGCGGCGGAGAACATCCAGAAGGTGCTGGTTCTCAAGGAAGCCATCGAGACTGTCACGATGCTCTCGACGATGAGGTTCTCGCTGCCCTCGGTGCCTCCGTTCACTCCTGCCCTGGTCGGCATCGGCCTGGCGGTAGGCGGCGACGGCGTGATGATGGGCACGCGGATTGTCGTGTCCGCCGAGTGGGTGGAACTGATGCGCCAGTTGGTGCGCGCGGGCGTCCTCTCGTTCCCCGTCGTCAGCGCCGCCGTGCGGATTCAGGCGGGACAGGCGATGTTGGCGCAGGCACACGGTGAACTGCCGCAGGGCGTGCGCGAGGCGACGAGGCCATTCACGGCGGTGGGAACTGGATGCTGGGACGCACATGGCCGGGTGAATGGAACCGGATGATCATGAAGGCGCTCCAAGACGCTGAGTTCAGGTTGGGTCGACTGTTGACGCGGAACGAGGTGCTGGACATCGTCGCGGAGCGTATGAAGGTGTACAAGATCCCGATGAATTTCACGCGCTGGGGTGGACGATGAGCGAGGATCGTTCCTGGGAGGGCAATTGGAAAGTCCGCTTGTACGAGCGGGTCCGCGAGCGCGGCTACGATTCGCTTACCGCCTTCGCCGAGGCGCGCCCTACCTCTTCGCTGGTGGCGCTGGCCGAGGAGCTTGGTCCGGACGATGTCGCCGGCGTGCAGGTGTTCAGTAGACTGGTGGCCGAAGCGGAGCGGAACCACCAGGTCACACGCCTTGTGCGCGGACAACTCGTGCGAGAGCTGTGCGCGTGTCTCCCAAATGGCTGGCCGGCCGTCCTCGACGACACAAACCGTTTCAAGGTCGCCAAGGCACTCGGATTGTGGAGTTCCTTTACCCCAACAACCCATGAGGAGCGTGTCAGGAGGGCTGGCGACGCGCTCCTCGCCTCGCCACCGCCCCCCGGCTGGCGTCCCCTCGGGCCCGACGACGAATTGCTGCGCACGCTCCTGCCCGACGAGGAAGTCTGAACGTCTCCCGTTGGAGCGTGCGGCTCCTGCTCCATCAAGAGATGGAGGCGAGCAGCCTGTCGAGTGCGGCGTAGCTCTGGTTGAGACCCTCCTCCATTCCCGAGCCCAGCATTCCGTCCCGATCCTCCTGGGTGTGGAAGAGGGACGTGTTGATGAGCCGGGTGCGGCCGCCGTCGAGCGCCTCGAGCGTGATGATGTCGACCGACACGTGGCCCGGCATGCCGTCCCACTCGAACGTGCTCTCGACGCGCTCGGGCGGCTTCACCTCGCGATAGCGGCCCTCGAATCCGTAAACGCCCTCGGGGCCGTGCTCGACGAAGCGCCAGTGGCCGCCCCGCTCGACCTCCATGCGCTCGATGACCAGCTTGTTGCCTCGACCCCACCATTGCGCGACCAGGTCCGGATCCGTCAGGGCCAGCCACACGCGCTCGCGGCTCGCGTTGAAGATTCGTTCGATCCTTATTTCCCGTTCGCCCGGAGTGGTCACGCTCGCCTGCTGCGTCTCTGTTTGCATGACGGCCGTCCTTTCGTCGTGCCTTCGAAGCACTGGGGAGTGCTTCCTCATGCGTAAGCATGGGCACGCACGATTCTCTCGATCACGGCAACGGGAGGCTGGCAGCGGAAGCGCTCGCCCGGCTACCTGGGGACCCCTCCGGACCGAGGCGACCTCGAAGGGCCGGTTTGTCCCCGCATCGGAGCACCACCAACTTCGGACGAAATCAAGGAGGTCACCTGCTCATGATGCGTCGAATCGCGGTGTGTCTCGTCTCGCTCATGCTCACCTCGCCCGTCTGGGCCCAGGACCAGGAGCCCAAGGAAACCCCACCCGCCACGGGAGGCTCGGGCACGCCCACGGACATGTCCAAGATGGGGCCGTGGACCCGCAAGCCCACCAATGAAGCGAAGACTCGAAAGGAGATCGAAGCCTGGGTCAAGGAAGGCGACGCCATCATGAAGCAGCGCAACTTCGAGGCGGATATCGCCCGAGCCGACTTCCCGGTCTACATGGCGACCGACAACAGCAAGGGCGTCCCGATGGCCGAGACGTACGACCGGCAGAAGTACGTGGAGATGATGAAGCCCATGTTCGACGAGATGCCCGCGGACATGCAGGTGAAACACAAGCTCGACATCACCGTGTTGTCCGACTCGCTCGTCACCTTCAAGGATGACTACACGCTGACCATGGGGGGGGAGAAGCGGCAAGGCAGGAACGCCGGGCTCCTCGTGAAGCGTGATGGCCAGTGGAAGTGGAAGGCGTTCTTCGAGGCGGGCTGGGGTGACATGCCGTCCGAGGCGGTCGGCGGCTCCGGTATGCACGAAGAACCGGAGAAGCCGCAGTAGGGCTCATCTGGCCGTACGCGCTGAAGCTGAAGATTTTCCCGGGTTCCGCACGAGAGCCCTCGGAAAAAAATCCTGGATGCAGGGGGCGCACGTGAGCCGCGGACGGCGGGGAAGCCGTGCCCTGGAAGCACGCCCATCCGCCCGAGATCGAACAACCCCCTGTTTTCCCGGAAGAATGGAATCCACGGGACCTCCCTGCCCCTCGGGGTGAGCTGACTGTTCAAGGCCCGGCATGAATCTGGCTTTGGACAGTCCTCAACCACCGAGGTGACAGGTCAATGCCTGTCACCACCCCCAGATGGAGTGGATTGACATGCATCGGAGAAACATCCCAGTGGTACAGGCCCCGGCGCTGCTCACCGTGCTGCTGGTGTCCCTCGCGGGGACGCCAGCGGCCGCGCTGCTCGGCGGGCTGGACTCGACGCCCCCCCAACTCAAGATCATCCGGCCCGCCAGCTCCGCCGTCCTCCAGGGCCAGGTAGCCCTCGAGGTCGAGTCGGATGACGGGCTGCTGGGCTCGGGGGTAGCCCGGGTGGAGTACCAGGTGGATTCCACCACGAACACCTGGGTGGCGCTGTCCGGGAGCCTGCTGTCGACGAAATACCGGGGCGTCTGGGCGAGCTCGTCCGTGCTGGATGGCAGCCACAACCTCTACGTCCGCGCCACGGACAATTCCGGAAACCAGCGGCTCGCGTCCGTGCTGGCGGTGGTGGGCAATCCGCCCGCCGCGCCCTCGGGGGTGAAGCTGACGGCTCCAGCGATCCCCAGCAATGGCGGCTACCTCGACGTCTCCTGGAGCGCCAACACGGAGGCGGACCTTGCGGGCTATGCCGTCTACCGGAGCACCACGGCCGGTGGCCCGTACACGAAGGTGGCCAGCACCTCGGGCACCTTCCACCGGGATGATCCGCTGAGCATCGGCACCCCCTACCATTACGTGGTGGTGGCGGTGGACGCGGCCGGCAACGAGTCCCCATTCTCCGCCGAGGTCTCGGACACGCCCAGGGACACCCTGCCCCCGCGCGTGTATGCGACGAGCCCCTCGCTGGGAGGGACGGACTTCGCCGAAATCGACTGGCTCACGGACGAGCGCTCGACCTCGCAGGTCGAGTACGGCACCACCAGCGCCCTGGGCAGTGCGACGAGCGTGGATCCCAACCTCACCCTGAACCACCACGTGCGCCTCTCGAACCTGCAGCCGGGCACGACGTACTTCTTCAAGGTCCGCTCGGTGGACGTGGCCGGGAATGACACGGTCTCGCCGGTCCTCTCGTTCACCACCCAGGTGGACTACCCGCCGACCGTGAGCATCGTGAACCTGTCCAACGGGGCCGTGCTCCGCGAGTCCATCCCTCTGCAGATCCAGGCCGTCGATCAGGTGCACCTGTCCAAGGTCGAGTACACGATCGACGGCGTCTTCTGGCGGAGCACGTCCTACAACAGCCAGACCGGGTACTACGAGGGACTGCTCGACACGAACACCCTGTCGGAGGGCTCCCACATGGTGGGTGCCCGCGCCACCGACCACCGGGGACAGGAGACGCTGGCGCTGATCGACGTGTGGGTCGAGCGTTCCACGGAGCACAAGGTGCGGATGGCCGCGAGCGACCGGGGCTCGGGCATCGCCGCCATGGAATGGCAGGTGCACCTGGTGCCGGCCGGAGCGGAGCTGGAAGTAGCGCCGGAGCCGGACCCCGCCGCCTGGCAGCCGCTCCCGTTCGACGCGAGGTCCGGACTGTACGAGACGAGCTGGCTGGCGCCCGTGGTGGGGGTTGGGCAGCGCGGCTTCCTGTATGCGCGGGCCACCGACGGAGCCGGGAAGAGCACCACCTCCGTGTGGGAGATCGAAGTCCCGGCCAACGGACGTGACTTCCAGTTCACTGGCGTGAGGGACGAGGAGGAGTCCGGCACGGTGGTCATCGAGCCCATCGGGGCCGAGGAAGTCTCCCGCTTCTGAACGCCTGGTTCGCGCGAGGCCAGGGGGGTTCTCTCCCCTGGCCCGAGGTCACAGCAGCGAGGCGGCGTGAGCGTAGGCGTCTCCTCCGCCGCGCTGATCCTCGCCCCCCCGTCTTGCGCTGGCTCGCTGGCTCATCCGTTGTCACGGTCCTCGAACATCCCGAGGTTTGAGGGCTGGAATCAGGGGAGGACATGCGATGCCGGTCGCGATCACCTTCGGGCCCGTTTTCTGGGTCATCCTCACGCTCGGGCTGCTCGTGGCCGGCCTCGTATGGCGCTACCGGCCCTATATCGCCGGCGCATTCCCACGTGTGACCGCCCTCGCATGGCCCTATCCGCTCACCGGTCTCATCCTTGTCGCCGGAATCCTCCTCGGCGGTTTCCTCCTCATGGAGGCGACGCTCCGCCTGTGGTGGTCGGCTCCGTTCTTCCTGCTTCACGCCGAATCCGCTGACCCGTCCTCCCCGGGTTGGCTGTCGAGATTGGCCTGGCTCTGGCCCTGGCTTCCGGCGTACCTCCTGCTCCTCGTCCTCCTCTATCCCGCGGCCCGCGTCTTCTCCCGCCGCGTCTTCCACGCCGTCGTGAGCATCGTGCTGCTCTCCATGGTCCTCGGCGTCGCCTTGCAGGGCGAGCGGACCGCGCGGCCCGCCGCCGCCCCCATGCAGCCCGTCTTCATGGTGTCCCCCTTCACCGCCGCGACCACGCTCAATGACTGCCTGATCGCCTCGAGCCAGGCCCCCCTGTCGTCCTCCCTCCCGGTCTCGTCCATCATCCGGAGTGCCCTCTCCGCCGGATGTCCGGACGGGGGCCTGCCCGTCATGATGGTTCCGTGGAGCCTGGCCGCCGCCGGGCAGTCCTCGGACGCGGTCGCCATCGAGCGCTTCGCGGCGCGGGTCATCGAGCCCACGTTCCACCGGGAGAACACCGGCCCGGGGATCGTCACGAGCGTCTTCTTCGGCCTGGGGCTGCTGCTCACTCTCGGCTGGCTGGACCGGCTCAACCTGCGCCGGGCCCTTCTCCCCATCCGGGTGGGAAGCATCAGCGGCGTCGACGGAAAGCCCCGGCCCGACCTCGAGCAGTTGATGCGGGAGTGCCTTCACCGGAATGCCCCTCACGCCCCTTCACCGCTGCCAGGTGGGGAAATGCTCTACTGGCAGGACTTCGTGGAGCAACAGTCCAGCAAGGACGAGCACTGGCTTTCCAGGACCGTAGCGCTCGTCCTCCGCTTCCTCCATCCGCCGGGGGGCCTGGAGGTGCGAGGGACGCTCGTCGAGGAATACCGCGAAGCCGGACGGCCCCACCACTCCCGGCGCCGGCATGGCATCCGGGTCAACATGGTGGACATCCACTCGAATCAGACCCTGATGGCGCTCACCTTCTGGAGCGACGAGAAGGTCGAGCACGCCATCGAGCTGGCGGCGTATTCCGCCGCGGAGCGCGCGCTGGAAGTGTGCCGCAAGCTGCCGGAGTGGGTGTACTGGAGGGATGACAGCAACGGGGACGCGCTCCGCCAGTATTACCAGGGGCTGGATGTATTTGGGCAGGGCTCCGGAGAAAAGCACCTGGCCCATGAAGCCCGGATCCACCTGCGCGAGGCCGCCAAACGGAGCCCCGGGAGCGCGCTCGCGCGGCTACAGCTCGCCGAAATCCTCGATGCCGACGGGGACGAAGTCGGCGCCGTCGAACTCTACCTCGATCTCATTTCCCGCTACCCGCGCTTGCTGGTGGCCCACTACCGGCTGGCCTCCGTCTGTCGCACGGTGGCGGCCTGGGCACCACGCCTGCAGGAGTGGCGTCAGCACCGCGACCTGCGGGCCTGGCAGGCCTACCTGAACGACATGCGCCTGCATGGCTATTTCTGGCCTCGCTTCGGAGACATGCCTCCGTGGCTCCGGATCCAGGAGTCGCTCTCCTGTTCCTGTGCCAGGAGGTTGAGGAAGCCAACCTGGCTGGGACGCCTGTACATGATGCAGCGCACGCAATCCCAGACACTCAGATCGTGGCGGTGCTTCCGGAGTGTCGAGCCCCTCGAGCTCTCGGCCAAGAAATGGCCCTATGAACCCATCCAGGAGGATGACACCCGAACGCTCCAGGCCCTCCTGCTCGACGTGGGCAGCCGGGCCCTGGAAAAGCACGAGCGAGCCTGCAGGTGGTGGGTGTGGCTCTGGTGCATCGGCAATACCGCCGAGCGTCGGCTCTTCCGCGAGCTCCTGCTGTGGCCGCCCAGGAAGCGGAGGGCCACCCTGCTGTCCATACGGGCGTCCCGCTGCTGCATCGAGTTGCATCAGCTCCTGCTCCTGAACGAGTCGGGCCCGCTCGACGACTGGATGAAGAAGCAGTACCAGCGCCGGCGCGCGCGTTGCCTGCGACGGGCGGAACAGCTGGCCATCGAGACGAAGCTCGCGGCGCGCGTCATCGACAATCACCTCGGGCTGGTGCACTACAACCTTGCCTGCTTCCGAGCGCTGCAGCTCCAGCTCGAGGGTGTCGAACGTGGGGTGCGCATTCCCGGGCCCGGTCCCCTCACCCGGTGGCAAGGCTGGAAGGCCTCACGGTATGGCCAGAAGTCCGAGCGGCTGGGCCAGAAGTCGTTCCAGCTGCAGGGCAAGGTGAGGGAACTCGCCAAGAGGTCCGACGCCCTGAAGGAGCGACCGGTATATCCGTGGAGGCTGGAGGCGTGGTGGCTGGACCGGAGGAAGGCGAAGCTGATGCGGAAGGTCGCTGCCACGAGCACGCGCTCCCGTGAGCTGTGCAAGCGCTCCGATACGATGGCCGGGCGGGTTCTGCCGGACGATGAGAGCCTGGGCCGGCTGGCAATAAACCACCTCACCTATGCGATGAAGGATCCCGATGGACCCTTCTCCGCGGGGACCTGGAAGTGGCTGCTCCGATATCCAGAGCTGGCGTCCATCCACGAGCTGCCGGCCTTCCGGGCCTGGGGCCGGGCGGTGCTACGGCAGTGGGACGTTCACAAGGAAATCGAGGAACCCCCCAAGCGCTGGTGGACCTCCCTGTTGAGCCACTGAACATCCGCTTTCGCTCAGACCGGATTCAGCTCGTCGGCGTGAACCTCCAACCGGAGCCGAGTCCTGGAGGCCCCGGCTGGGGCTTCGGCCGAAACCTGAGTGATCTGGGCGTGACCGACAGGCATTAGGATGCGCGGCCATGAGCGTTCCCGAGAAAATGCAGGCCGTCCTCTTCGACAGCTATGGCTCCCCGGACGTCCTCCACGTCGCCGAGGTGCCCGTCCCCATCCCCGCGGCGAACGAGGTGTTGGTGCGGGTGCGCGCCGCTGGCGTCAACCCCGCCGACACCGGACTGCGGGCCGGGAAGTACAAGCTCTTCTCCGGCAGCCGGTTCCCCATGGGGCTCGGTCTGGACCTGGCGGGAGAGGTCGCCCAGGTGGGCACGGGCGTGAAGGACTTCCGCCCGGGAGACGCTGTCTACACCTTCCGGGACGCGGGCCGTCCCGGCTCCTATGCCCAGTACGCCACCGTCAGTGCGACGCACCTCGCGCCCAAGCCGAAGACGCTCGGCTTCACCGAGGCGGCCGCGGTGCCAGTGGCCGCGCTCACCGCCCTCCAGGGACTGCGCGTCCGCGGCGAGCTGAAGGCCGGCCAACGCCTGCTCGTCATCGGCGCCTCGGGCGGCGTGGGTACCTTCGCCGTGCAGATGGGAAAGCTCCTGGGAGCCCACGTCACGGGCGTGTGCAGCACCCGGAACGTGGAGCTGGTGCGCGGGCTGGGCGCGGACGAGATCATCGACTACACGCGGGAGTCCTTCGTCTCCGGAGGCCGGAGCTGGGACGTCATCCTCGACACGGTGGGGACGGACTACGGCGCCTCCAAGAAGGCGCTCGCCCGCCGTGGCACCTGGGTCACCATCGTTCCCTCTCCCAAGGTGGTGTTCTACACCGCGCTCCGCATGCTGCCCGGAGGACCTCGGGTCCACACCTTCATGGCACAACCGGAAGCCGCGCAGCTCCGAGAGGTGGCGGAGTGGATCGACTCCGGCCGGCTGCGCGTCCTTGTCGAGAAGGTGTACCCGCTGCCCGAGGTGGCCGAGGCCCACCGGCACAGCGAGTCCCACCGCGCACGGGGCAAGCTCGTCCTGGAGCTGCCCTGACACCCAAAGGGCGCGTCCATCCACTCGGCTCTCGTCATCAGGCCCGCTGAGCCAGATGCTCGGCGAGGCGATCCAGGGTCTCGTTGCCGCCCTTCTCCACTCCGAACTTGCGCACCTCCTCGAACGCCGCGGCGCTGGGCCACACGCTGTGCATGGTGAGGCGGGTCTTTCCGCCTTGCGCCTCGAACGTCACCGTGACGTGGAACTGCTCGACCTCGGTGCTCGTGCCGTGGCTGTACACCAGGCGCTCGGGACGGACGACCTCGCGGTAGGTGATGAGGTTGTCGAACTCGCCGTACTCGGCATGCTTCATCACGTACTTCCAGGTGCCGCCCGGGCGCACGTCCATGGACTCGGTCACCGTGGTGAAGCCGTGCGGCCCCCACCAACGTGAGACGTGCTCGGGCTTCGTCCATACCTCGAACACGCGCTCGCGCGGAGCGTCGTACACGCGCGTGAGGATGATCTCCCGGTCCGTGGTGCTCACTACGTCGCGCTTCATGTCGATCATCGCTTCCGTCCTCTCGTGGGTGGGGTGATTCGCAGGGGGCTACTTCTTGCGACCGGGCTCGGGCTCCTGGCTCCGCAACTCCTCCAGGTAGTCCCCGAGCCGGTCGAGGCTCTCGTCGAAGAAACGGCGGTAGTGCTCCAGCCACGCCGCCACGTCCCGCAGCGGCTCCCCCTCCAACCGGCACGGGCGCCACTGCGCCTCGCGGCCGCGCGAGATGAGCCCCGCGTTCTCCAGCACCTTGAGGTGCTTGGAGACCGCCGGGAGGCTCATGTCGAAGGGCGCCGCGAGCTCGCCCACCGTCGCCTCCCCCTTCGCCAGCCGCGCGAGGATGGCGCGGCGCGTCGGGTCGGCGAGTGCGGCGAACGTAGTGCTCAGTCGATCGGGGGTCATGGAGCATTGAACCAACTGGTTAATTATCCTTTTGGTTAAATACCCACGTGCACCTCGGGAGTCAAGGGAGAACCCTCGGGGTGGAGAGCAAGCAGGGGCCCGGGGGCTTGCTACTTCACCGGCGCCACAGCACGTCGAGGATGACGGCGTAGTGCACGGAGGCCGCGGCGATGACCATGAGGTGGAACAGCTCGTGGTAGCCGAAGACGGTGGGGCGAGGATCCGGCCACCTGCGCGCGTAGACGCAGGCGCCCAGGGCATAGAGGACGGCCCCGAAGACGAGCCACCCGACACGCGCCGGGCCAATGACGTCCGGCAGCCGCAGCATCACCGGGAGCGACACCGTCCCCAGCACGACATAGAGCACGGAGCGGAGCCCCCGCGGCCCGGAGCGGCCCAACAGCGCGAGCCCGGCGCCCGTGAGCGCCGCGCCCCACATCACCCAGAGCAGCAGCGGGCCCCACCCTCCCGCAGTGTCCAGCGCGGCGATGGGCGTGAAGGACCCGGCGATGAGGGCATAGATGGCCGCGTGGTCGAACCGCTGGATGCGCCGGTAGGTGGCGGGACTCCAGTTGGGACAGTGGTACGTCGCGCTGATGCCGAACATCAGCACGAGGCTGAAGCCGAACACCATGCCGGCCAGGTGCAGCACGCCCTCGACCGGAGCCAGCGCCAGGAAGAAGCACCCGGCGATCGCCGCCACGAACGCGAACGCGTGTGACACACCGCGTAGCCTGGGCTTCACTTCATCTTCGACCCGGAGAGTCTCGACGCGCGCTGAGGAGGCCATGACATGCTCGTACCTCCGGCAGGTCACCATCGTGTCAGCGGGTGGAGTCCTCCTGTCCAGGCACGGACTCTCCGCGCCCGGGTCTGCCGCCTCGTGCACACTGACCCGCGGGCGAGATGAACACGATACGAAAGAGTGACTCATGACTCCAGTGCCGGGAGCGTGAACGGCTGATCACTCCTTCCACGATGGGATTTCTCAGGCCCCCGGACCGTGAATTAAGGTGGAGGCCATGACGAGTCTCGGCTCCGAGGAGGAGCTGTTCCAGCGACTGACCTCCCTGGACCCCACGCACACCATGCGTGGGTTCTTCTTCAACTCCGTGTTGGAGGTGGTGCGGCTGCTGGGAGACGAGTCCGCCGTGAAGCACTGCCTGAGCGCCGCTGGGGAGCCTCGGTACCTGGACTTCTTCAGCTACCCCACCGAGTCCTATGTCCGGATGCTCTACACCGCGGCGAAGCGCCTGAGCGACAGGTATGGCGGCTTCGAGGGAGCCCTGCGGGTGATGGGCGCCCGGACGGTGATGAAGTTCTTCGACTCCGCCGCGGGCAGGGCCCTGCAGGTGGTGGTGGAAGGCAATCCGAAGCGGTTGCTCGAGAACCTCCCGGCGACACACAGGATGGGACTCCGGGGTGGACACTGCACACTGAGGTGGGAGGGCTCCACGCGAGGGGTGCTCTTCATCGAGCGCATCTCCGCTCCCGCCCCCTTCATCGAGGGCGCGCTGCATACGCTCTTCGAGGCCACGAGGGCCCGGAACCTGAAGGTGGCCTCGCGGCAGACGGCACCGCTCGACGTCGAGTTCGAGGTGTCCTGGGAGTAACCTGGCAGGACGCTGTCCCAGGGGGCGTGTTCGAGGAGTCCCGGGTCGGGATGCTATCCTCACCGGTGCATGCCAAGAGTCGAGAGGAATCCGTGGCTGGAGATCACCATCTCGCGCGTCGGTTCCGAGACGCGGATCTCGGCACGTAGCAGCCGCGAGGAGAATCCTCCGTCACATGCCCTCGACCCGTCCTTCTCCCCGGAGCTCCTGCGGGGCTTCGCCACGAACCTGAAGCGAGCAGTCGAGGAAGCCGGACCCATCGAGCCGGGGCTCCTCCGACAGGCCCACGCGTTCCACGAGGCGATCTTCCGGGGGGATCTCCAGCGGACGCTGTCGCGGTTGCACGAAGCGGCGGACGACAGGAAGGTGCTGTTGCGCCTCGTGCTCCAGGACAGCGAGCTCAAGGCCTTCCCCTGGGAAGCGCTCTGCGAGCCCAGGACGAACCGCCATTTCCTGGGCAACTCGCCGACGCTGTTCCCCGTCCGGGGAGTCCATTCCGGGGAACCCTGGCAGGCCCGCGACGTCGGCAGGGGCGTGCACCTGATGGTGGTGGCGCCCTCGGATCTGACCGTGCACGAGCCCCTGCGGCTCAAGCTCCAGGAGTCCATCGAGGCCGGGGAGCTCACGTGGCTGGAGCCCATCGCCGGAGTCAGCGCGAGCGAGGACTATCTCTTCGAGCGACTGAGGGACGAGCGGGAGCTGCACATCCTCCATTTCATCGGTCACGGGCGCGTCCAGGAGTCGACGCCCCAGCTGCGGCTCGTGGATCACGATGGCCAGGAGCACTGGCTCGACGTGGAGCTGCTGGCCCAGGAGATCAAGCAGCTGGACCGGAAGGATCTCCGGTTGATCGTCCTCGAGGCCTGCCGGGGAGCCGAACCGGGGCCCCTGGCCAGCGCGGCGGAGCTGCTGGTGCAGCACGGCATCGAGGCCGTCATCGCCTACCTGTGGCCGGTGGATGCCAACGTGGCCCGGCTGTGCTCGTCCGCCTTCTACAAGGCGCTCACCAGCGCGGCGAAGCAGCAGGGCGACGTGGCCCAGAGCCTCAACGTCGCCAGGCGCATGGTGCTGAGCAAGTCCCCGAGCGGCGCCGCCGCGTTCTCCCCCGTGCTGTACCTGCGCGGCAGCAACCCCGTCCTCTTCAACTTCAAGCGCCGCAAGCTCTCCCCTGCTCCGGCCCCCACGACGGCTCCGGCGGAGCGCTCGTTCATGCCCCCGGCCCTCCAGGGGGTGCTGGGGGAGCGCTTCTCGCTGGTGCTGGGAGACCGCTGGAGGAACGAGCGCCCCTTGCTGGAGCAGTTTCGCGAGCGTCTCCAGCAACGGCTGAGGCGGGATGCCCAGGAGAACCCGCCTCCCGGACTGCCGATGAGCGCCCTCACCCAGCGCTACGCGCTGCGCTTCAACAAGAGCGCCCTGGAGGTCGAGTTCCGCGACATCTTCGAGAACATCGCCCGCCACTCTCCGCTCGTCGAGGCGCTGGCGCGGTGGCTCGTCCCCGGCTTTCACCTCACCCTGCTGCGGCTCCCGGTGCTGGAGCTCGCGCTCGCGCGGAAGCAACCGGGACGGACGATCTGCACCCTCCAGCCCTCGGGGCCGGGCGGGTCGCGGATCCGGGTGATGTGGCGCACCGCCCACCAGGGTGACGGTTGGAAGAGCCTGCACCTGCCGGCGCCGGGACTGACTCCCGAGGACGGTCAGCTCCAGGAGCTGTACCAGGCCATGAATCCCCGCCAGTCCATCGTGGTGTTCCGCCCCTACTGTGGCTACCCGCTCAGCCATCCCCTGGAGCTCGAGGAGCCCTTCCTCACCGAGGACGACTATCTGCTGGGAGGCCGCAGACTGGAGGACTGGCTGCCCCCGGATCTCGCCACGCCCCTGCTGGCCGCGCTGCGCAACCAGCCGGCCCTGCTGCTGGGCTTGTCCATGTTGACCTGGCACCACCGGATGCTGCTGCACCGGCTGTTCGACGGGAAGAAGCTGCCGACCCGGAGCCTCGTGCTCCTGGAGCCCGGCGAGAAGGAACAGGTGTTGTGGGAGCGGGGAGATGGTCTGCCCAGCAAGCAGGGCGTGCGAGCCCTGGAGCTGGGGGACGCGGAGCTCGTCACCCAGCTCGAGGCCCATGCGCCCCAAGAGGTCCCATGATGCTCGCTCCCGCCACGGGCAATGGGATCCTCCTCAATCCCTTTCCGGGCCCCCAGCCCTACCGCACCACGGATCGTGACCGCTTCTTCGGCCGCGAGGAGATGACCCAGCGGCTGGTGAGCCACCTCCTCGCCTACTCGTGCACCACGCTCTCCGGTCCCTCGGGGGCGGGGAAATCCTCGCTGGTGCGCGCCGGGGCCATCCCCGTCCTGGAGGAGGAGCACGAGCACCGCACCGTCATCATCGACGGGTGGCCCGCGGACAAAGAGCCCCTGGACTGGCTCGTCGAGTCCATGTGCGACCAGCTCGATCTGGAGGGGAGCCGCCACGGCCAGGAGGCACTGGACGAGGCCGTGCGCCAGGCGTTCCTGGGCTCGGAACAGACCATCCTGCTCTACCTGGATCAGCTCGAGCAGCTCTTCTTTCCGCTGCGAGATCCGAAGAAGGTGGACGTGCTCCTGGAGCGCCTGGCGGCACTCACGCGGCAGTCGGCCCCGAATGTGAGGCTCCTGCTGGCGCTGCGCGAGGACTACCTGGGGCCCTTCCGGGAGCGGGCGCGGGGACACCGGGTGCTGCTCGAGCATGGGTTCCGGTTGGGCCCGCTCACGGTGGCGGAGATGCAGAACGTGGCGTGCCGGGCCGCGGCGGCGGGCAGGCCGGCCCTGACCTGGGCGCCCGAACAGATGCGGGAGCTGATCCTCCAGGTGCGGACCCCCGGGCAGGAGAAGTCACCCGAGGCGGAGGTGCAGGCGACGTACGCGCAGATCGTCTGCCGGGCCCTCTGGGAGGAGGAGGTGCGGGGTGGAGATCAGGTGGTGCTGATCGAGGCCGCGCCGATCCTCAATCGCTACCTGGAGTTCACGTTGGACGAGCTGGGGCCACTGCGGGCGGACGCGGAGCGGCTGCTGGAGGAGCGGCTGATCGACGAGAACGGCGGCCGGACGCTGCTGATGGAGAACCAGGCGCGCGCCGCGTTGCCGGCCAGCAGCGCGCAGCAGGTGTTGGCGCACCTGGAGAAGGCGCGGGTGCTGCACGCGGAGGAGCACCAGGGCAGCCGGTACTTCGAGCTGGGGCATGACTGGCTGGCGAAGAAGGTGCTGCAGCTCAAGCGGGAGCGGTTGCGGTGGGAGTGGGAGCTGGCGCGGCAGCAGCGGCAGGAGGCCGAACGCAGGCGGCGCGAGGAAGCGGAGGCGCGGCGCAAGCTCCAGGAGCACCAGGAGCGCAGGCAGCGGGAGGAGGAGGAGAAGCGCAGGTTGAAGGAGGAGGCGGACCGGAGGCTCAGGGGAGAAGCGGAGCGGAGGCGGCGGCTTCAGCTCATCGCCACGACGGCCTCCACGGCGGCACTCGTGCTGTGCACGCTGCTCGTCTGGATCTGGATGCAGACGAAGGTCTCGGATCAGGCCCGGCAGGACGCGCTCGCCCAGGCGGGCCGGACGCACGAGCTGTTCCTGCTCGCGGGAGCCCGGGAGCTGGTGAGCCGCAACCAACCCGCCCTGGCCTCGAAGCTGCTCCTGGAGAGTGACCGGCCCGCGGACATCCCCGGCTGGATGGAGCTCACCTATGAGCTCCTGGCCGCCTACCCGCCCGAGCTGACGCTGGGAGGGCTTCAAGCCCTGTCCGCCACGTTCAGCCCTGATGGCTCGTATCTCGTCACCGCCTCGGAGGATGGCACGGCCCGCGTGTGGAGCGCTGGCGGCTCGGGCCCCATCGTGGTGCTCCGGGGACATGAAGGGCCCATCCATTCGGTCACGTTCAGCCCGGATGGGCGGCGCATCGTCACCGCCTCGGAAGATGGCACGGCCCGGGTGTGGAACGCCGATGGCTCGGGAGCCCCCGTGGTGCTCCGGGGTCACGAGAGAGGTGTCACCTCCGCGGCCTTCAGCCCGGATGGGCTGCGGATCGTCACCGCCTCGGAGGATGGCACGGTCCGGGTGTGGAGCGCTGGAGGCTCGGAACCCCCTCGGGTGATCCAGGGGCATGAGGGCATCGTGCACTCCGCCGCGTTCAGTCCGGACGGCCAGTCCATCGTCACCGCCTCCGAGGACGGCATGTCACGGGTGTGGCGTGTCAGCGACTCGCGACCCCACCAGGAGCTCCGGGGACACGAGTGGAGTGTGCACTCCGCCGCGTTCAGCCCGGATGGGCGGCGCATCGTCACCGCGTCCTGGGATGGTACGGCGCGAGTGTGGAGCACGGATGACTCGGTGGCTCCGGTGGTGCTCCAGGGACACGGGGGCTGGGTCGTCTCCGCCGCGTTCAGCCCGGATGGTCGGCGCATCGTCACCGCCTCCGAGGACGGCACGGCCCGGGTGTGGAACGCCGATGGCACGGGCGCACCGGTGGTGCTCCAGGGATACGGAGGGAGTGTCCGCACCGCGGCTTTCAGTCCGGACGGCCAGCGCGTTGTCACCACCTCCCGGGATGGCGCGGTCAGGGTGTGGAGCATCGAGGGCCCGCGCCTTCCCCTACGGCTCCAGGGACATACGGGGCGGGTCGTCTCCGCCGCGTTCAGTCCGGTTGGGGGACGCGTCATCACCGCCTCGGAGGATGGCACGGCGCGGGTGTGGCGCACCGATGGCGCGGAGCCCCTCGCCGTGATCCAGGGCCACGAGGGAAAGGTCTACTCGGCCGCATTCAGCCCGGATGGGCAGCGCGTCGTCATCGTCTCGGAGGGAACGGCCCGGGTGCGGCGCGCGAATAACGAGGGGACGCCCGAGGTGGAGTTGCGGAGCCAGGAAGGGAGGATCCTCTCCGCCGCGTTCAGCCCGGATGGCCAGTCCATCGTCACCGGCTGCGAGGACGGTGCGGCACGAGTGTGGAGCGCCGATGGTTCAGGGCACCCGGTCACGCTTCGGGGACACGAGGGCCGGGTCACCTCCGCCGCGTTCAGCCCGGATGGGCAACGGATCGTCACGGCCTCCGAGGACGGCACGGCCCGCGTGTGGCACACGAACGGCGAGGGACCCCAGGTCATGCTTCAAGGGCATGAGGGCCGGGTCACCTCCGCCGCGTTCAGCCCGGACGGGCAGCGCATCGTCACGGCCTCCAGGGACGGCACGGCTCGCGTATGGAGCGCCGATGGGGTGGGCACCGGCGTGGTGCTTCAGGGACACGAAGCAGGGGTCTACTCGGCCGCGTTCAGCCCGGATGGGAGACGCATCGTCACCGCCTCCGAGGACGGCACGGTCCGGATATGGAGCACCGATAGCGCGGGAACGCCCGTGGTGCTTCGGGTTCATGGGGGAGTCGTCTACTCGGCCGCGTTCAGCCCGGATGGCCAGAGCCTCGTCACGGCTTCCGAGGACGGGGTCGCGAGGATCTGGACCCTGTCCATTCCAGTGCTCCAGCAGGCACTGCGGAAGGTGAGCACCGACTGCCTGCCGATTGGCTTGCGCCGCACCTATCTCGACGAGGACGACACGAAGGCCCGGCGACAATATGAGGCCTGCGAGCAATCATACGGCCGCCGTCCTTTCTCCAGACAGACGCCTTGAGGCTCCACCTCAGACTTCCTCGTCGGGCAGGAGCGTGCGGAGTAGCTCGTCGTCCGGACCAAGCGGGCGCCAACCGGGAGGCGGCGGCGTGGCGAGGAGCGCATCGCCGACCTGGTCGACACGAGCCTTATGGGTTACGGGGGTGTAGGTACTCCAACGGGCGAGTGCGTGGGCGATATCGAAACGGTTGGTGTCGTCCAGCACGGCCGGCCAGCCGTTCGGAAGGTGCTGAGACAGCTCGCGTACGAGTTGTTCGCGCACCAGGCGTGTGACCTGATTGCGCTGCTCTGCCTCGATGAGCAACCCTCTGAACACCTGCATCCCGGCGACGTCGTCCTCGCCAAGCTCCTTGGCCAGTTCCACCAACGAGGCAGTGGGGCGCGCCTGGGCAAAGGCGGTGAGCGAATCATAACCAAGCTCGCGGACCCGCTCATACAGGCGGGCCTTCCAGTTACCCAGCCAAGCATGTCCTTCACTCATCGTCCTCTCCACGGGGTGAAGTTCATCGGGATGTTGTATTCCTTCATATACCCCGCGACGACTTTCAGGATCTCGCTCGGCTTCAACATCCGGCCAGCCCTGGTCTCTGCTTTCTGCAGCGCCTCCATGATCATCTGGTTCCATTCGCCGGGCCATTTGCGATCTAAGCCATGTGAACCTTAGTCCACATGGCTTAGACACCCGGCGGAGCTCGCCCTTCGATGCTGCCAGAGGAATCCGTTCCGCGAGCAGCCCGCATCTCGGGAACCTACGTACCGGCGAGCTCCTCCTCGTTGTCGGGCACCTGCCCGGGAAAGGCACGCAGGCTCTTACGGATGCGAGAGCGCGTGATGACCAGGCTCGCGCGCGCACGCTCGACGGCCACGTCGAATTCCTCATTCTCGGCCTGCCTAAACTCGAGCGCGCCGCACATCACCGCCAAGCGCGCGAGCGCACGGATTGGCCCCACCCCGGACCCTACATGAAGATCCCAGGCGCCCCCTCGAGGGCTGCGCGCAGCTCCTCGACAGTTGTGTCGCTCTTCTTCGCAATGGTGGGCGCGTGCCACGCCGACGCGACCGTGCCCTTTGGCGGATCGCATACCGTCCTGATGACGGAGTCAAAGGACCCAGGCCACCCGCGCCGCGCCAGCTCCGCCGCATGCCGGCGTGCGTCCAGGAAGGTGAAGCACGGCCAGCGCGGCAGCCGAATCGAAGCCATGTCGCAATTGAAGAAGCGGCACCCCTCGAGCTGCGCCTCGGAGAAGTCGCAGTCGTCGATCCCACCCGCCCTCCACCTCTCGTCCACGTCCTCGCGGAAGCCGAAGTCATTGCCGGTGTAGCTACCCTTAAACCGGCACCCCTTCAGCTTCATCGTGGCCCACGGCAGGCCCTTCAGCTGGCCCTTCGCCTGAATGGTGCAGTTGACGAGCTGCCCTGATACCAGGCTCAGTGCGCGCCGCGCGGCACTGATGATGACCGTGCAGTCGCGCAGCGTCAGGTCGGGGCCGAGCCAGTAGAACGGGCCTTTCAGCAGCTCCAGCCGCTCGCCGATGATCTCTCGCTTCTCGTAGTGGATGTTGGGAGTCACGAGGACCTCAGAAGAAGATCATGCGGAAGAATGTGCTGCCCATCCGGCGCCCGTGCAGCGCGAAGTTCGACTCGGTGCCGGACAGGATTTCGTAATGGTAACTCTGTCCGCTCGGGCCCGTGATGTCGACGCCCCGGCTGTTCCACGACAAGCCCGGGAAACGGTCCTTCACCTGCGCCTCGACCCATCGCCCTCGCGCCTGGCGCTCCAGGAGATTCACACGATGCTCCAAGCCGCGGCGCCGCATCCTGTCGATTGCCCGCACTTCGTCATCCGACAGCATAGCCCGGGACCACCTAGCCGCTTCCTCCCTCACGGCAGCCTGCAGCTCGTCGCCCAGCCGGTCCTCCGCCGGAATGTCCCTGTAACTCTTGCCTCGCGGGAGGTGCCACCGCTCCCCACTGCTGAGGATGACCTGCTTGTTGCCACCGCGGTGCTGGATGGCCACGGTGCCCGTGTGCCCTCCACCAACTCCCGAGCTACTGCTCCGCGCCAGGACGTTGATGCCAACCGGCGCCTGCGGGGAGGTGAGGACGACGAGGGCGCGGCTCTGCTCCACCACAACCTCCACCGCGGCCGCCTCCTCCATGGCCACCGCGACCGAGCCCTCCATTCCCTGGGCGGCCCACTGCGCCTGCATCTGGCTGAACCTCGGCAGCGAGCGAAGGTGCGTCGCCACCTCGCCCAGAGTCCGCCCGGTGAGAGTGGCCACCGCGAGGATGAGGGCCCGGGCCGCGTCCGTCCCTATGCGCTTGTCGAAGGCCTCGCCGGCGTCGCGCAGCTCCTCGAAGGTGGTGGCCTCGTGCGCCGCGTGCGCCATGCTGGCCCACCCGTCCATGAGGCCCCACATGGCGTCCACACCCAGCCAGGCCAGCAGCACCACCGAGAGCGCGGCCGCCACTGCCTTCGTGCTGGGCTCCGGTAGCAGCCAGAGCGCCAGGTACAGGCCCGCGGCCCACACCAGCGAGGAGAGCAGCGCCTGCGGGCTGAGTTCGCGTCCGAGGGCCGCCCGCGTCTCGTCGAGCACACCCCCGAAGGCCAGGGCGAGCGCCAGGGTGCGCCTGTCGTCCGTGCGCAGGTAGGGCCCGTCCGTGAAGAGGCCAAGGCAGTCACCGCCGCCCCGTAGCTGACACCACCGGAGGTATTTCTCCTTGAGCGCCGCCTCGGCCTCGGGGACGAGCGAGCCCTTGTCGGTGAGGGGCACCAGCGCGAGAACCCTGTCCCGGTACACCTCGGCGAGCAGCTCCTCCTCGGGCATGGCCTGCAGCAGCCCCTGGGCGGCCTCCTGGGGCGTTCCGTGCACCTGGTGGTGCTGGAGGAGCTGCGCAACCGCGCGCTGGTACTCCTCCCGCGTGACGGCCAGCACCCGCGTGCTGCCGCGCGCCTCCACCTCGGCCGCGTACACAACAAGCACCGGCTGCAGCTCCCTCGGCGCCGAGCGCGCCTCGCTCTCCGCCGCCTCCTCCCCCGCGCGACCGCCCCCGGCCCCTCTCCCCGCCCCGGGCCCCTGCGTGGCGCAGGCCGCGTGGAGAAACAGGACAATGAGCCAGAGGGCCCCGGCCGGCGCCCAGGGTGGCGGGCTCCGCCGGACATCGAGCTGCGTTCCGCCGCCCTCCCCCACCGCAGGACTCGGGTGCTTCTTCAACATGGCGCTGGCCTCCCCCAGGAGCATCAGCCCCAGAGGATAGGATGCAGGAAGGCCAACCCTACAGGGGGGGGGGACGGGCCCGCAAAGGCCCGGAGTCTCGTCTCTTCGCGGCACCGCCGAATGGGCCACCGCTCGCGCCGCTCGCGGGGAGCCCTCAAACTCTTCACCCCGCGAGGCGCCGCCTCGCCTTCCGCAGCCCGGAGAACGCGCATGGCAACCCTGTATGACACCGCTGGAGCCGAGATTGGACGAGTCAGCGTTCACGGCACAGTTGGCGGCGCCCACCATCATCGTCCTGGCGCCGCCGTCATTCGTAACCCAGAGGGCTGCGTCCTCCGCTTCGACGGCGACGGCTCTCGCGTGGAAGAGGGCGGCGACTATCGGGTCGACCTCGGAGATGGCAAGACGGTGCAGCTCCGCGTCTCAAGCGTGTCCCGGGCCGGGGGGACCTGGCTGCTCAGCTGCGACGTATTCAGGAAATCGAGCCATGCGGCGAGAAGGAGGGAGCCGAACATGGCTGCCTGGAGCCGTGGGCCGGTGAGGCGCAGGAGGGCGAGTTCCATGTCCGGGTCATCCACCTCCGAGGCAGCGTCCGCCAGCGTGGTGGCGCCACCGAGCGCGGCGTTGCTCCATCGCAATTGCTGTGCGCCATAGACGACGTAGCGGCCAAACAGACCATTGACTCGACCGCCGATCCCCGCCTGATTGGCCGCGAGTTTGGAGAGCGAGCCGGCGATACGGTGGGTGGAGCCTGATACGTCATCGATGGCAGCATGGACCGCCCGACGGGTCAGTGTGGCGCTCCGCCGCCCAGACTCCACGGCGTCACGAGGGACCGCGGTCAGGACGCGCGAATGTTCGTCGCTCACCCCTTCCACCCATTCGTGCGCTGCGGCCACGCGCGGCGTGTAGCCCAGATTCTTCGCCCGACCGGGCGGTGGAGTCAGCCCTACGACGAGCGTCACGGCTCGCATCACTCTCAGGCCGTCTTCAAGGGAAGCCGCACCGCCGGATCCCCCAGCAGGATGTAGCCACGCAGATCATTGCGCAGCATCCAATACCCACCGAGCCTCGCGGGATTCACCGGGTCTGGCTTGTGCCGGACGGCCGCGTCCTGTCGGAGCTGGTACAGCGCCATCAGGGAGTCGTTCACCTCCCGGTAGAAGCGCATCAGCGCATCGAGCGCGACGCCCGCTCGGCCTCCACGCGCCAGGGTCTCCAGCACGGAGAGGAACCTGGAGGCACGGCCGCGATGCAGGTTGTCCGGGTCGGAGAACCCCACGGACCAGGCCAGGTCACTGTGACCGATCACCGCCAGCGGTCCGAGAGGGTTGGCCAGTGCGGCCTGGGGCAGCGCCGCCAGGAAGGGCCGCTGTCCCGGCTGGGGCAGGCACCGCAACACGTCCTCGGGAGACCCCGGGTACGCCCCGGCCTGGGCGAGCATCTCCAGCCACGCATGGAAGGCGCTGACCGGCGGAGTGGCGGCCCCGAAGCACGCCAGACAGAACCAGATGCCCTCCGGCAGGAAGGGCGTGCTCCGGAGCATGTCTCCGGACAGCACCTGACCGGACCCCAGGCTGAGCGCTCCCTGCATCGCCCATTGCCGCTCCACCGACGACCACCCCCATGGGGGCGCCCCGAGGCCATGAGAGACCGTGAGCATCACCCCCGCGCGCGCCCGCCCCGCCGCATCCACCAGCTCGTCGACACCGCCGCTCCCGTACGGAACGCGCTGGACGCGAATCCCCGGATGCTTCCGCTCCCACTTCGTCTTCATCGCCTCCAGGCACGGCTGCACCAGCAGGCGCTCTCCCCACTCGGTGGCGCCCGAGCCGTCGAGCGCCGTGTAGAACAGGGACTCGGGCAGCTCGGCGGCTTCGCGTGCGTGCTCACTGGCCAGCACCTTCCGCGCATAGGCGGCATGGCCCTCGAGGTCCGTCCCGCCCCCGGTCCCGGAGAAGTGCAGCCGGCCCACGAAGGCGCTGTGCACGAGCACCTGCTGCAGCTCGATGGACACCTGATGGAGATCCCCGAGCACCAGCAGGTACCGGGGCCGCTCCTCCTCGGGAACATCCTCGGCGCGGTATTCGGAATCCCTCCACCGGACCGCCGCCTCCGCGTCCATGCCGGGAGGAACCCGGTACCGGCGCGCACAGGCGCCCTGCTGGCGTTCCCGGTGGCGGATGAGCGGCTCGAGCGCCTGGAGCATCTCATCCCCTTCCCTGCCCTCTGGCGCGATCACTCCCCAGCGTTGCGCGGCCAGGTCGTTCGGATCCCCGCCGGGCGCATCGAGCGTATGCGCCTCCACGCGGCGCGGGAGCTGGCCGGGCTTCGGGCTGTCCCAGACCGCGCGGAACTCCAGCCCGGCCTTCAGCACCGGCGCTTGCTCCTCCGCGTCCGCCAGAAGCAGATGCAGCCGTTCAGTCATCGAGCACCGTCGCGAGGGCCCGGTACTCGTGCCGCAGCATCCGCTCGGCCTGGGTGCCGGCGACGACCACCGGGAGCATCGCGCCCTCCAGTCCGGAATCCGCCGAGAGCCTCACGGCGATGGGGGCCATCACCCTGGCCTCGATGAGCCGCTTCAACGGCCGAGCCCCCAGCTTCGGATCGTACCCGTGACGGGCGAGCCAGGCCCGCGCGTCCGGCTCCACCACCAGCCTCAATCGGCGCCGCAACAGCCCCGCGCGTGAGGCCGCCTTCTCCAGCTCCAGGTCGACGATGCGCAGCACGTCCGCCTCCGACAGCCGGCGGAACGGGATGACGTGATCGATCCGGTTGAACAGCTCCGGGCGGAACGCCTGACGGATGGCGCGCAGGAAGTCCTCCGCGCCGCGCTCGGCCCCGAAGCCCGCGGGCTCCGACTGCTCGACGCCGAGGTTGCTCGTCATGCAGACCACCGTCATCCGGAAGTCCACCAGCCGCCCGAGGCTGTCGGTGAGTCTCCCCTCCCCCAGGATGCCGAGCAGCAGATCGAACACATCCGGGTGGGCCTTCTCGATCTCGTCGAACAGGACGAGGGACAGGGGCTGCTGGCGCACGCGCTCGGCGAGGCTGGTGATGCCGGGGCCCACCTCCATCAGCCGCTGGGCCGAGCCGGGCAGCATGTACTCGGACATGTCGATCCGGATCATCCGCTCCTCGTGTCCGAACAGCGTGCGCGCGAGCTGCTTGGACAGCTCGGTCTTCCCCACGCCGGTGGGCCCGGCGAAGAGCAGCGTGCCCACCGGCTTCTCCGGATCATTGAGCCCGGCCTTGAAGCGCGCGAGCACTCCCGCGGCCCGCTCGCAGGCGCGCTCCTGTCCGATGACGCCCTGCTTCAGCTGCGCCGCGAGCGTGGTCTGCTCGGCGGGGATCTCATCGCTGATGAGCTGGAGGGGCAGTCCCGTATAGCGGGCATAGGCCTCGGAGACGTCGCGGGGATAGAGCGTCCGGGCCTTGCCGCGCTCGCCCTGCTGCTCCAACCAGTCGAGGAAACGGAAGGCCTTCCCGGGGAACAGGGTGTCGCGCTGGAACGTCTCCAGGTGGCCGACGAGCTGCCGCAGGCCCAGGGAGTGGATGCTCACCCGGCTGTGCTTCACCGCCTGGTAGCGCTGCATGAGCGCCGGCATCTCCGAGGCCGCGGGCTGCTCGATGCGAATGACGCGGAAGGGCCGCAGCGCCTCGGCGAAGCGCCGCTGGCAGCGCTCGAACTCGGCCTCGGAGCACTCGGCGATGAGGGAGATCTCCCCGCTCATCGCGGCGGGCAGGAGCAGATCTCCAATGGACGATCCGTCCGGCTGGGGCGCCAGGAGGGACGTGAGCCGGTCCACGTAGAGGTAGTGGTTCTCGTACGAGAGCGCGTCGATGATCTTCAGGCAGCGCTCCTGCCACATGCCCAGGTAGACCATTCCGGCCACGATGCGCTCGGCGCTGGTGCGCCAGATGTTCGGCAGACGAGCCTCCTTGTCCTCTCGCCGCCGCTCCGCGATCACCCGCGCGAGCCTGAGCACCTGGCTCGTCTTGCCGACTCCGGGCCCTCCGACGAGGAGGAGCGACTGCGGCGGCTGGCGCTTCGCGTAGGCGAGCCAGTCCGCCAGGGAGCCGCCGTCATGGACCAGCGATGGCTGCCTGCTGCCCAGGGCGCGCGACGTCAGCTCCTCGCCGATCTGATCGAGCACCGGAGGCGGAGGCTCCTCGCCGGAACCGCGCTTCTCTTCCAGCTCCAGCCCCCCCGGATCCCAGCTCCGCACAAACTCCTCGCCCTCGTGGCGGAAGTCGTAGAGTCCCTTGGGCTTCTCACCGAGCAGCGCGGTGGTGAGCGCGTGCTGGAGCACCTGGCGGGCGATGGAGAGCTCCTCGATGACGAACGACCAGCCGAAGCGAGGCACCCGCACGCGCCAGGCTCCGCTCTCCATCTTCCCGTAGACGTACGTCAGCTTCAGCGGGACGAGCGCCTTGGAGATGATCGGCCGCTTCTTGTGCACGGTCTGCGGGTGGACCTCGACCGCGATGGTCCGGGCCTGCAGCTCCTCCTCCCACAGGAAGCGGTTGATCGCCGTGGGGTCGTCGAGCAGCAACTGCCGCACCCGTGTCTCCAGGAGCGCCTGGACCTCGGACTCGCTGGTGCCGTAGGCGGACGGAGGGGGCTCGTCGAAGAAGCTCTCCCAGACGGGCAGGAGCTGCCCGGTGAGCCGGCCGTCGTGGTGGGTGGTGAAGTAGACGCGAAGGCTCTTGTCGCTCATGGGTTCTGGCTCATCCGAAGGCGCCACAGGGTGGGCAGGGCATCCGCGAGGTGCTTGACGCGGTGGCTGCCGCTGTAGGTGAGCAGGTAGTCGTCGATCTCCATCACCGACACCGTGCCCTGACGGGAAGGCGGCTCGAAGCGGTAGGCGCGGACGACGGGAGCGGCCGACTCGGGATCCTCGGGCAGCGGGCTCGCGCCCTCCTGGCGCGCCTTGTGGAAGGCCCGGAGCTTCGCCTCGTGCAGCTCGAGCAGCCTCACGGGCTCCGGCGCGTTCTCCTCGTGCACGCGGACCTTCACGATCTCCGGGAGCCGTCCCGAGGACTGCCAGACGTGCAGCCCGGCCTCGCCCTCGAAGAAGGGCCGGATGCCCGGCCCCACCAGCTTGAGCGCGACGTGCACCGGCTCCAGGAGGGAAGCATGCAGGAACTCCCGGAGCTGCCGGAGGCCACCGGACACCCGGGCCCCTCCGGGGAGGTGGGCGGCGAAGCCCTCGATCTCCCCGCGCGAGCCGGCATAGGCCTCGCACAACCACTCGGTGAGCAGTGAGCCCTCGGCCGCGCCCTGCCGCCACTGCCCGAGCGGGAGCAACTCCAGCGTGACCACGTGCTGGGCGGGGCTGGAGAGACCCCGGAGGATGCGCTGCAGGAAGTACACCTCGGCCAGGGCGTCGAGCATCTGCTCACGGGAGACGACCTTCGCTGGCGCGAGCGCCCGCCGATCGAAGATCCGGATGCGATCCACACCGCCCTTGTAGTCATCGTGCACGGCGCGCTCCATGACGCCGAAGCGCTCGACCTCGATCAGCTCCCGCGCCTCGTCCTCGGGAGCCCGGGCGAAGGACTCCAGCTGGGCCGCGAACTCCTCCAGGAACATCCGCATCGAGTCGAGGGTGTAGAGCGACGCGGCGTGCTCCCGGTCTCCGGCCTGGAGCCGCTCGAGGTGGAAGCGGACCTGCTCGGACAGCGCGCCGAGGTCCGTACTGAGCCGCATCCGCTGCACTTCGTCGCGCGCCTCGATCATCTTCTCGCGCAGCTTCGCCACGGGCAGGGACAGGAGCGGCTCCAGGGCGAACCCCTCGACCGCGGGCTCGCGGGGGACGAGCGCGTCGGCCTGGACGGCGAAACCGCCCTCACGGGTGTAGAGCTGGAACAGGCGCATCAACGCCTGGGGTCCACCGATGATGGCCTCGGAGAGGGCCTGACCTACCTTCTCCTCCAGGTAGCGCTTGAGCGGACGGGCACCCAGGTGGGCATCGAAGGACTCCTCGACGATGCGCCGCTTCACCGCCTCGTCGGCGGACACGAAGATGTTGCGGGACGTCAGCCCGTGCCGGGACAGCAGCCGCGCGAGCTCCTTCTCGACGACCTTCTCGCCCGCCTCGCGCGAGAGCGGCGAGAAGTGCACGATGCGGTCGATGCGGTTGAAGAGCTCGGGCGGGAAGAACTCGCGCACGGCCCGGTCGGCGTCGAGCGCGAGCGCTCGCGCGTCCGGCTCGCCGATGCCCACCGCCGGCTTGCGCCGGGCCCCGAGGTTGCTCGTCATGACGATGACGGTGTGCGTGAAATCCGCCGTCTCTCCCGAGGCATCCGTGAGCCGGCCCTCGTCGAACGTCTGCAGGAGCAGGTTGAGGAGCGAGGGGTGTGCCTTCTCGATCTCGTCGAGCAGCACGAGCGAGAAGGGCTGCTCGCGGATGAGGCGCGTCAGCCGGCCCTCGGGCTGGAACACGTCGCCGGTGAGGCGGGCGACGGCGTCGGCCGTCTGGAACTCGGCCATGTCGAGCCGCACCAGACGGGACGCATCGCCATACAGGTAGCTGGCCAGCGCGCGGGTGAGCTCGGTCTTCCCGGTGCCGGTGGGTCCGGTGAACAGGTAGACGCCATAGGGCCTGCGGGGATCGGTGAGCCCGGAGTGGATGCGCGCGATGAGATCGCACGCCTCCTGGACGGCCTTCGGCTGGCCCATCACCTTGCGAGAGAGTGCCTCCTGGACGTCCTCCGGATCCAGCTTCGCCTGGGGGTGGAGCAGGAAGTCCGGCAGGCCCGTCTTGCGAGCGAGGTGGGTGAAGAGGTCGTCGATCCCGATCTCCGGGCCCTGGGCCCCCCGATCGGTGGCGAGCTCGCGCAGCAGATCGATCGCCTTGCCCGGCAGCGCGGCGCCAGGGAAGAGCGTGCTGGCCTGCTCGAGCAGGATCGGAAAGAGCGAGGGAGACCAGGAGACGTGCTGCCGGGCCTCCAGCTCGCGCGCCTCGTGCAGCAGCATCCGCAGGGTCTCATCGGTGCTGGTGGGACGCACGTGGAGCTGGGTGAAGAGCGCGGCGAAGGACGGGGCGTCGGACTCGAGGCGCTGGAGCTGCTCCGGCGTCACCGTGCCAACGAGGGTGATCTCCCCCCGCGAGAGCGCTCCCTGGAAGAAGAGCGCGAGATGGGTGTCGCTGTCGCGCGAGCGGCCGATGCGTCCGAAGGCGTGCAGATCCTCGACGAAGAGGATGCGGCGCCCTCCCCTGGCGTCCTCGAGCAGCTTCTGGCAGCGCTGCTCCCAGTCGCCCACGTAGCTCATGCCGGCGATGATCCGCTTGCCGGCGATGGACCAGACCTCGGTCACCTTGTCCAGGTTGCGGTGGGTCTGGAAGCCATCGGCGTCGAGCTGATCGGCCACGAAGCGCTTGAGCAGGGTGCGCTTGCCGGCGCCGGGAGGGCCGACGAGGAGCACCGGGGTGCGCCGCTCGCCCCCGAGCAGCAGCTGCAACTGCTCGCGATAGGGCACACGAGGCATCCCAGTCTCGAGCGAGCCCTCCGCGGCCTGGAGGGTGAGGTTCGTCCCCAGGTTGTGGAGCACCTGGTTGCCCCCGCTCGGCTTCTTCTTCTTCCCGGCCGGGTCCTTGAGCTCCAGATCGTCCCAGGGCCCCTTCTTCTTTCCGAGCTCGTCGAGCAGCGACCTGGGCCGGGCCACGAACGCGAGCGCCTTGAGGCTGTCCTTGCGGTTGGAGCGCAGGGACTCGTGCTGGTACGGCTCCAACCGGGCCCAGGAGCGGGTGAAGAAGAGCTTCGCCTGCTCCTCGAGGCTGGCACCCGGATCGACCGGGAACCACTCGTCCTGGCGCGCGGGGTGGTAGGCGATGGTCATGAGCTCGCCGCGCGTGCGGAAGCGGGGCTCGAGGATGAGGGGGAAGACGCCGGACAGCCGCCGCGTCTCGGCCGCGGTGTGGACGCGCTTGAAGTCGAGCTCGAGCTGGATGCGCTCCAAGCGCAGGCCGCGCGGGAACTGGAACCAGGTCAGGTCCCGGACCGGGAGCTCGCCGATGATGCCGCGCAGGTCCTCCACGAGCTTCTGCTGGAGCTTGACGGTGCTCCTGCCCTCGCGGCCCCGGGTATGGGGGCCGAGCCCGAGAGTGATCCAGCGGAAGGTGCCGGAGGCGTCCCGGCTCTGGTAGACGGCGAGGGTGAGGTTCATGACTTCGCCCCCCGGAGCACATCGAGCGCGAAGGAGAAGCCACTCTCGGGGTCGAAGCTCCCGGCCTTTTCGAGGTGGAGGATGTGTTCGAGGAGGATCAGCTCGAGTTCCTGGAAATAGTTCCGGCCGCCGAGGTGGAACTGGCGCGCGCCATCGCACAGCGAGAGCTCTCCCTCGGGGAGGTGCTCGCGGGTGGCGGACATCAGCCGGAGCTCCTTGAGCGGGGGCTGGGCCGGTGGGGCGATGGCTGGCAGCTCGAGCTCCTTCTCGTGCAGGAGGGTGAAGGTCGCCACGGGCCGGATCGTGAGCATGACGGCCTCGTCCTTCTCCGTGGGGGGGAAGCGATGCAGTCCGGCCTCGAGCGCCAGGAAGGCTCCGGCGTTCGTCCCGTTGATCGAGAGCAGCACCTCGTGGAAGGTGCGTGAGGGGTCGACGAGTGCCCGCCGCAGGTCCTCGGTGTTGAGCACGTCACCCCACTTGCGCGTGCGCTCGCTGCCCTTGCCGATCTCCGACAGGCGGCCGCCGACCGACCAGCCGCGCCGGGGCGCGTCCGCGAGCAGCGGCAGCAGCCAGTGCTCGAGCGCCCGCGTCTCACCGGCCTCCTGGAGGATCATCGTGAGGGCGTCACGCCGGGGTTGCAGGGAGAGCAACAGGGCCGGCATCAACCGGCGGAGGGCCTGGCTCTGCTCGTGGGCGTCCTCGACGAAGGGCGTGGCGTCCTGCTGCTCGAAGAGGGCCATGAGCGCCAGCTCCTCGGCGGCCACGAGCGCCGAGCGCAGCTTCTGGGCCTGGGTCCAGAGCTCCTCCAGCCGGCTGTGATCGCTCTGCAGCTTGCCCACCGGAACGGCCTCGGGGCCGCGCGGGTTGCGGTCCCCCTGGGAGAGCTGGGCCACGAGGAAGGCGATCTGTTCCCGCAGGTGCTCCACCGCGTCCAACCGGAAGAGCGCGTCGAGGGTCCGCCGCTCCGACTGAAGGTCGCGCACCAGGCTGAGCTGGCTCCGGGCGGACCTGGGGCTCCCCCGGGTCAGCTCCACCGCGACTCCCTCCGGGCGAGGGGCGATCACCAGTCGCCCGCCCTGGGCCTCCGGCCCCGCCGAGGAGAGCGCGCGGGCGATGGGGACGACGAGCTGCTGATCCAGGTGCCGCCGCATGGCGCGGGCGCCATAGGCCTCCTGGTAGCCGGATGCCGCGAGCGAGGTGGTGATCTCCGGCGGCACGTGGAGCGAGATGCCCCGCTGCAACAGACCGCGCCGCAGCCGCAGCCTGTCCACGCCGAGCCGCGCCACCTCTGCCGCCTGCTCGGAGGTGAGCGCGTGGAAGGGAATGAGCTGATCGATGCGGTTGACGAACTCGGGCCGGAAGTGCCGGTGCACCTCGCGCAGGTAGTACGAGGTGTCGTCCACCTCGCTGGCCCCGATGCCCAGCGGGTTGCGGCGGTGCGCCACCCCGAGGTTGCTCGTCATGATGATGAGCGCGTTGTGGAACCAGGCCGTCTGTCCGCGCGCATCGGTGAGCCGCCCTTCCCCGCACACCTGCAGGAGCAGATCGAACACGGCCGGGTGGGCCTTCTCGATCTCATCGAGCAGGAGGACGCAGAAGGGCTGCTGCCGGACGCGCCGCGTGAGCAGCCCCTCGCCCTGGGCGTTGCCCCGGATGAGACGCTCGGCGGCCCAGGCGTCCATGAACTCGCTCATGTCGAAGCGGAACAACCGCTCGGACGAGCCGAAGAGGAACGTGGCGAGCAGCCGCGCGAGCTCCGTCTTCCCCACGCCGGTGGGGCCCACGAAGAGGAAGGTGGCCAGCGGCTTGCCCTGGGGCTGGAGTCCCGCCTTCACCATGCACAGCGTCTCCACGACGCGGCGCACGGCGAGCTCCTGGCCGATGAGCTGGCGGCGGAAGTGCGCCTCGACCTCGGCGGCGAGCAGTGCCCGATCCTCGCGCAGCAGGAACTCGGGGACACCCGTCTTCAGACTGAAGAGCGAGTACACCCGCTCACGGGTGAGCACGGGGGCCTGGCCGTTGCCCGTGCGCTCCTGCTGGAGACCCGCCCGCATCTCCTCGTACAACCGCAGGGCCTTGCCCGGGAGCGCGCGGCCCGGCAGGTAGCGCTCGGCCAGGTCCACGAGCGGCTCCACCGCGTCATCGGCCAGCGTGGGCCGGGAGGACTCCGCCTTCCGCTGCCAGGTCGACCGGGCGCGCAGGGCCTCGCGGGTGTGGCGCACATCCAACGGCTCCAGACGCACGCGCCCGAGCACGGCGAAGAGTCCGGGGTGCCGGCTCTCCAGCAGATCCAACGCATCGGGGGTGAGCTCGCCGAGCAGGCGCACCCTGCCCTCCTCCAGGAAGGGCTTCATCGCGCCGGGGATGTCGATGGACTCGGTGGAGTGCTGCGCGAGCAGCTCGCCGAGGTTCTCGAAGTAGAGGACGGCATCGAGCTCCTGCGCCGCGCGCATCACGCGCAGCACGCGCTCCTGCCACTGGCCGAAGCCGGACATGCCGGCGATCAACCGCGAGCCACTCGTCGCGTATACGCGCCGCTGGCGGCCCACCTTCCGCTCCGCGCGCAACCACGCGAGGAGCAGCTCCGTCTTGCCCGAGAGCTCCGGGCCGACGAGCAGCACACCCTGCCGCTTCTCGCCGCCGAGCAGACTCGACAGCAGGGCGAGCTCGGTGTCCCGGCCGATGAGCGGAGGTCCATGCCGGGCCTCGTCGCGATCATGCAGCGGGGTGGAGACGGAGAGAAGCACCTCGTGCGCCTGCTCGCGCCTGAGCTTCTCCTGCTGCTTCTTCTTCGCCTGGCGGCTCTTCTCGCTCGCGTCCTGGCGCCGGAGCTGGAGGTGGAGGGTCTCGAGCGTCACCGACTTGGGTGGCAGCAGCCGCAGGTACTCATGGGCGGTCGGCTCGCGAGCGGCGAGCAGCTGCTCCACGTCCGCGCGGACCGTCTCCCGGACGTCCTGGTTCCTGCCCACGTGGACCGTGTGGTCGAGCGCGGGGACGAAGACCCAGAGCTCCTCCGCCAGGGGCACGACGATCGTGGCCAGCTCGACGGTGGTGGGCTTGACGAGGCGCTTGGGGAGATCCGCGCGAGGCGCGAGGATCTCCAGCATCTCCAGCCGCACCTGCGCGGGGAGGGAGAAGCGCGCGAGCTCCTCGGGCTCGGCGTGGGACAGGTGCTCCTCGAGGAACAGGCGCTGCTCGGCGAGACAGGCCTCGCGGGTGGGGGCGTGGCTCGTCAGGGCCGGCGCGACCACGGGGAACACCTGATGGTCACCGTTCCACAGTTGCTGACAGAGAAGCGGAGTAGAGAACTCGAGGGTCCCGGACGCGGCGTCGGAAGGGGCCATGTGCCCGGCATCCTACGCCGCGAGTCCCCCTCCGTTCACCTCGCGTGTCAGCGCAGCGTCGCGGACAGGGAATACGGGCCCGCCGAGCCGGTGAACCCGTCCACCCAGAGGTAGTACCTCCCAGGTGGCAGCACGCCGGTGGAGAGCGTCGCGGGGGAGTCCGCCGCCGGGGCCGCCACGCAGGCCTGCTCGTCGGCGCCGCAACTGGCGCGCAGGTAGAGCACCGGCCGCAGGTACGGGCTCGTGGACGTGACGGTGGCGTCGAGGCGCCGCGGCTCCGTGAGCTCGAACACGTAGGCCACGTCCTTGCCTCCGGTGCCGCCGCATGAGCCCTGGGTGGTGGAGAACGCGGTGAAGGTGCTGCCGCTGGCCGTCGCGGTGGCAGGCCCGCCCGTGTCCCCGCCCGAGAAGACGAGCGGAAGGGGGTCCTGGCAGGCGGGCCGCGTCAGCGAAGCCCAAAGCGAGTACGCACCGCCGCCCGAATCCGAGTCGACCCACAGCTGGTACGTTCCGGCGTTCAGCTCGACGGCCTCCACCCCCTCATAGGAACGGCTGCAGGCCACCTCCACGTCCGACGGACACGCTCCGGAGCGCAGATACAGGGTATGGCCCTGACTCGTGGAAGCGCGGAGGTTCAGCGTCGTGGACGTGGTGAACGTGTAGACGTGATCGCCGCCGCCACCGCCGCAGCTCGCGCGCGAGTTGCCGAAGCGGGTGGACAGGTCGCCCTGGGCCCTGGCATCGCCGCCGAGCGAGCCCCCGGAGAACACCAGGGGCTCGGGGTCGAGGCACGAGTCCCCCAGGGAGGGAGGCGAGAGGGAAGCCGAGAGGGTGAACGGAGTCCGGGCGCCCGAGGAGTCGTTGTCGATCCAGAGGTAGTACGTCCCGGGCGGCAGCTGGCCCAGGGCGAGGCCATTGGCGCCGCATCCGAGCTCCTGCCCGGTGCAGGTGGCGCTCCGGAGGGAGAGGCGTTGGCCGCTCGCGCTGGCGCGGAAGTCGAAGGGCTTGGAGGTCGTGAAGGTGTAGACGAGATCCGGCTGGGCCGACGAGCCGCACCCGGGGGTGTTGTTGTCGAACGTCCCCTGGAGGGAGGTGGTGACCGTCGCGGTCCCGCCCTCCTCCCCTTTGGAGAAGACGAGCGGCCTGGCGCTCGCGCACGTGTCGCCCGGGATGGGGTCGGAGAGGTGCGCGTACAGCTCGTACTCGTCCCCGGGCGTGTCACGCCAGAGGTAGTACGTGCCGGGCGCGAGCTCCTGCTGGCGGATGACGCTGCTGTTGCCCGCGCTGCTGCTGCACGCGAGCTCACCTCCGCCACAGACGGAGCGCAGGTACGTGTCCCCCAGGAAGACCTCCGCGGACACGTTCACCTCGAGGTTCTGCACGCGGTCCACCGTGAGGCGGTACACGTGATCCCCGCTGGACGTCCACGTCTCGCAGCTCCCACGCGTTTCGTTCGACCAGCGCGTGTCCGCCACCGAGACATTCGCCTCGCCCTCGCCGAACGGCAGCGGGATGGGGGCGCCGCAGGACTCACCCACGGCCGCGCTGGCATTGACGGTGAGCGAGTACGACCCGGCGGTGCCCGGCGCCCCATCCACCCAGAGGTAGTACTTCCCGCTCGATGCAGCGGGGATCACCAGCGTGGCGGTGCCGCCCGCCGTCCCCGCGGCGACGCAGTACTTCGGCGTATCGCACAGCTCGCTCATGTAGACGACGGGCTTGAGTCCACCACTCGTGAGGGGCGCGACGGTGACGACCAGCTGCCCGCTCGAGGGACCCTGGAGCAGGTACGTCACATCCCGTCCGCCGAACCCTCCGCACGGACCGGCGCCGCGATCCTCGTGACCGGAGGTATCACCCACCACCTGGGCGCCACCGTCGATTACCTTGATCGGAATGGGATCCGCGCAACCGTTGCCCGTGGCGACGACGCCCGCGTCCACTCC
Organism: Archangium violaceum; assembly: GCF_016887565.1. NCBI lineage: Bacteria > Pseudomonadati > Myxococcota > Myxococcia > Myxococcales > Archangiaceae > Archangium > Archangium violaceum. Next base: position 6,810,279 of record NZ_CP069396.1, read on the forward strand.
GCTGTCCGGAGGCTGCCCCGCGTCCACTCCGCCGTCACCGCTCCCCTGCCCCGCGTCAGGAGCGTTGCCCGCATCTGGAACGTTGCCCGCGTCAGGAGTCGTCCCCGCGTCTGGCGGAGTGCTCCCGGCGTCGGCCACCGCCGCGCATGCACCGTCGACGCACGCCCTGCCGGCGCAGCTCTGGCATGCATTCCCGCTCTTACCGCACACGGTGAGGGCCGTGCCCGGCATGCACCTGCCGTCCACACGACAACAGCCCTCGCAGGTGGAGGCACAGGAGGAGGTCGGCGGGGGAGTCTCATCGGGGCTCGGGCACGCCTGGAGTGAGAACGCGACCAGGACGAGCCCCAGAAGGCGCACCAGGGCGCTCCGGAGTCGCATGAGCTCATGCTCTCCGGTCACCCGCCGGTACGTCCAGCCCCCCTGCCCGTCGGCGTCACCACTTCACGTGCAGGGCCTCGAGGCCGCGGAACAGCAGGCTGTGGCACTTGAGCCGGGGCACCTCGGACTCGTCCCGCTGCAGCCCGGGAATCCGGTGCAGCAGCACCTCGATGGCGATCTCCAGCTCGCGGCGCGCCAGACCCGCTCCCAGACAGTGGTGCGAGCCGAACCCGAAGCTCATGTGCTTCTGGTGGACGCTGTCACGGGTGATGTCGAAGCGGTCCGGATCCGGGAAGACCGCCGGATCCCTGTTCGCCGCGGCCAGACCCAGGAACACGATGTCCCCCGGGCGGATGTTGCGCCCGCGCAGCTGGATGTCCCGGGTGGCGATGCGGAAGGTGAAGGGCACCGCCGGGTTGAAGCGGATGATCTCCTCCACGGCCGAGCGCAGCAGGCTCGGGTCGTCCTTCAGCTTCTGGAACTGGTCCGGGTGCGCCAACAGATCATGGATGGCGTTGCTGAACTGATCCGTGGTGGTGAGGTGGCCGGCGGAGAGGATGACGATGGCATTGGCCACCAGCTCATCCAGCGTCATCTGCCCGTCCTGCTGGGCCTGCACCATGCGGCTGAGGACGTCATGGCCCGGGCTGTGGCGGCGCTCCTCGATGGTCCCCACCAGGTAGCGGGACATCTCGATGGTGGCTTCGTTGGCCTGGCGCGCCAGGGTCAGGATGTCCGCGCCCGGCGTGGGCTGGGAGAACGCGGCCATGGGCCAGGCCCACTGCTGGAAGCGCCCACGGTCCTGGGCGGGAATGCCCAGCAGCTCGGCGATGACGAGCGGGGGCAGCTGATAGGACAGCTCCTTGACCAAGTTCATGCGCCGCAGGGGCAGCACCCGGTCCACGAGCATCTCCATGGTGCGGCGGATCGTCGGCCGCCAGGCATCCAGTGCCTGGGGCGAGAAGCCCGGGCTGGCCTGCCGGCGCAGGCGTAGGTGGTCCACACCATCGCGCATCTGCATCTGCCGGCTGGAGACCGCCATGTAGTCCCGGATGACGTCCGTCCCCAGGGCGCTCATCTGGTTCTCGAAGAGCTTGAGCCGGTTGGCGCTCAGGTGCGGATCGCGCAGACAAGCCAACACGTCGTCGTAACGGCTGACGAACCAAGCATGCACCGCGTCCGACCAGTACACCGGCTCGTGGGTGCGCAGCTCATGGTAGAGCGGCACCGGATTGGTGAGATTCTCTGGGCTGACGGGGTTGAGCTGGGGTCGCGCGGCGTTGGACATGTGCCCCTCGTTGGGTTCTTTCACGTCACGTCTGGCCCGTGGGTCCTGTCTAGGCAGTACGAGGGAGCCTATGTGCGGCCCGCCTGCTTGTCGAGCAACTTCCCCCACCCGCTTAGAGACAAATAAATCAATACCAGCCATCACGTGCGATGGACCGGCCACACGTCTTCATGAACCGTAATAAACAGCAACGCCAGGGAGGTCCTCCTCCCTGGCGTCCCGTTTCACATCGATTGGATAAATACTGATCAGGTGGACTGAGCGGGGGCGTTGGCATCCGCCGGAGTGCCCCGGCCGTCGCCCGTGCCCACCTGCTGCCAGCCGTAGCTGGTGACGAAGCCGCTGACCTTCGCGGCCACGCCCTGCACCAGACCCATGGTCTTGTCCGAGGCCTTCAGACGCTCCATGGTCTCGTCCATCATCTTGGACATGTCGTTGACGGCCTGGAAGATCTCCGAGATGCCGATGTTCTGCTGGGACACGGCGGCGGAGATCTGACGGGCCGAGGAGCCGCTCTCGCGCACGATGCCGGAGAGCAGGCGGATGCTGTCGCCGAACTCGCGCACCTGCTTGAGACCCTCCTCCACTCGCGCCGAGCCCTGCTCTGTGATGGAGACGGTGGTCTTGATGGCGTTGCTGACGTCCAGGAGGATGGCGCGCACGTCGTTGGTGGCGCGGATGGACTGGTCGGCCAGCAGGCGGATTTCCCGGGCCACCACGGCGAAGCCCTTGCCGTGCTCGCCCGAGCGCACCGCCTCGATGCTCGCGTTGAGCGCCAGCATGTTGGACTGGTCGGCCAGGTCCTTCACCGTGGCGGTGATGCGGCCGATCTGCCGCGTCTTGTCGCCCAGCTGCTTGATGTGCTGCGCCATCTGCTGCACGTGATCGCGGATCTCCTGCAGGCTGGTGACGCTGCGCTCGACGCTGTCCTCCGCGGTGCGGCTGATCTCGTCGGCCTTCTCCGCCTGCTGCAGCACGCCCTCGGCCTTCTGCGAGGCCAGTTCCGACGTCTGCTTGATCTCCTGCGCCGTCACCTGCGTCTCCTGCAGGGCGCTGGCCTGCCGGGTCAGCATCTCGTTCTGCTTGGCGGCGGACAGACCCAGCGACTGCGCCGAGTCACCCAGCGAGCGCGCCGATTCACCCAGCGACAGGGAGAAGTTCTTGAGGTGGACGAACACCTTGGCGGTGGCCAGCGACAGGTCGCCGATCTCGTCCGAGCTCACCCACTCGGGCAGCTTGGGGTTACCGGAGGCCAGCGCCTCGATGGCCTCCTGGACCGACTGGGTGCCCTTGGCCTGGTAGATGGCCAGACGCCACGCGGAGGCCGCCGCCACGGTCACCAGGTAGACGCCCAGGAGGATCAGCGGCAGGGTGATGCGATCCAGCAGGTTCTCCTGCATGACGAGGAAGGCCTGCTTGAACTCCACGGCCGTCGTCAGCTTGTCGGTGCCGCCGACGAACTCCGTGAAGATGTCGTAGACGCCCCGGCCGATCACCGTCAGCAACACGGCGGCCGTGCAGAGCACGTAGATGGCGAAGGTGTACGGCAGGTACGTCTTGTGGCGCGTCCAGAAGAGGCCGCTGCCCTTGAGCGAGAACTCCTTGAGGCGGTGGAACTCCGCCTTCACGTAGGGGTTGAGCACCTGCTCGGAGTTGACGCGCATGTGGATGCCGAGCAGCGCCGACAGGAGGCTGACGAGCAGCGCCGCCCAGGGGGCGATCCACAGGCTGTTGCCGTAATAGGCGCTGGCCAGGCCGGCGAAGACCATCGTGCCGAACGCGCCGCACGCCAGGGACCACACCTCGATGATGCGCGGGATCTTCAGCAGCCGCTTGAGCCGCTCCTCCGGCTGATCATCGATGCTCGGGTCGAAGGCGTGCTCGAGCGCGCGCTTGATGCCAATCTTCGGCACCACCGAGCTGAGCGGGAAGAGGATCGTCGGGCCCAGGACGAGCAGCACCATCCCGGCCTGCTTCCAGGTCAGCCCCAGCACCAGGGCGAGCAGGTAGATGACCGGAGGGGTCGAGGGACCCGTGGAGCGCTGATACTGGGAGAACAGCTTGTTGGTGAGGTCTTTGATTCCGCTCGAGTCCATGTGAAAGCTCACGACGGCGGTTGAAGGCGGGAAAAAGGGGAAAAGGTTCGCGACCGGGCGCGGCGAGGAGGCAGGGTCCTCAGACGGCGTACTCGCCGGCCTGTTCGTTGTAGGGCCGGGAGTAGAGCTTCACGTGGAATCCGACGAAGCGCTGCATCATCACCCCGAGCGTGGCACAATCCAGCCGCTGGCTCAGCAACTCCGTGAGGGAATTCAGCCGCTGGTAGGCCTGGATGTAGACCAGGGAGGCATGGGCCAGCCGCTGCTCCAGCAGGGGGAGCGCCCGCGAGCAGGGGGCATCCATCAGCCCGAACAGGCAGACGTTGAACTCCCGGTGCTGCATGTCCTTCACCAGCCGCGTGAGCTTCGCGCCGAACCGGCCGGCGTTCTCCCGCAGCAGCTCGGACAGGGGCTGGGTGGCGGGAGCACGGGAGAGCGCCCCAAGCTCGCGGAAGAAGTCCTTGCGCTCCTGTTCGCTCTGGGTGACCAGGGCGGGGCCCAGATCGTTGAGCAACCGCAACAGCAGGGCCGTGTAATAGAGGGCCTCGGAGACGGTGCCGTCCTCGACCTGCTGGCGGAAGTTCTTCAGCTTCAGGATGCGCTCGCCCAGCACGCCCACGTACCAGTCCAGCGTCGCCTCCACCAGGATGGTCTCCACCCCGACGTGGATGCGCCGCGAGAAGGCCATGCCCGGGTCCTCCACCAGGCTGCTCACCCCGCGGTAGCGGCCGATCAGCGCCTGCGTCATCAGGGGCCCCATGACCATGCCCTCGGAGGCGCGCACCAGGTCTCTGCACGACTCGATGTTGGCCAGCAGCCCGGGCCAGAGGGTGTTCTCCAGCTCGCCAGGAGCCAGCCGGACCTCCTTGCGGTAGCTCTCGGCGACGTCCCGGTGCTTGGCCGGGTTGAGGCTCTGCTCGAAGGAGGAGATGTGCTCCACGGTGGAGCGCACCGGCGCGAGCAGCTCGGCGGCCGACTCGGGGGCGCCCTTGATGCGCCGGACCATGGCGTCGTTGAAGGCCAGCATCACCTCGCGCCGCTGCTCGTAGCTGGTGTCGTCGGCGGCCTTGCTGCCCAGGCCGATCGCCAGGTTGTCCGAGATGATCTCGTAGAGCTGGTAGACGTTCATCGGCACGGTGGCCTTGATGAGCTCTTCCCAGCCCTCCTTGTTGTCAGCAGGGACCGAGCCCTCCAACAGCAGCAGGGTGAGCTGGACGAGCTGAGGCACACCCATCACCTCCAGCCAGGCCTTGCGGACAGACGCATCCTTCGCGGAGAGCGCCCAGAGGTAGTACTCGCGGGCGACACCTTCCGGCATGTAACGGCGAATGCTCTGCTCAAAGCCTTCGAGGGTCAGCTGCAGGGTCTTGTTGAAGAGATCATCCGGCTTCATTGGGGACGCTATCCTAGAGGCCCGCCGCCCTAGCGCAAAGTCCCCCCTTCAGAAGACCGTATCGGGCGCTCGGACGGACCCCGCACGCAGGGCAACCGGGCAAGGCGGCCCGCCCTCGGAGACTGGGGGCAGGCAGGCATGGACCTGACGGGTGGGATGGATTTTGCCCCCTCGCTCCGGTTTGTCCTACACTTGGCATTCGCATTCCCCCCCAGTCGAGGACCACTCGATACCATGACGCAAGCACGATTGAATCTGCTGGATCCAGCCTTCCGGGCCTGGCCCTACCCCCACTATGCCCGGCTGCGCCGTGAGTCGCCGGTATGCCAGGTGGAACCCGGTGGGATCTGGGCGGTCACCCGCTACGACGACATCATGACGGTGCTGAAGAACACCCAGGTCTTCAGCTCCGAGGGCATGGCGCTGGCGTTCAAGCCGCCCTGGCTGGAGCGCAACCCGGTGGCCGCCTCGGTGAGCTTCACCGATCCGCCCCGCCACGCTCCCCTCCGGGCGCTCATCAGCCGGGCCTTCAACACCGCCTCCATCGCTCGTCTGGAGCCGCTGCTGCGCTCGGTGGCCGAGCAGTGCGTGTCCAACATGATCAAGCAGGGCGAGGTGGACCTGGTGGACTCCTTCACCCTGCCCATCCCCGCCGCCGCCATCGCGGAGCTGCTGGGCATGGACGCCTCCATGCGCCCGATCTTCCGCAGGTGGTCGACGGACATGGCCGCCATCGGCACCGTCATGCCGGACGACGTGAAGCGCCAGCAGGAGATCCGCACCACCATCTCCGAGATGGAGGAGTTCCTGGGCGCGGAGCTGGAGAAGCGGCGCCGCAACCCGACCAATGATCTCATCAGCGAGCTGATGCGGGGCGAGATCGAGGGCCGGAAGCTGACGCACGACGAGCTGATGACCTTCTGCTTCACGCTGCTGCCGGCGGGTCTGGAGACCACGGTGAACCAGCTGGGTCTGGCGTGCACGATCCTCCTCAACCAGCCGGAGCTGCAGGCCAAGGTGCATGCCAACCGCGAGGAGCTGCTGCCACGCTTCGTCGAGGAGCTGCTGCGCTACGAGCCCGTGGCCCACGGCCTGATGCGCATCACCACGACGGACGCCACCCTGGGCGGGGTGACCATCCCCAAGCACTCGATGGTGATGGTGATGCTCGCCTCGGCGTGCCACGACGAGTCCCAGTACCCCAATCCGGATCAGTTCGATCTGACGCGCCCCGGACCCCACAACGTGGGCTTCGGCCACGGCATCCATTTCTGCGTGGGCGCGTCCCTGGCGCGGCTGGAGACCCGCGTGGCCCTGGACGTGCTGCTGTCGCGCTGCATCATCTCCAAGACCGAGGCTCCCGTGCAGTGGAGCATGTCCCTGGCCGTGCGCGGCCCCGCGGTGGTTCCGGCGAAGGTGCGCGCCGCCTGAGCCGTCCCTAGATCGCCGGGCCGCTTCGTGTGGCCCGGCGGTCTCCCTCCCGGTCTGTCTGGTCCGGGGTAGCGCCGTGAAGGCTGATGTCATACGTCGAGTGAAAGAAAATCCACGACGCCCCCCGTTCGCGTTCACAACGTGACTGCGGTTAATCTTGGACGCTCTCTCGCCACTCCACCCTTCCAGCCGAGGCGCCCCGCCAGTCATGAATGCCCCACTGCTCAATCTCGTGGATTATTCCCCGCTGGAGATGGCGCTCTTCGGCATCAGCGGAACATTCTGGGTAGCCGTCTACATCCTCGTCATCCTCGACGCCCGGAAATACGGTTTCACCGCGATGCCAGCCTTCGCCTTCAGCGGGAACATCGCGTGGGAGTTTTTGTGGGGATATGTCTTCCGCACCAACATGGGCGAGCTGGCCGTGTGGGGACTGAGGATCTACTTTCCGCTCAACTGCTACATCGGCTGGTTGTTGCTGCGTCATGGCCCCAAGCAGTTCACCACGGAGGCCCTGCGGCGGTATGGCTCCGCGCTCATCGCCTGCGCCATGCTCTCGTGGGGCGCGATCCTTCTCGCCTTCAGCCCCATCAATGACGATCCCGCCGGGCTGAGCTCGGCCACCATCCTCGACGTGACGATGGCCATCCAGTTCATCGGGCTGCTCCTGCTCGTCCACGAGCGCGAGGGAGCCGCGGGCCTGGCGAAGATGTCCTATCCCGCGGCCTGGCTGAAGCTGGTGGGCTCGACCTCCGCCGGCATCTGCATCCTGCTCCACTTCCCGCCCGAGCGCCGTTGGGTGATGGTGCTGAGCTGTGTGTCATTCGTCCTCAACGTGTCCTACGTGATCATCTTCACCCGGCTCAGGGCCGCCGCGCGCCAGAAGGCGCGGACCGCGAGCATCGACAGCGCCAACGTGGGATCCATGGGGGCCGCGGTGATCGCCCTGCCCCGCACGGGAACAGACGGCTAGCCACTCCGCCGCGCCGTTGGTGCCGATGGTACTGGAGCGCGGGAGCCATCTCGCGCCCAGTCGATGCATGTATTTCATTACCCCAAAGACAGACACAAACACAGGCAAAGACATACATATATCACAAACACAAAACACGACACATTGTCTGTATTTAATTGCAATACCAATTCATATGCATATGTTTTATTGATTTACGCCATTGATTGACATACATTTTCCAAACAATAACAGACATAAAATGTATATCTATTGCATATTTGTATTTTGTGCGGAAATGTAGGCATGATGGGTCGGAATACTGGTGGGTGGATGTAGGCATTGCACATGCCTCCGTGGCACCAATGTAGCGAAATGTAGGCACGATATCCGTCCCTCTTCGGGTCATTTCGGAAGGGCTCAGGCAGCCATTCGAGCGCACGTTGAACCGGGTTCGCCTATCGTCGGTTCGTGACCTCACACCCGACCTCTCCTGCCCGCCTGCTCGAAGGGCGGCGATGCCTCGTCACCGGCGGTTCGCGCAACCTGGGCCGAGCATTCTGCCTGGCGTTCGCCCGAGCGGGCGCGAAGGTGGCGTTCACCTACTCCAAACGCACCGAGGATGCCGAGGAGACGCGGCGGATCCTCCAGGCGGAGGGCTGCGAGCCACTGGTGTTCCAGGGCTCGGTCACGGACGGGAAGCACGCGGCGGCCACGGTGGATGCCGTCGGCTCGGCCTGGGGCGGACTGGACGTGCTCGTCAACAACGCCGGCATCACCCAGGTGCTCCCCATTGCCCTGATGGACGAAGCGGACTGGGACGCCGTCATGGCCGTCAACGTGAAGGGGGCCTACCTCTTCAGCCGCGCCGCCCTCAAACCGATGCTCCGCGCTCGCGGCGGGCACATCCTCAACATCGGCTCGTTCTCCACCGACCGCGTCGTGAGCAGCCCCGTCCACTACGCCGCCTCCAAGGCGGCCCTCAAGGGCTTCTCCGAGTCCCTCGCCGCCGAGGTCGGCAAGTACGGGATCGCCGTGAACTACCTCGCGCCGGGCCTGTTGAATGGAGGACTCGCCAGCCGGCTGCCGCAGCACCGGATCGCCGAATACAAGGGACAGGCCTCGCTCGGGCGGGTGGGAACGATGGAGGAGGTCGCCGCCTTCGCCACCTGGCTCGTGTCATCCCAGAACACCTTCATGACGGGTGCGAAGATCGCGCTCGACGGTGGGCTATGAGCGCCGCGCGCCCTTCCCTCCTCGAGGGGTACGAGCTGTTCCGCCGCCATGTGAATCCCCTCAGCATCACCCGCGCGGAGATCACCAACGAGCCCTACCGGGTGGTGGCGGTCCGCGAGGGGCGGCTCGTGGACTCCGATGGCCGCGAGGTGGAGGACTTCCTCTCGGGCTGGGGGACGCAGGCTTTCGGGCACCGCAACCCGTACGTCGGTCGGGCGATGCAGGAGTTCCTCGCCGGGGACTCACCTTCGTACTTCACGTCCGTCATCAGCCCGTACGCCGGGATGCTGGCGGCCCGGTTGTCCGAGCGCACCGGAGGGGCCCTGGACCGGGCCTTCTTCGTCAGCGGCGGCAGCGAGGCCGTGGAGTCCGCGCTCAAGCTCGCGCGCGCGGCGACCCGCCGGCCGCGCATCCTCTGTCTGGAGCGGGGCTACCACGGCTACACCATGGGCGGCGTGTCGATGATGCACCCGGGCACGTACCGGGATGCCTTCGGTCCCTACCTGCCGGCCGTGGACCGGCTGCCCTTCGGCGACCTCGCCGCCCTGGAGGCCGCGCTCGCCTCGCCGGACGTGGCCGCCCTCGTCGTCGAGCCCATCCAGATCGAAGGCGGCGTCCGCGTCCTCCCACCCGAGTATGTCCGTTTCCTCTGCGAGGAGACCCGGCGGCGCGGCGTGCTCCTGGTGGCCGATGAGATCCAGACCGGGCTGGGGCGCACCGGCCGCTTCCTCGCGAGCGATACTTGGCCCCGGCGGCCGGACGTGGTGGTGCTCGGCAAGGCACTCGGGGGCGGGCTGATGCCGGTGTCGGCCATGCTGACGCGGGCGGACGTCTTCGACCGCGCCTACGGCACCCACGCCACCGCCGAGTCCCACGCCTCCACCTTCAGCGGGAACGCCCTGGCCTGTGTCGCCTCGCTCGCCTTCCTGGACCTGCTCACCGACGAAGTGCTCCAGCGGGTGCGCGAGCGGGGGGCGGAGCTGCACCGCGCGCTCCGGGAGGCACTCGGAGGGCTGCCGCTCGTCGAGGAGATTCGCGGAGAGGGCCTGCTGGCCGGGGTGGCACTGCGGGCCGCCGACCATCCCTCGCTCACCTTCGAGTACCTGGGCATGCCCGAGTACAGCGAGCGCTCGGCGGTGGGATTGCTCGCCTGCCACCGGCTCTACAGGGCCGGCTTCCTCGTCAACGTGTGTGGCCACGACTGGAGCGTGCTGAGGTTACAGCCCCCGTTGGATACGGGAAGCGAGCGGCTCGCGGCGTTCGTGCACGCCTGCCGGGACGCGGTGGAGTACCTATGCGAGCTTCGGTAACGGAGACCGGGTGGATCGGCGGCCGTCGCTTCGATGGCTTCTTCTTCTTCGGGAGCAGTCTGCTCGCGGGGGCCGCGGGCCTCGCCGTGCTCGCGTGGCCCGTGCTGCTGTTGCCCTTGTGGGCCGCGTGGCTGCTGTTGCTCGACGGGCCCCACCTGCTGGCCACGTTCGGCCGGACTTATCTGGATACACGTGAGCGGAAGGAGCGCTCTCGGCTCCTGGTGGGCAGCCTCCTCTTCTTCGTGCCGGGGCTCGTGGCGTGGGGCCTGCTGCGGCTCACGGGCGAGCGCGCCGCGTTCGATCTCTTCCTCGGCTTCGCCACGCTCTGGTCGTTCCACCACGCGGTCCGGCAGAACTACGGCCTGCTGTCCCTCTACGAGAGCTTCGCGCGGGCCTCGCCGCTGGAACGGAGGATCGACTCCCGGTTCCTGTACGTCTCGCTGTGGGCCTCGTTCGGGCTCTTCCTCCTGGGACATCCCCAGAACCGCCTCATCCTGGGGCTCCCCGCGGAGCTGCCTTTCATGGGAAGGGTCGTCCTGGTGGGGGGCGGCGTGGCCCTGGTGCTGCTGTCGCTGGCGTGGCTCGCCTTCGCGGCCGTGCGCATGCGCCGGGGCAGGGGTGGGCGTCCCTCGCTCTTCCTCCTCTGCGCCGCGTTCGGCTCGGCGATCATCCCCTTCTTCGTCATCGGCCCCTTCGAGCCGATCGTCCAGGGGCCCCAGACGCCCGAGCACATGTTCATGGCGGCGGCCATGGTGGGTGGGGTGATGCACAGCATCCAGTACCTGGGCATCGTGGTGGCCGCGAACCGCCGCCGGTTCTCGCGGCACGAGGAGCGCTCCTTCGCGGCGATGATCGGCCGTGCACCCGTGGCCGCCTATGGCCTCATGGTGGCGGTGTCGCTGCTCTACCTGCTGCTCAACTCGGTGAGGGGCGCCTCTCCGGTGGGCTCGCTCTTCCCCGAGGCGAGCGCGGTGGGCCAGCTCTTCCTCGCCCTGTACTGGGGCGTCTTCTTCCACCACTACTACCTGGACCAGAGAATCTGGCGGGTGCGGCAGCAGCCCTCGCTGAGGTACGAGCTGGGCCTCGAGGAGAGAGCGTGAGACGGGCACTGGTGTTCGGCGGAACGGGGTATCTCGGGAGCGCGGTGCTGCGCGGGCTGGCCGAGGCGGATGTGCCGGCGGAGTTCACCTGGCACACCTCCGCCGAGCGCGCCCGGGCCCTGGAGGCCGAGCTGAAGCAACGGGCGCACGGGCTGGACGCGCGGGACGCTGGAGCCATCCGGCGGCTCTGCGCCTCGCTGGAATCCGAGGGCCGTACGCCCGACGTGGTGGTGCACTGCCTGGGCGTGGGACAGGACCGGGCGCTCGCGGACATCTCGGAGGAGGACTGGGCGGCGCTGCACGCCATCAACGTGCGCTCGGCGTTCCTGGCCATCCAGTCGCTCGCGGGGCCCATGGCGGCGCGCGGCGGTGGAGACATCGTGCTCACCGCGTCCTACGACGGAAGCCGGCCGATGCCCGTCCCCGCTCACTTCGCCGCCACCCAGGGAGCGCTCTGCGCCATGGTGCGCGCGCTGTCGAAGGAGCTGGGACCCAAGGGGATTCGCGTGAACCTCGTCACGCCGGGCCTCCTGGAGGGAGGTGTCTCCCAGAGCGTCGACGCACGACTGGGGGAGGACTTCCGCAAGTTCAGCGCGTACGGCCGCCGGGGCAACGCCACCGAGGTTTCTCGCGCCATCCTCTGGCTGGCCCTGCACAACACGTACATGACGGGCGCCGTGCTGGCCGTGAACGGAGGGTTGTGATGCGGCGAGGCCTCGGCCTCGCGCTGCTGGCCGCGCTGGTCCTCCATGCCGCGACCAAGGGACAGGCACGCCTCCCGGAGATGCTGTGGGTGTGCCACGTCGCCTCCGCGCTCCTGGCGGTGGGGCTGCTGACCTCCGTGCGGTGGCTGGTGGCGGTGGGATTCCTGATCCACGTCGGCATGGGGATGCCAGCCTTCCTGATCGACGTCATCTTCGGAGAGCGGCCGTCACCGACATCCTGGCTGGTGCACCTCCTCCCGCTGGGGGCGGGATGGAGCGCACTGCGCGGCACGGGCCTGCCGCCTCGCACCTGGCGGGCCGCGTGGGGGATCGTCCTCGCCACGTTCACCGTGAGCATCCTGGCCACACCACCGGCGCTCAATGTCAACGTGATGCACGAGGCCTGGGGGCCCATGAGAGGGCTTTTCCCAGGGGCCTGGGCCGTCCGTGTCTTCCACGCGCTCGAAGCGCTGGGACTCCTCTTCGGTGCGGAGCTCCTGCTTCAGCGCGTCCGTGGAGGGCAGACACAAATCCAGGGCGTTCGTAATTCATCCTGAGGGGAATGACGATTCCGAGATTGGCTACTTGTACGTGTTGATCAGATGAAAACTGCTAGCGTGCCGTGCCTCGAAGAGGAGGCACGATGCACCCCGCCGCCACGCAGCTCCGAGGATTCTGGTACCCCGTGGCCGACAGCCGCGAGCTGCGGACGGCACCTCTCGAGCGCCGCATCGCTGGCGAGGTGCTCGCGCTCTTCCGGGACACCCAGGGCAAGGCGCGCGTGCTCGCCGCTGGCTGTCCCCACCGGGGCGGCAACCTCGCACGAGGGACGGTGCGCGACGGGTGCATCACCTGCCCCTTTCACGGCTGGCGCTTCGACGGAGACGGACGCTGCGTGGGCGTGCCCTCCGAGCCTCCCGGCCGCGCCCTGCCTCGCGGAGGCACCCGCGTCTACGAGGTCATCGAGCAACAGGGGCTCATCTGGACGCACCTCGGCGCGCCCGGGACCGCCGTGGCGCCTCCGCCTCGCTTCGAGGCCCTGGAGGACCCCTCCTTCCGCGCCTTCCACATCCAGGAGTCCGTTGCCCTCCCCTTCGACTGGTGGGTCGAGAACATCCTCGATGTGACGCACGTGCCATTCGTGCACCGGCTCTCCTACGGCGGGCAGAACCCGGTGCTCGAAGGGGGCTACCCGGTCGTGAGCGGTGACGAACTCGGCTTCACCGCCCGCGTCACCACGCGCCACCGGTACTCGTTCTGGACACGGGTGCTCCATGGCTCGGTGTCCCACTTCGACATGGAGATCCGCGTCCGGCATGACATGCCGGGCAACACCGTGTTCGACGTGGACATGGGCGGTGGGCGCCGGCAGCAGCTCCTCTTCCTCGCCACCCCCGAGGATGGTGAGAACACGCGCGTCTGGGTCTTCGTGCTGCGCAACTACCTCCGCCACATTCCCTTCGGAGACGCGGTGGGCCGGGCCTTCACGCGCCAGGTCATCCGCGAGGACCTCCAACTGGCGAAGCAGGCCGTATGGAAGATCACCCTCGCGCAGCCCCGGCCGCTCAGCGTCGCCGCGGATGCGCCCTCCGTCGAGTTCCTCCGGCTGCTGAAGCTCTGGCGCGATCGCGAGCGGCGGCCCCATCCCATCCGTGACTCGGAGCAGGCCCATGGCTGACACCCGGCTGCACACGACGACGAGCCTCTGCGCGAAGTGCAAGCGCACCCTTCCGGCCGAGCTGTGGCGGCGCGGCGAGCAGGTGGTGATGACCAAGGCCTGCCCCGAGCACGGTCCCTCGGAGGTGGTCATCTCCTCGGACGCCGCCTGGTACGAGCAGGTGATGGCGTACCCGCCCGAGCTGCAGACTCCCACCGCGCGCAAGGAGGTCTCCCAGGGCTGCCCCTATGACTGCGGCCCCTGCACGCGGCACGAGCAGCGGCTCCTGCTGCCCATCGTGCCCATCACCTCCGCGTGCAACCTCGACTGCCCCATCTGCTACACGCACAACAAGAACGCGGGCGCCTGGCACATGAGCGAGGACGAGCTGCGCTCCCTCCTGCGGCACCTGCGGCTGGCCGCCCCCGAGCGGCGCATCATCAACCTCACCGGTGGCGAGCCCACCCAACACCCGGCTTTCGAGCGGCTGGTGGAGCTGTGCCACGAGGAGGGCATCCACCGCATCACCGTCTCCACCCATGGCATGCGCTTCCTCAAGGACGAGTGGCTCCTGGAGAAGCTCGCCCGGCTGGACGCGCGCGTCATCCTCTCGTTCGACTCGTTCGAGAAGCAGGCCAACAAGGACATGCTGGGCGGGGACTTCGCGGGCCCCAAGATGCGCGTGCTCGCCCTGCTGGAGAAGCACGGCGTCAACACCACGCTCCTGCCCGTGCTCGCGCGCGGGGTGAACGACCACGAGGTGGCCCGGTTCATCGACCTCGCGCTCTCCAAGGACTTCATCCGCAGCCTGGAGCTCCACACGCTCACCTTCACCGGACAGAGCGGCGCGGCCTTCGCTCGCAGCGCGCGCTACACCACCGTGGACGTGTTGAAGGACATCGAGCGGCACACCGAAGGCCGGCTGCGCGTGCGCGACTTCGCGCCCTCTCCCGCGGCCCACCCGCTCTGCTATCTCGTCACGTACGTGCTGCGACTCGGGCCGGAGCGCTGGCTGCCCTTCACCCGCTTCATGGACTGGAAGGACATGCGCGCCCTCTTCGGCGGCTCGCTCTACCTGGAGCCCGGTCCGGAGCTGGAGGGCAAGCTGCAGGATCTCATCAACCGGCTCTGGGCCGGGGAGATCGACTGCGAGGAACGCGACGAGGTGCTCGCCGCCCTCAAGCGCCTCACCCAGGAGCTCTTCGCACCGGGGCTCTCGGAGCAGGAGCGGTTGCGCATCGCCGAGGCCAGCACCAAGGCCCTCTACGTCCACGCGCACATGGACGAGGAGACATTCGATACCGATCGCATCCGCGCCTGCCCCGTCGGTGTCCGGGAGCCGGATGGCACCAACGTCCCCTCCTGCGCCTACAACGTGCTCTATCGTGAGCGGGACTCCCGCTACATGAAGGCGCCCCGGCCTCCCCTGCACACGCTCGGACCTGGCCGAAAGTAGGGCTTGAACGTCTCCTGGGCGCCACTCGCACGGGGACGTTCCCTGCAAACTTTCGCTGGCGCGGGAAATTCCTGGATTGCGGCGAAAACTTCCATCATCACCGCAATCCCTGACATGAAATCAAATGCCTGGGAATGATTGATGCGTGGCCGTCCTCTTGGATCGGGAGTCTGATTTTACGTCAAAGCTTCCGATTCGAATTCCGAGAGGTGCCACATGCCAACCCGCCCCCAGTGGCTGTCTCTGTTGCTCCCCGGTTTGTTGTTCTTCTCCATCCTTGGCGGAACCCCGCGCGATGCCGACGCGCGCCCGAGGGAGTGCAGGAAGTGCACGCCGGATGGCGGTTCGGACGCCGGCACCGGCTACGACGCCGGCACTCCGGACGCCGGCACGGGCTCCGATGCCGGTACCGGATATGACGCGGGCACGGGCTACGACGCGGGCACTCCGGACGCGGGCACCGGCTCCGATGCGGGGACGCCTCCTCCCACGAGCTGCCTCGCCGAGCCGCTGCTCCAGTCGCTCGGGAAGGACCACGTGCTCGTCGGCGCGCAGACGGACAGCGTCGTGGCCGGACTGGCACCATTCGATGTCCGTTACATCTATCTCGCGGGCGGCCTGTTCGACAGCACGCAGCCGTGCACCTCGTGCCAGACCTGCACTTCCGCCGGACAGTCCTGCTCCAATTTGAATCTCAGTGGGTGTGGTTGGTGGGCCTGCTGGCAGTCGGATCTGCTCCCCCCGGGCCAGTACCTGCGCGACTTCATCACGCAGACCACCACCCTGGGGCAGATCCCGATGATCACCTACTACGAGATGCTTCACGCCAGCCGCGCGGCGGAGGGCTCCCAGGAGGTCGCCAAGGCGCAAGACGTTGCATTGATGCAGCGCTACTTCAATGACTGGCGTTTCGTCTTGAAGCAGATTGGGAATTCCACTGCATTCCTTCACATCGAGCCAGACTTCTGGGCCTACGCCCAGCAGGTGAACACGAATCCCCACCTGATTCCGGCGGCGGTCGCCTCGGCCAACCCCACGGACTGCACGGGCGTGGAGAACAGCATCGCCGGCATGGGCCGCTGCATGATCTCCATGGTGCGCCGGTACGCCCCCAACGCCCGCGTCAGCCTGCATGCCTCGGCGTGGGGGACGAAGGTGGACGCCATGATGAACCGCTACCCCACCTTCGACGTGGAGTCAGAGGCACGCAAGGTGGCCGACTTCCTCCTCGAGTGCGGCGCGGGCTCCGGGGATTTCATCGTGGTGGAGACGAGCGACCGCGATGCCCAGTGGTACCAGGTGACGACGGGGACGGACCACTGGTGGGACCCGACCAACGCCTCGCTCCCGAACTTCCGTCAGGCCTTCCGGTGGTCCAAGGCGCTCTCGGAGCGCATGGGCCTGCCCAACCTGTGGTGGCAGATCCCCGTGGGCAACATGTCGCTGCCCGGCTACACCCAGCACTGGAAGGACAACCGGCTGGACTACTTCCTCGACCACCCGGGCGAGGTCGCCGCCTCCCACGGGCTCGGGATGATCTTCGGCGCCGGGGAGCAGGCCCAGACGAACCCCTCCACCGACAACGGGCATCTCCTCCAGCGGGTGAACGAGTACTTCTTCACCGGGGGACAGCCAGCCTGCCCCAACGTCAGCACCGCTCCCTAGCGCGTCAGCACGAAGGCCACGGCCGAGGAGAGCACCGTGGCCACCGGCAGGGTGATGACCCAGGCCAGGACGATGCTCGCCACCACCTTCCACCGCACCTGCCCCGTCACCGCCCCGAGCCCGAACAGCGCTCCGCAGGACACGTGCGTGGTGGAGACCGGGACGCCGAAGCGCGAGGCGCCCAGGACCAGCACGGACGTCACCAGGTTGGCCGCGAAGCCCTGGCCATTGTTCATCTCGGTGATGCCCTTGCCCATCTTCTCCGCCACGCGGCGGGCGCTCAGGATGGCTCCCACGGCCATGACGCCACCGACGAGCGCCACGCCCGAGCGCAAGCTCAACACCTGGGCCGCCATCAGGAGGGCGACGATCTTCGGGGTGTCATTGAGCCCACGGGCGAACGAGACCGCGCCCGCGCTCAGGTAGTGCGCCGCATCCAGCGCCTGCTGCGCGGGGATGGCGAGGACCGTTCCCAGGTAGCGCTCCTGCTGCACGGCCACCGCGACGGAGGCGGCTCCGCCCGGCGTTCCCGAGGCGGACACCCATTGCTCCTCCACGAGGACACAGGACTCGCGGCCTACCCTCAACAGGAGGCGCAGCCGACGAAGCAGCGGGTAGAGAATGGAGATGAGCGCCGTCCCGAGCAGCGGCGACACCAGCAGTGGCAGAAAGAATTTCGAGCCCAGGACGTCGAAGTGGACCGTCCCTCCCATCACCAGCCCGGCACCGATGAGCGAGCCCGTCAGCGCATGGGTCGTGGAGATGGGATAGGACAGTTGGGTGGCCAGGAACACGGTGGAGGCCGTTCCCAGGGCAACCGCGCCCACGAACCTCGGGGAGCCCACCAGCGTGTCCGGGACCAGTCCCGCGCCCGTGAAGGTCTTCACCAGCTGCTCGGACAGAAACAGGGCGGTGATGGAGCCCGCGAGCGTCGTCACCGTGCCCCAGCCGAGCGCCCGCTTGTAGTCCGTGGTGCCGCTCCCGAAGAGGGTGGCCACGCCCTTGAAATTGTCGTTCGCACCGTTGGTGTACGCGACGAACAGGACGGCCAACAGGACGAGGATGAGTGTCATGCTCACGCGGTGCGTCCCTGACGCTTGGCCTCGGCCAGGTTCACGAACGTCCGCACCGAGAACAGCGCGAGGATCTGCACCGGCCGCAGGCCCGGCTTGATGCGGTCCGCGGCCTCGGGCATCAGCTCGCGCAGCCGCGCCAGGCCCGCCTCGGAGATGACTCCCGCCGGGGCGAACTCCTCGTCCGTCATGTCCCCGCGCGCCGCCCGCTCCATCTCCCCGCGCGTGATCTGGATGCCGAAGGCGCGCTCCAGCTTGAACACGATGTCCAGGAAGTCGAGCGACTCGGCCCCCAGGTCCTCCATCAGGTTGTGCTCGGGCAGCACCTCGGAGACATCCCGGGCGAGCGCCTCGGCGATGACCTCTCGAACCACCTGCACCACGTCCTTCTCGGCCTGCGCGGGCTGCGTCATGGCGTGTCCCCTCCTCCGGCTGTGTCCTCGAACCAGTTCACCACTCGCTCCAACCCCTTGCGCGGCTGGCGCTTCGGCTCCTCCGCGGGCCACCCCAGCGCGATGGCTCCCACCATCCGCCAGGGCTCGCGGATGTCCAGCAGCGCTCCGATGCGATCCTTCGCCACCATCGGCCCCGCCATCCAACAGGCTCCCAGGCCCTCCGCATGCGCCTGGAGCAGTATCGTCATGCACGCGGCGCTCGTGGAGCACAGCTCCGCCTGCATCGCGCTCGCGGTGTGGAAGTCCTTCGGGTTGGCGCCCCCGGACTCCAGCAGGTTGGCGATGAGATCCGGGTACTCGCGATACTGCGGCACCACGATGGCCGCCGCGCTCTCCAGCGGCTCGTGGAAGAAGTCTCCGTAGTTGCCGAAGTCCTCCGCGTGGTGGCCCCGGCGGATGATCGCCTTCATCTCCTCGGCCCGCTCTCGCACCGCCGTGGCGATGTCCCGGCGCCCGCTCGCGCTCGTCACCACCGCGAAGCGCCACGGCTGACGGTTGGTGTTCGAGGGCGCCGTCGTCGCGGCCTCCATCACCCGCTCCAGCACCTCGCGCCCCACCGGGTCCGCTCGGAAGGCCCGCACGCTGCGGCGCGTGCTCAGCCACGACAGCATGTCTTCTCCGGTCCTCATTCCAGCTTGAACCCTCCGTCCACGTTCCACACCTGCCCGGTGACATAGCTCGCATCCTCACCGCACAGGAAGGCGACCACCCGCGCCACCTCCGCCGGGCGGCCCAGGCGACGCAGCAGGATTCGGCGCTTCAGCTCATCCGGCGCCAGGGCTTGGAGATCGGACGTCATCCCCGTGTCGATGAGGCCCGGGGCGACCGCGTTCACCCGGATGCCTCGCGGGGCCAGTTCCACCGCCAGGGCTCGCGTGAAGGACTCCACCGCCCCCTTCGAGGCCGCGTAGTTGCTCTGTCCCCGCCCGGGCCGCTGCGCTCCCACCGACGAGAGCGTGACGATGGCTCCTCGCCGCCTCCCCACCATCCGGCGGCTCGCCTCGCGGCAGCAGTTCACCACGCCGTCGAGGTTGATTCGGAGCACGCTGTCGAAGTCCTCGGGCTCGCTCGCTCCCAGCAGCGTGTCCCGTGTGATGCCAGCGTTGCACACCAGCACCGAGGGCTCTCCGAGCGTCTCCTCGAGCTTCCGGAACATGTCGGCCACCTCGGGGGCGGAGGACACGTCCGCTCGCAGGGCACAGGCTTCCACCCCGAGCTCACGGATCGCATCCACCGTCTCGATGGCCTGGACCTCGTTGCGCAGGTAGTTGACTCCCACCGCGTGGCCTCGCTTCGCGAGCTCGAGAGCCACGGCCTTGCCAATGCCTCGAGATGCCCCGGTGACGAGCGCTACGGGTCGAGTCATGACACCGCCTCCTCCCTCTCCCTCTGGGAGAGGGTCGGGGTGAGGGTCAGTCGCAACTGGGGCACCTGTTCCCCTGTGTACGGCCAGTGGTTCCAGGTCCGCGGGTCTCGAGCAAAGACCCTCACCCTAGCCCTCTCCCAGAGGGAGAGGGGACTTGCGACGGATCCAATCTGATTCCTCATGGAACCTCCACACGCACGACTCCCGCGAGCCCCGGTGCTCCGACGGATAGGGCCAAGGCTTGACGGGCCGCCGTCTCCTCGGCCTTCGTGAGGGGCCTCAATCGCCCCGGTGCTGGTTCGCGCAACCCCGCCACCGGAGGCAATACACCCCGGCGCAGGCAGCTCGCCAGCGCGATGAGCTGCACCACCGGAGCCGATGCGCCCAGTTGCCCCATCGCCGAGGCCGTCGCCGTCAGGAGCTGCCCCTCCGGAACGACCCGCGCGAGCGCCTCCCGCTCCGCCGCATCGAACGTCGCGTCCGCGCGTCCCGCTCCATCGATGACCTGTATCCCGGGCCTCACCAGTGACGCGGCCACTCTCGCGAGCGTCTCCACCCGAGACGCCCCCTTGCTTCCATCCGCCCCATCCGCCGCCTCGGCCCACGCCAGCGCCCGAGTCCCCGCGCGCTCCACCGGCTCCAGCACCACCGCAGCCGCGGCCTCGCCTGGGACGAAGCCCGCCGAGCGCATGCTGTACGGGGGCTCCAGCGACTCCAGGCTCGCGCGATTCGCCGCGCCGCTCGCGCCCAGCTCCACGAGCACCTCGGGCTCCAACAGCGTGTCCTCCGTGAGCACGATGGCCACGTCCACCGCTCCGGCCGCGAGCGCCCTCTGCGCCGACGCAAGTGCCTGCGCCCCCGCGTTCGCCCCTCCGAAGGTCATCCCCTCCCCGCGCGCCTTCAGCGCCACGGACACCAACGCGTGCGCGTTGTTCGACAGGTGTTGCAACATCCAGAACGGGTGCAATCCCTCCAGGCCGCGCTTCCAGGCCTCGCGGCCGTCCGGCGCCTGCCGTTCGAGCGCCGGCATCATCTCCTCCCAATGCGCGCGCAGCCCGCCGAAGCCCGCGAAGAGGCCCACCCGATCGCCGCCCCGGACTCCAGCCTGCTCCGCCGCCTCGCGCGCCACCTCCAGGGTGAAGCGCCCCATCCGGCGCAGGAAGCGGCCCTCCCGGGAGCGTGACGGTTGGACTCCCACGGGCGCCACCAGCCGGCATGCGTACGCCTCGGCCTCGATGCCCTCCGGAGGCCGGGCCGCGCGTTCTCCCGCGAGCAGCCGCGCCACGCCCTGCTCCACCGTCACGCCGAGCGGCGTCCTCCACGCCCAGCCCGTCACCGCCGCCTTCATGAAACCCTCCCGAGTACGAGCGTGACGTTCTGGCCGCCGAAGCCAAAGGAGTTGGAGAGCACGTAGGCCACCCGCGCCGACCGGGGCATGGGGCCGATGATGTCCAGGTCGCACTCCGGATCCCGCTCCAGGAAGTGCGCGGTGCCCGGAAGCAGATCGCGCTCGAAGGCCAGCAGGCACGAGGCGAGCTCCACCGCTCCCGATGCCGCCATCAGGTGCCCCACCGCGCCCTTGATGGAGCTCACGGCGACGGTCTCCGCGTGCGAACCGAGCGCGCCCCGGATGGCCTTCACCTCGGCCGGGTCATTGAGCGGCGTGCCCGTCCCGTGGGCGTTGATGTAACCCACCGCCTTGGGAGACAGGCGCGCGTGGCGTAGCGCGTTCTCCATGGCACGCCGTGCGGAGGCTCCGTCCGGCCGGGGAGCCGTCACCCGATAGGCGTCCTGCGTCCGTCCCCAGCCGAGGATGCGCGCCAGGGGCCGCGCCCCACGCAGTTGCGCATGCGCCTCGGACTCCACGACGAACATCGCCGCGCCCTCGCCCACCACCAGTCCGTCCCGCCGCCGATCGAAGGGCCGGCATGCGTCCGGGGCATTGCGCGGGGATGGCGCTCCCAGCCGCGACATGCCCCCGATGCCGAGCGGGTTCACCATGGAGTCCGTGGCACCGCACAGCACCACCGAGGCCTCTCCCCGCTCGATGAGCGCGGCGGCATGCGCCACGGCGAGCCCTCCAGCTGCACAGGCGGAGACGTGCACCGTCGTCCCACCGCGAAGCCCGAGCAACCGCTGGAGGGCCTCGGCCGCGAGATCGAGCCTCGCCCGGAAACGCACGGGTGGCAGGGACGCGGCTGGCTCACGGTCCCAGTGGATGCGGCCCTCGTCGAACAAGGGACCGAAGTCCTCGAGGAAGGCCTGTTCCAGCCCGAGCGCCACCGAGAGGGACGCCTCCCGTTCCCCGGGGCCGCACCGGGCGCTCCGCCAGGCCTCCTCGGCCGCGAGCAGTCCGAAGACGAGCTTGCGATCCCGGAGCGCACCGCTCGCCCCGAGCTCATCGAGCAGCCTCGCTCCAGTCTCAAGCGACGACAGCCGCTCGCGCAGTGAGTGTACTTCGAGGGGAGGCACCTCTCCCGCGACCTGGGTGGGAAACGTGCGTGCGTCGAAAGCGCGGATGGGGCCGACCGCACCGCGCCCCTCCACCAGTCCATCGAAGAACGCCGAGGCCCCCACGCCAAAAGCGGACACCACCCCGACACCGGTGACGACGGCGTGTCTCATGGTGCCACCCCCACCAGCTCCACGAGCCCCACCTCTCCGTCCACACCCAGCGAGAGCACCTGGACTCGGCGTGCCCGTCCTCCCACCAGGAGATCCACCGCCGCCGCCCACGCCAGCGCCGGAGACGCGGCGAGTGCCTCGCCCAGCACCCGCACGGTGTCGAAGACCTGAATCCCCAGGCGCGCGGCCTCGCTTCCGAGCGTCCCGGCCAGCATGGGTCCCCAGGCCGCGGTGAGGACGGCATCCACCGGGCCGTGGGCGCCAGCGAGAGCACCCGAGAGCCTCTCCATCGGGATCACCTCACATCGCTCGACATGGGCGAGCGCGGGCTCTTCCCGCCGGGACGAGAGCGCGAGCAGTCCCGCGCCCTCACCCGGAACCAATCCCCGCCCGGTGAACCCCTCCCGCCCCAGCTCGGCCCAGGTCACCGGGTGCAGGGCGGAGTCCGCGCCTCCCGCCAGGGCCCGCTCGCACTCTCCACTGGCCACGGTCGCCAGCCCCTCGCGCAGGGCTCGCACCGTCCCGGCCCCTCGCGAGAAGAAGGCACCATTCGGCCCTCCCACCCCCTCCAGGATGGCCCCGTGGCAGAGCGTGAAGTTGTTCATCAACTGGAAGGCGAACAGCGGGTTGCATGCGGCGAGCCCCTCGCGGCCGAACCGCTCCATCGAGAGCGTCCCACCCTCGATGCTGGCCCGGAGCATGGCCGTCAGCTCGTCCATCGTTCCGCCCGACGCCCCCACCCCAAGGAAGGCGCCGATCTCCTCGTGGCCCTCGCTCCAGTGTGCATCGCGAAGGGCCTCACGCATCACCACCGCCGCCAGCCGCGCCCCGCGCGACATGAGCTTCCGCTGGCGTCCATCCCCCGCGTCCTGAGAGGGCGCGAACGGGGGAACCTCGGCCGCCTCGACTCCGGGGTGCGTGGCCGCGAGCGCATGCGTGGTGGAGCGCAGGGGCTTCCCCGCGAGCACCGCGCCTCCGAGCCCGCGCCACCCCACGCCGAAGGCGCTCACCGCGGCCGCACCGACGACGGCCACCCCGGGCGGAGTCCCCGTCATGCGAGCCTCCGGACCACAAGGCTGGTGTTCGCCCCGCCGAAGGCGAATGCGTTCACCAGCGCGGTCCCGGCCTCCTGGTGCACGGCTTCTCCCATCACATGCGGGAGCTCGCAGTCCGGATCCGGCGTCTCGAGCCCCGCGCTGGGCAGCATCCGCCCGCCCACCACCGCCTCGTACGCGCAGACGAGCCCGAGCGCCCCGGCACCGGCCACCCAGTGCCCCAGCGCCCCCTTCACGCTGCCCACGCGCGCCCTCGTCAGGCCGTCCCCGAGCACCGCGCGGAGCGCCTTCGCCTCGACGGGATCATTGAGCGGCGTGGAGGTGCCATGCGCCTGCACATAGTCCACCGTCTCCACCCCCGCGTCCCGCAGCGCGGCCGACATGGCCCGCCGTGCACCATCCCCCTCGGGGTCCGGCGCGGTGAGGTTGTAGGCATCGAGCGAGCGCCCCACTCCGGCGATCTCCGCCCGTGCCTCGCCGCGCTCGACGGAGAGCACCACCATGGCGGCGCCCTCGCCCACCACGAAGCCATCCCTGCGAGCATCGAAGGGGCGCGAGCACCCCTTGGCGCTCAGGATGCCCAGGTGTCCGAAACCCGCCAGCATCAGCGGATCCACGTCCGCGCCCACACCGCCGCACAGGGCCACGTCGCAGAGGCCGAGCCGGAGCGCCCGCACCGCCTCGATGATGGCCGCGCTACCGGAGGCGCAGGCCAGGGACACGGTCTGCGCCGGGCCCCGCGCGTCCCACTCCCCCGCCAGTGCCGAAGCCACCGCCGCCGGAGACACCACCGAGGCATCGATCCGCTCCGCGAGCGCGGGAGCCCGAGCACCGAAGCGGAGGTGCTCGAACGTCCGTCCCCCCCCCGCCGCCCGAGCCAGCTCGCACACCGTGGCGAGCGTGGCCCGTCCAGATTCCGCGCCAATGAAGACCCCGAGCCGCTCCGGCGCGACGGATACACCCGCCCGCGTCCAGGCCTCCCGCGCCGCGCGCCGGGCCAGCCCCATCCGTCGGTCCGGCCCGTCGAGCTCCGGGTCGAGCACGGGAGCGCCGACGGTGCAGGGAAAGCCCTCCACATCGAAATGAGTGATGGGTCCGATGGCGCTCCGCCCCGCCGCCAGCGCGTCCGCGGTGGAAGGCCAGTCCCGGCCCAGGGCGGAGACCACGCCCACCCCGCGGATGAAGACGCGCCGGGCGCTCACGGCTCCTCCGAGGAGCCGTGGAGCCACACGTTGAGGACCTCGCGGCGTTTGGCGATCAACGAGGCGTGCTTCACCTGCGCGAAGGCGAACGTCAGCTCGGCCTCGGCGACGAGCTGCTCGTCCACTCGGGCGAACGCCCGCACCTGGCCGCCGTCCTCGCTCGCGGTGAGCCCCTTCGCCTCCAGGAGCATCTTGTCCCCCGGCCGGACGAGCCGCCGGAACTTGGCGCGCTCCACCGACACCAGCAGCGCGTGCAGGTCCGAGCGGCCCCGCGTGCGCATCGTCGCCTCCAGCAGGACGCCGCCGAGCTGCGCGAGCGACTCGAGGATGAGCGCGCCGGGCATCACCGGGTGCCCCGGGAAATGGTCGACGAAGACGTCATCGGCGAGCGAGACGCACTTGACGCCCAGGGCCCGCTCGGGCGGTTGAAGCTCGGAGATCCGGTCCAGCAGCACGTAGCGCATGCGGGGCAGGGAGCATAGGCGCCCTCGCGAGCCCCGCCCAGGGGGCTTCTGATGCACGGAACTCCTTGACCCGGTGAGGGGATGCCGTGCCTTGATTCGGCCCTCCCTACCCAACGTCCCCTGGAGCCTCGATGGACTGCACCACCTGCGGACCCACGCCCACGCCTCGGAAGGACCGGCCCCACACCTTCCTCCTGCACGAGATGTCCCGGTGCCCGACCTGCCGGACCGAGGTGGAAGGCCGCGTCGTCCTGCGCGACGAGCAGGTCTACTCGCTCCAGCACTGCAACACGTGTGGCCCGTCGGAGCTGCGCATCTCCAACGACGCGAAGGCCTACATCCAGTCGTTCCTGGCTCGGGGCGAGGTGCCGGAGGGACTCCAGGGCGATCACATCTTCAAGCACACCACCTCCACCTGTCCCCACTGCCTGTCGCTGGTGCGCGCCGAGGTGGTCATCCGCGAGGGACAGGTCTTCTTCAAGAAGACGTGCGAGAAGTGCGGCCCGTCCGAGGCGCTCGTCTCGGAGGATGCGAAGTACTACGTGAAGGCCTACTCCTTCGCGCGCGCCGGCACCGAGCCGCTGAAGTTCGCCGCCGAGGTGAAGCACGGCTGCCCCACGGACTGTGGAACGTGCGGTGACCACGAGCAGCACACGTGTCTGCCCATCGTGGAGATCACCGACCACTGCAACCTCGAGTGCCCCATCTGCATCGTCAACAACCAGTACGCCAACCACCTGGACCCCGAGGTCTTCCGGAGCATGGTGGACACGCTGGTGCGCAACGAGGGCCAGTGCGAGTCGATCGCGCTCTCGGGCGGCGAGCCCACGAGCCACCCCAAGCTGTTCGAGCTGATCGAGATCGCCAACCGTCCGGAGATCGGCCGCGTGGTGGTCATCACCAACGGCCTGCGGCTGGGGAGGGACCGGGCCTTCGCCGAGCGCCTGAAGGAGACGGGGGCCTACGTGGGCCTGCAGTTCGACGGTTTCACCGCCGACACCCACGAAAAGATCCGCGGCCGGGACTTGTGCAAGGAGAAGGCTGCGGCGCTGGCGATGATCAAGGAGCTGAAGCTGCCCACGCAGCTCATCTTCGTGGCGACGCGCGGGGCGAACGAGCACCAGATCGGCCAGATGGTGGAGCTGTTCCTCTCCGAGGACCACTTCCTGTCGCTCAACTTCCAGCCGGCGGCCTTCACGGGCTTCGGAGGCGGGCGCTTCCCGCATGACCCGATGGACCGGCTCACCATCCCGGGCGTCATCAAGGCCATCGAGGAGCAGACGCAGGGCAAGCTGAAGATGAGCGACTTCTCGCCCCTGCCCTGCTCGCATCCGCAGTGCGTGTCGCTGACGTACCTGCTGCGTATGGATGATGGCAGCTACATGCCGTTCGGTCGCTTCGTGGACTTCAAGCAGCACGGCACGCTGCTGCGCTCGTCGGCGACCCTGGGGGCCTCGCCGGAGATCCATGACGCGCTCAGCGACGTCATCCACGACGTGTTCGCCCGGCAGGACGAGGTCGAGCGCGGCCCGGAGGTCCTCAAGGCGCTGCGGCGCTCGCTGGACGTGATGTTCCCGGACCGGCCGGTCTCCGCGAAGGAGGCGGTGCGGATCGGCGAGCAGCAGGCCAAGTCCATCTTCCTGCACCACTACATGGACCGGCACGACTTCGACCTGGAGCGGCTGCGCAAGTGCTGCCACCACTACCCGCAGGTGGACGGGCGCATCATGCCGGCATGCGGCTTCAACATGTTCCACCGTGGCGCCGCGAAGGGGCCCGAGACACCGACCGCCCCCTGGGGCAAGAAGCCCTGGTCGATGCCGCTCCCGGTCCTGCCATGAGCACCCAGAGCGGCCGATTGCTGGAAGGGCGGCTCGCGCTGGTGACGGGCGGCTCCCGAGGGCTGGGCCGGGCCATCTGCCTGTCCCTGGCCCGCGAGGGAGCCTCCGTCGCCTTCAACTACGTGCGCGCGGACGCCGAGGCGGAGAAGACGCTCGCGGCGCTCCGGGAGCTGGGCGCTCGGGCGTGGGCGTTCAAGGTGTCGGTGCTGGATCGCCCCGGCCTGCAGGAGATGGTGCGCACGCTGGAGAAGGAAGCCGGCGTGGTGGACGTGCTCGTGAACAACGCGGGCATCGGCCAGGTGGTCCCCCTGGCGCTGATGGAGGAGGAGGACTGGGACCGGATGATGGACGTCAGCGTGAAGGGGGCGTTCCTGACGTCGCAGGCGGTGATGCGGGGAATGGTGCGCGAGCGGAGGGGGCGCATCCTCAACATCAGCTCGCTGGCCGGGGTGAAGATGATGCAGGCGCCGGTGCACTACTGCGCGGCGAAGGCGGCGATGAAGGGCTTCACCGAGGGGCTGGCGAAGGAGCTGGGGCGCTACGGCATCACCGTGAACTGCCTGGCGCCCGGCGTGCTGAACGAGGGTGTGAGCCACAACCTGCCCGACAACCGGCTGCAGGAGTTCCTCCGGCACTGCGCGCTCGGGCGGGTGGGCACGGTGCAGGAGTGCGCCGAGGTGGTGACCTTCCTCGTCTCGGACCGCAACAGCTACATGACGGGCAGCACCGTCGTGCTGGACGGAGGCGTGTGACGATGGGCGAGGAGAATCCGCCGTCCCCGCTGCCCTTTCCGACGAGCCTCTGTCACCGCTGTGCCGCGCCGCCGAAGTACGTGCGGACGAAGACGTCCACGTTCATCCTCTGCCCGCTGCTGCCGAACAAGTACCCGCCCCAGCCGGTGCTCAGGTGCCCGCTCTTCCGGCCGAAACCACCAGACACGGAGAAGTAGCGAGCCGCCGGAGGCTCAGGCGTCGAGGCGCTGCATCTCGCGCGTGAGCTGGGACTCCAGGTCTCGGATGTTCTTGTAGACGAGGCAACGGTAGCTCGCGACGTCGAACCGGAGCTCCTTGACGTCGCGCACGAGCAGGATCGTCGGCCGCCCCCGGCCCCACGCGTAACCGACCTCCAGGTACACGTTGGGATTGGCCATGGAAAGATCGGCGATGACGACCTTCGCGGTGTCGATGCGCTCCTTGATGCGCTCGATGATCGCCCCCTCGAAGACAGCCTGGTCCACGCGCTCGCACAGGAGCCCCGCTGACTTGACGGGCCCCTGGATGCCGTAGTGGTAGACGTCCTCCAGGTCGGGCTCGAAGGGCATCGCGACGAAGGCGTGGGGCTTGGCCAATGACTGCGCACCCGCCGAGGCCAGGGACGGTGCCTGGACGACCTGATTCATGCGCTTGACGCGGAAGCCCCACCCCACCGGGAGCTTCTCCACGCCCGGGCTGCCTCCGAGTCCCCGCTCCAAGGCCTTGCGCAGCCGCTCCGCGCGCCGCGGATGCAGCTCCACCACGGTGATGCGCTCGAGGCTCTGCGGCCCGGCACCTCGCAGGAAGGCCTCGACGAGCCCTCCGACGAGCGCGAGCGCCGCCTCGTCCTCATCGAGCCCGTAGTTCGGGCCGTGGATGGTGCAGGCGACGTGGCGGATGCCGGCGCGCGACTCGAGCGCCTTGAGCGCCCGGGCCGAGAACTGGCGGATCTCGTGGTAGCCGAAGTGCCCCAGGCGCACGGTACCGAGGAAGAGGGCCAGGGGCGCGCCGATGGTCCCCCGCGTCTCGACGAAGAGTTGATCTCCGACGGGCACCTTGAGCTGCGACATCGGGATGCCCACCGCGTCGAGCCGCAGCGCCACCGCGTTGTCCGCGCCGTAGAAGCTCTGTGCGTGCTTGAGCAGCACCACGTCCGCGCGAGTGGTCGTGATGTCTCCGGCTTCCAGGACGACGTCGAGGGCGGCACTCATGGAGGTGGAACTGTAGGAGGCGGAGCGCCCGGCGCTCAAGGCGTGGGCGAGCCCGCCACCGGGGCCTTGGCGCCCGTATCGGAGCTGGAGGGCTTGGGCCAGAAGGTGACGGTGCCCTTGTCGGACAGCGACGCGAGGAGCTTCTTCGTCCTGGCGTTCCACAGCTTCGCCACGGGCTTTCCCGCGTCGTCACTGGCGGTGAGGAGCACCCAGTCGCCACGCACGAAAGCGGAGAGCGCGCCGCTCAGCGCGAGGCCCTCCGGCTCGACGAGTCCCTTCGCTCCCTGCATCCGCACCGGCCCGGACAGGAAGGCCAGCTCCGTGCTCTCGTCCTGCCAGAGGTACAGCAGGCCTCCCGCGGTCTCGAGCTGCTGCCAGCTCCCCGACTCCGACGGCGGAGGCAGGGCCGTCAACTCCGCGAGGACGGCGGAGTCCTCGGGGACCGGAAAGACCTTGTCGCGGGACAGGGACTCGAGCTTCCCGGCGGTGGGCATCATCGCGTCATACGCATCCAGGGCGCGGTAGCCCGCGGCGTAGTCCCACTCGAAGGACGAGCTCTTCGTCTCGAAGCGCTTCCACGCGCCGCCCTCCTGACGGAAGGCGTGCGTCAGGCCTGGCATGCCATCCAGGGCGAACTCGTACCGCTGGCCCTCGAAGACGAACTCTTTCTTGGCGTCCTCGCCCTTGCCGACCGTCTCCACCTTCAGGTGCGAGGGAGCACCTTCCTCCTCGCCGTAATAAGGGTCCTCCGTGAGCGCCACCGCGCGGCCCTCGGCGTCGAAGCCGAGCGTGCCGAAGTTGCCTGGCGTGGGGAGCGACAGGGGCGAGCCCGTCCCCGTCGCGAGGTCCACCCGCCAGGCCTGGGCCCCCTTCTCCATCGGCACGGAGACCAGCGCCTCCTTGCCATCCCCCTTCCACGCCACCTGTACCGAGTCGCAGGAGGAGGGAACGGTGAAGACGACCTTCGGCTCACCCGGCGGGGTGTGCTGCACCCAGCGGCACTTCTTGTCGGCCGAGGGCTCCAGGTACGAGAGCGTGGTGTCGGAGACGGGCGCCGGAGTGGGAGCGGGCGCCGGCGCGGCGGGCTTCGCGGCCGAGGCGGTGGGAGTGGCGGGGGCCTGGGCCGGCGGAGCGGCCTCCTTGTCCTTGCTCGACTTGCAACCGACGAGCAGCAGCCCGGCGACGAGCGCGTGGCTCCAACGATGGTGGGCGATACGCATGATGGGAGTCCCCCTTTTTCAGAGCCCCGACGGGCGTGATGCGCGGACGATACCCCATCCTCACGTCGCCGAGGGACGGCGGCGGAACAGCGCGATGGCGATCTCGGTCATCACCAGCTCGCCCTTCTGGTTGCGCACCTCCATGCGCATCTTGACGGAGCCCCGGTCCGGCTTGCTGCGCGAGGGCGTGGACTCGAACACCTCGAGGCGCGGGGAGATCGTGTCCCCGGGCCGCACCGGGAGCAACCAGCGCAGCTCATCCAGCCCCGGCGAGCCCATGCTGGAGGAGTCGCCGATCAGGGACTTCACCAGCAGTCCATGGCAGATGGAGGCGGTCTGCCAGCCGCTCGCGATGATGCTCCCGAAGATGGAACGGCGGCCGGCCTCCTCGTCCAGGTGGAAGGGCTGGGGATCGTACTTCCGCGCGAACTCGAGGATCTCCTCGCGCGACACCTCATACGACCCGAGCTCGAACCGCGTTCCCACCTGGAAGTCCTCGAAGTAACGCATGCACTCCTCCGAATGTGTCGGATCCAAGCATGCGCGCCCTCGAATGGCACGACCTGTGTGGAGGTCAGGCCGGAGCGACCTCGACCTCGCCGCCGGGCTCCACCGTCACCCGCACCGGCAGGAAGCGCTCGATGACCCGCGCATGCGTGGTGAGGTGCTCCGTCACACGCGCTGTCGTGTAGCGCGTCGTCCTGGGTGACGCCGCGCCCAGTCTCCCCGCCGCCAGCAGCGCCGCGGGCAGGAGGATCTGATCCCCGAGGTGCTCGTCCAGCGCGCCCCCGCTCTCCATGAAGCGCGCCACCTCCTCGGCCGCCTCGCGCCCCACCTCCTCCGCCGGACGTCCCCGCTCCCCCAGCGCCGTGAAGCCGGCGAGGGTGTTCTCGAACTGCGCCAGGATGAATGTCACCGTCCCCACCGAGCGCGTCGTCGGCAGCGGCCGGTTCTCCGCGTGGGCGTAGATGCCGCGCTCGCGCAACGCCGCCACCGCCGCCTTGGACTGCCGCTCCGCGATGCCGAAGGACAGTCCGCCCGCGAACGAGCTCACCGAGAGGTCCCTCAACGTCCCTCGCGCCAGCAGCTCCACCCGGCTCGGGGGCTCCCGGACCGGCTCCACCTCTGCGATGAACTCCCCCGCCCCCTCCGGGTAGAAGCCCGCGTGCACCAGGCGCAACGAGGCGTTCAGCCCATACGCCCTCGCCACCGGCTGCCACACCCCCACGAGGTAGTGGTAGCTGGGGCTGTGAGGCAGGTGCGTCCCCCCGCGCAGGGTCAGCGAGCCGCCCCCCGCCAGAGCCAGGGGGTAGAAGAGGCACTGGAAGAGCAGCGGCGTGCTGCCAGCGGTGCCCACCTCCAGCAGGTAGTCACCCGCCCGCACCGGCCCTGGCTCGAAGCGCAGCTCCGAGGCCCCCACCGCCGCGCCCTCGCCGCGTCCTCCACTCAAGGCCTCCGCGCCCCGGACACAGGCCAGGTGCTGGGGCCTCAACCCCGGGGGCTGGCGGTTGGCGCGCACGCGCGTCATGTGGAAGGGCCGCCCGGTGATGAGCGACAGCGACAGCGCCGAGCGGAGGATCTGCCCTCCCCCCTCGCCCTCGCTTCCATCGAGCTCCACCGGTCCCTCGTGCCGGTCAACGCCTGCCATGCCCCTCCCCGTCCGAAGAAAGATGGGCGCAGCGTAACAGAACGCTTTCGACTACTGTCCGCCCGCCGTGGCCCTCGCCATCTTCCTGTTCACCTACGTTTTCATCGCGGGTATCCGCCTCCCTTATCCGAAGCTGGACCGTCCTGGAGGCGCGCTCGTGGGCGCCGTCCTCATGGTGGTGGCCGGCATCGTCGCGCCCGCCGAGGTCTTCAACTACAGCTCCGACCCCGCCCGGCACGCCGTGGACATGGACACGCTCGTGCTCCTGCTGGGGATGATGCTGCTCGCGGACTACCTCTCGCAGGCCGCCTTCTTCCGAGCGGCCGGCGCCTGGGCCCTGCGCAAGGCGCATACGCCCCGGCTGCTGCTGGTGGCCGTGGCCTGCATCAGCGCCTTCCTGTCCGCCTTCCTCGTCAACGACACCATCTGCCTGATGCTCACCCCGCTGGTGCTGGTGGTCGTCGAGGAGGCGCGTCTGCCGCCCATCCCGTACCTGCTGGCCGTGTGCATGGCCTCCAACTCGGGCTCGGTGGCCACCTTCACGGGCAACCCGCAGAACATGCTCATCCAGGGCGCCTCGCAGCTGCCCTATGCGCAGTTCGTCGCCTACATGGCGCTGCCGGCCGTGCTCTCCACCGCCGTGGTCGTCGTGTCGCTCCTCTACTTCTTCCGCAAGGAGCTGTCCCGCGAGCGCTTCGAGGTGCACCCGCCCCCGCCTCCGGTGGACCGGCCGCTGCTGGGGCTCACGCTCGTCACGATCCTGGGCGTGGTCGCCGCCTTCTTCGCCGGCCTGCCCATGAGTTGGAGCGCCCTCACGGGCGCGGCGGTGGTGATGACCCTGGCCCGCCGCCACCCGCGCCAGGCCATCGAGCGCGTGGACTACGTGCTGCTGCTCTTCTTCGCCTGCCTCTTCGTCGTGGTCTACGGCGTCAACAAGGCCGGCTGGGCCGATGACATCTACCGCGTCTTCTCGCCCTTCATGTCGGGGCCACCCTGGCGCGAGACGCTCGGCTTCGCGGGGCTCACGCTGGTGGCCTCCAACCTCTTCAGCAACGTGCCCTTCGTCATGCTGGCGCGCGCCTGGGTGCCCACGCTGCATGATCCGGTGCTCGGCTGGCACGTGCTAGCGCTCGGCTCCACCCTGGCCGGCAACCTCACCCTGGTGGGCAGCGTCGCCAACCTCATCGTCTTCGAGGCAGCGCGCGGCAAGGCCGACATCAGCTTCCTCGGCTACCTGCGCGTCGGCATTCCCGTCACGCTCATCAGCTTCGTGCTGGGGCTCGCGGTCCTGCTCGCGGAGCACGCGCTGTTCTAACCACCATGGACTTCAGGCTGCTCACCCTGATCTTGCTGTGCACCAGCTGCGTGTCACAGACACCGCTGCCCGGCCGGGGGATGAACCTGCGCTACACGCCGCTCGAGGCTGCGGGGCCTGCGTTGGCCGAAGGGCCGAGGCTGGATCGGCTACACCCCCGAAGCCCATCAGGAGCGCTCCGAGCGGGTTATCGCAGCGCTCCTCGCCACGCCGCCACCACCCGGTTGGCGGCCACTCGGTCCCGACGATGAGCTGCTCCGCACACTCTTGCCTGACGAGGAAGTCTGACCGGCTGCACGTCTCTCACCCGTAGCGACTACGGATCCGGATCCGGCAGTTCTCCGGGCGCCAGCTCGGGCTCGGGGGGCTTCGTGGGCGGCGGCGGCTCGCGACCTGTCGTATGCACGCTGTCCGGACCGTCGCCCTCGACCAGCGGCGCGCCTCCCTTGCGATCCTTCGGGCTCAACTCCTCGGCGAACTGCCCCGCGAGCACGTCCAGCATCTCCGTGATCTGCTGGCGGAACAGCGTGGGCTCCTTGCCCACCTTGAAGGGATCCAGCGGCTCCGCGCCCTCCGCCACCCGGTCCACGCGGAATGGACGGCGCCAGAACTCCGCTCGCCCCTCGAGCTTGAACATCCGCGCATAGCCCTGGATGTACGGGCCCGCACGCCCCTTCTCGCTCCGCATCCCGTATTCCTGGATGACGAACTCCACCACCGTGTCCACGCCCAGCCGTGACAGCAGGTCGTAGTCCGGGGCGTTCGCCGGCACCTCCTCCACCAGGAAGCTCTCCAGTACCGTCGCCACCCGCGCCGGATCCACCGTGTTCATCCACGGCCTCTCCTCCAGCGGCAGCTGCCGGAACGTGTTCACCCTCAGCCGCTCGGAGACCTCGAAGCGTGTCACCGCCGCGGCCAGCTTCGCCTGCAGCCGACGATCCGCCTCCTTCGGCTCCAGCTTCTTCAGCTTCTGCTTGTACGCGTCGTCCTCCTGGAACACGAGGCTCCGCGGGCCGGCCTCGATCTCGATGCGGGAGATGAAGGCGGGCCGCTTCACCCGATCCAGGTCCGCGCCGGCCAGACGCTGCGAGGCGCAACCCGCCGTCAGCAGCGCCAGGAATACGAGGAATGAGTTTCGCGCCATTCCTCACACATACAGCAGTTTTCCGCTTCCACCCAACGGATGGAGTCACTTAACGCACACTCTCTCCCTGTGGGAGCAGGCTTCAGAACAGCACGAGCTCCTCGTGCGGCTCCAGCGTCTCCCCGGCGACTTTCCGCGCCCCTCCACCGAGCAGCGCCTCCGTGCTGCGTTGCCGCGCATCCGACAGATCCGAGACCAGGGCGAGGATCTGCGGGTGGGTGAGGATGAGGGTGTCGAAGTCCTCGCGAGGCAGCCGCAGCAGCGAGGTGTTCCGCGCGGCCGTCACGGTGGCGGTGGCCGGCGTCTTCTGCAGCAGGGACATCTCGCCGAACAGCTCGCCCTCGCGCAGCTGTGCCAGGGGCTTGCCGCCCTTGCTCACGGCCACCTCGCCCGAGAGCACCACGTAGAGGCCGTCCACCTGGTGGCCCTCGTGGATGATGACGTCGCCCCGGCGCACCTCGCGGGCCCGGAAGCGCTCCACCAGCTCGCGCCGATCCTTCCGGCCAAAGGGCTGGAAGAGCGCCGAGGTGTTCACCACGTCCGACAGCAGCCGCTGCCGGCAGAACCGCCTCAGCGCCTTCGCCACCGGCGGGAAGCGGCGAGCCAGGTCCGCGAGCACCCGCGCGGACAGCTCCAGCACCTGCGTGTCCTCCGAGGCGCTCACCACCGAGGCCGAGCGCGGCGAGCCGGACAGCAGCGCCATCTCTCCGAAGAAGGCGCCCTCGCCCAGCGTGGCCAGCTCCCGCTGCTCCGCGCCGATCCGGCGTAGGACTCGCACCCGGCCCGCGCAGAGGACGTAGAAGGCATCGCCCCGGGTGCCCTGCTCGATGATGGTCGCGCCCTCGGGAACGCGGCGCAGCGGGCAGCGCTCGAACAGTGCGATGAAGGCGTCCCTCGGCAGGTCCGAGAAGAGCGGGATCTGCGGCAGTGCCCCCTCGGTCGAGGTCGGCTCGCTGACGTGCTCCTCGGCCGAGGCTGGCTCCGGGTGCTGCTCGGCTCCCGCGAGCGCCGCCAGTTCCACCGCGTGCAGCAGGGAATGGGCCTCGATCGTGAGCTCCGTGAAGGGCGTGCCGCCCGGCACGGGAGGCTGGAAGTCCACCCCTTCCCGAGGCGTGAAACGCTCGATGCGCGGAGGAGCGGCGGGTCTCACCGCGGCCACCGACGCGGGCTGGGGCGGAGGCTCCGCCGGGGTCGCGGGCTGGACCGCCTGGAATTCGCCCGTGCGGCGGGGGCGCAGCCCGGGCGGAGCGGCCTGCGCCACGGTGGGCGGAGGGGGCGGCGGGGGCTCCTCGCCGCCCTTCTCCGCGTCGCTGAGATCCAGCTCCACCTCGACGCCCGGCGAGGGCTCGGCACCCGCGTCCTCGACGTCCAGCTCCACCTCGACGGAGGCGTCTGAGGCCTCCTCCCGGGCCAGGGTCTCGTCGATCTCCGGAGGCAGCTCGATGTGCAGCGCCGCCCGGGGAGCCGGAGCCTCGGCGGCCACGGCCTGCTTCACGGGGGCGGGCGCCACCGGCTTCGGCGTCAGCGCGCGAGACGCTCCCCCGGGTCCACCACGGCGGGCGTAGAGGTTGGCGAGCATCTGCTGGACGCCCTGGTGCGCCGGGTCCAGCTCCAGCACGAGCTTGCTGGCGGCGATGGCGCGCGGAAGGAAACCCTCGCGCGCGAAGCCCTCGGCGGCGACCTGGTAGGCGACGATGGCCCGGGCGCCGTTGCCCGCCTTCGCCCACGCGTCTCCCAGCCGCAGCCGCGACTGGAAGTCCTTCGGGTCCAGCTGACAGTACTCCTCGAAGAGTTCGGCGGCTCGGGAGAAGCGGCCCTTGAGGAGGGCTTCGTTGGCTTTGTCCCTGAGCTGCCGTGGCTCCATGTTCAGCGTGCCCCCTCCGCTGCTGTCGTCGTCTTCGCCAACGCCGACACGGCGGCTTCCCGGACACGACGGTAATAGTCACTCTTGAGCGCGTCCAGTGCCTCGGCCTGGGAACCCGTGCCGATCCTCGCCAGCGCCCCCGCCGCCGCCGCCCGGATCTCCGGGAGATCATGGTACAGGTCGCGCGCCACCACCTCGGCCGCCGAGCCGTCGCCGATCTCCGCCAGGGCGTTGAGCAGCTCGCGCCGGCCCAGGCTCGAGGAGTCCTCCAGCGCCTTCACCAGCGTGGGCACCGCCTCCTTCGCCTTCATCTTGCCCAGCAGCGACACGGCCAGCACCGACTCGGGGCCGCCCTCGGTCACCACCTTGCGCAGCGGCTCCACCGCGGAGGCCGGCGCGCCCGTCCGGCTCAGCGCATCGAGCAGCACCAGCTTCTCGCTGCTGATCTGCGGCAGCACCTCCATCAGCGCGGACTGTCCGGCCTCGCCCTGCTCGGCGAGCGCCTGCGCCAGGGCCTTGACCAGATCCCTCTCGGCCTCGAACAGGCCCGCCTTGGCGATGGCCACTCCCTCGGGCCCCAGCCGCGTCAGGCCCACTAGGGCGGCCGTGCGCAGCGTCACGCTGGAGTCCCCGGCGAAGCCCTTGAGCAGCTCCAGCGCCCCGGGCGCCTTCACCGCCGCGAGTGCGCGCAGCAGCCCGGCCAGCGGCTCGAACTGGGGGGAGTCCACGTCGTCGAAGAGCTCGGTGGGCACGCGCTGCTGCACCACGGGCCGGCCCAGGCCGCGCGCCTTGGCCGCGTTGAGCGCCTTCACGCGCGCCAGCAAGCTGGTGTGCTTCTCGCCCTTCTGCTTCTCCTTCTCCACGTCCGGCTGGGAGGGATCGAACCCCGGCCCGTAGCGCTCGGGCAGCGCCTGGGAGACCCAGTCCTGGCGGAGCGCCTTCACGGCGGCCAGCTCCTGCTCGAAGGCCTTCTGCAACACGGGCGCCGCGGAGACATCCCCGATGGCCGCCGCCGCGTCCACCGCGAGCGCGCGCAGCGTGGCGTCGCCCTGGGTGATGTAGGGCAGCACCTTGGGCAGCGTGTCCTTGGCCGCGGGGCCGAGGCCGATCACCGCCTGCAGTCCGCCAGCGGCGGTGGAGGCCCGCGACAGACGATCGACGATGGGCTCGAGCGGGCAGCCACCGCGCTCGCGCATCGCCCGGGCAACGGGGATGGCCTCGGAGCTCACGGCATCGAGCACGATGGCGCACAGCACGGCATCCGTCTGCGGCTGGCGCGGCATGTCGAGGAGGGCGTCGATGGCCAGGGGGCTCACGGAGCTCTTCTCCACGGCCACGGCCTGCAGCCGGGGAATGGCCTGGGGCTCCTGCAACCGGACGAGCGCGGTGATGGCGGCCTCGCGCAGCTCGGGGAAGCTCTCGTCCAGCAGGGGGAGGATGGCGGGCACGGCGCGCTTGTCGCCCAGATCGCCCAGTCCCCGCACCGCCGCGGCGGCGAGGATGACCTGGCTGTCACGCACCAGCGGCAGCAGCCGGTTGAAGGCCTCGGGCCGGCCGCTCTTGCCCAGCTCCTCGGCGGCGCCCACGCGCTCGGGCAGCGCCCCCTCGGTGAGCGCCAGCAGGTTGCGATCCCAGATGCCCTTGGACTCGGCGGCGACGACCTCGGCCATGGCGCCCGGCACGTTGGCCTGCTTGAGCGCCTGGACGATGACCTGCCGCGTCTGGCGGCCCCGCCGGCCGTACTGGAGGGTCAGGTAGGCCTTGGCCTTGTCGTTCTTCACCTGCGACAGGGCCATGGCGGCCTTGCCCTGGACGTCCACGTCGGAGTCCTCGAGCAGCTCGCCGAGCAGGTCCACGATACGGGCATCCTGACTCTTGCCGAGCGCCACGGCGGCCTCGCCGCGGACGATGGAGGCCATGTCCTTGGCCGCGCGGGTGAAGAGGGCGAGGTCGTCGGGGCGGGCCTCTTCGGCCAGCTTCTTCACGGCCAGGGCCCTCACCTCCGGGCGAGGGCTCTGCAGATCCGCGAGGAGCTGATCCCGACTGCCACTGCACCCGGCGTTGACGAGGAGGGCCAGGACGACGAGGAATTTACGCGCGCCGGTTCGCATCGTTCTCCGGGGAGGGAAAGCGTGAGACGCGGGCGGTTATATCAGCGGCGCGCGTGACCGCCCACGACTCAGCGACCCTTACGGGGCCCTCGTCCCCTCGGCGGCCCACCAGCACCCCGAGGACCGGCGGAGCCGCGAGGCCCACCGGCGCCACGCGGGCCACCGGCGCCGCGAGGTCCACCGGCCCCCCGAGGTCCACCGGCGCCACGAGAGGGACGCGCGTTCCACTCGGGTTTGGGCTCCTGGCGCTTCTTGGCGCGCCAGTCCACGAAGGAGCCGGAACCCGCGCCCGCCTCCTCGCCCGCCGGGCGTGCCGCACCGCGGCGTGCCGGGCGTCCCTCGTCCCCACCACCCCACGTCTTGCGCGCCGGCCGGCCCTCGGCTCCACCCGCCGCGCCCCATGTCTTGCGCGCCGGACGCGCGCCAGCCTCGCCGCGAGGCCCGGGACGAGCACCGCGCTCGCCGCGCTCCTCACCGCGCGGAGCCCACTCACGACGCTCCGGACGAGGACTGCGCGCGGGAACACGACGCTCGGCGCTCCCACCCGCGAACGGCGTGCGCTCGGCACGGTCACCGCCACGCGCCTCACCCCGCGGAGCCCACTCGCGACGCTCGGGACGAGCACCACGCTCGCCGCGCTCCTCACCTCGAGGCTTCCACTCGCGACGCTCCGGACCCGCACCACGCGCCGGCCCACGACGCTCGGCACCCGCGCCGAACGGCTTGCGCTCGGGACGCGCGCCAGCGCCGAACGGCTTGCGCTCGGCACGGTCACCGCCACGCGCCTCACCCCGCGGGGCCCACTCGCGACGCTCGGGACGAGCACCGCGCTCACCGCGCTCCTCTCCCCGAGGCTTCCACTCGCGACGCTCCGGACCCGCACCACGCGCCGGCCCACGACGCTCGGCACCCGCGCCAGCGCCGAACGGCTTGCGCTCGGGACGACCACCGCGCGCGGGCGCACGACGCTCGGCGCTCGCGCCGAACGGCTTGCGCTCGGGACGGCCACCCCGCTCCCCACGCTCCTCGCCCCGAGGGGCCCACGCCTTGCGCTCGGGACGGCTGCTCCGCTCCTCACGCTCCTCACCGCCGGACAGGCCCTCCTCCTGCTCGTCCTCGCGAGGCGTCCACGTGCGGCGCTCGGCTCGGCCACCCGCGGCTCCACGGAACGCGGGCCGGGAGCCACCCTCCCCTCGCGGCGCAGACTCCCTGCGCTCGGGCCGGGCAGCGGCGCGCGCCGGACGCTCCGCCTTCGCGCCCTTGCGCTCGGGACGCTCCGTCCGGGCGGCCCGCTCGGGCTTCGCCGCCGCACGCGGCTTCACGGGCTCGGGAGCCTCCTCGCCGAAATCCTCGTCGTCCATGTCCGACTCGAAGCCCGGCGCCGAGCGCCCATGGCGCCGCGGCGGCAGCTTCAGCTCGCGCTCCGGCGGCGAGGCCTTCCCGTCGGCCACTTCCTGAAGCATGCGCACCTGGTTCTCGCTGAGCGGCCGCAGCTCACCGGGGCGCAGGCCCTCGACGGTGATTCCCGCGTAGGACGGCCGGTACAGACGCACCACCGGGTAGCCCACCGCGGCGCACAGCCGCTTGATGAGGTGCGGGCGGCCCTCGGCCACCACCAGCTTCAGCCAGGTGTTGCGCTCGGCCTGCTCGAAGACCTCCACGGACAGCGGCGTGGCCATGCCGTCCTCCAGCCGCACGCCGCCGCGCAGCTTCTCCAGCGAGGCCGCGTCCGGCGTGCCCTTCACCTTCGCCAGGTACGTACGCGGCACCTGGAAGCTGGGGTGCGTCAGCTTGTGCGCCAGCGCCCCGTCGTCCGTGACGAGCAGCGCCCCTTCCGCGTCGTAGTCCAGCCGGCCCACCGGGAAGAGCCGCTTGCCGGTCTCCTCGAGGTAGTTGGCCACCGTGGGGCGGCCCTGCGGATCCGACAGCGTCGTCACCACGCCCACCGGCTTGTAGAGGAGGTAGTAGGTGGACTCCTCGGGGGGCGAGACGAGCTCGCCGTCCACCGTCACGAGATCCCCCGGCTCCACCTTGCTGCCGAGCTCCGTAATCTTCTGGTTGTTCACCGTCACGCGGCCCCCGGTGATGAGGTCCTCCGCGTGCCTGCGCGAGGCCACGCCCGCGCGGGCCAGGTACTTCTGCAAACGTTCAGACGCCATTACCGCCACCTTCCACTTCTTCGCCCACCCGTCAAGCAGGCTCTGAGCCCTTTTCGCCCTCCTCGGAGGGCGGCGGGGTCGGGTTCAGGACACTGGAAGCGACCTTCTGGGTCTTGTCCGCCTCGGACATGGCCGCCTCCAGCTCCTCGAGCGCGGCCTCGGATGCCGCCACGCTCTTCTCCATGCGCTTCTGGAACTCCGGGTCCGCCAGCGTCTCCACGGTGCCACTGGCACCCGGCGCCGACGGCCGTTCCTTCTCGACGATCTCCTGGTGCTCCTGCGTCAGCTCGTGGAACTCGCGCAGCGTGGGCAGGGCGGAGAGATCCTTCAGGGCGAAGAACTCGAGGAACTCGCGGGTCGTCCCGTACAGCATGGGCCGGCCCACCTCCTCCTTCTTGCCGAGGATCTTGATGAGCTTGCGATCCAACAGGGCCTTGATGACGGCGCCGCAGTCCACGCCGCGGATGTCCTCGACCTCCGGGCGGGTGACGGGCTGCCGGTAGGCGATGATGGCCAGCGTCTCCACGGCGGCGCGGGTGAGGCGCTGGGGCTTCACGCGCAGGTAGCGCCGCACGTACTCGCCCGAGTGCGGATCCGTGCGGAACTGCCAGCCGCCGGCCACCTCGTACAGGACGATGCCGCTGATGCCGTCGCGGTGGAGGCCGGAGATCTGGTTGAGCGCCTCCTGGATCTTCTCTCGGTCGATGCCCGTGGCCTCGAAGAGCTGATCCAGATCCAACGGCTTCTCCGCCACGAAGAGCACGCTCTCCACCACGGTGCGGACGCGCTCCGGGGAGAGGTTGCGGCTCTTCTGGACGAGCTTCTCGAAGGACGACTGGAGGTCGGGGACCTCGTCGGCCTCGATGGTGGCGACGTCCGAGTCCTCCAGCTCGTCCTCGTCACCGGGGCCGGTGACGGCGGCGATCTCCTCCTCGGTGAAGGGGCTGGGGCCGCCGGAGCCGCGCGACGGCTTGCCGCCGGGGTTCTCGGGGCCTTCGTTACCGGTACTCACTCTCGTCCACCTCCGTGGGGACCAGCCGCTCCAGGGCATCCCCGTTGGGCGTGAGCAGGATGTCCGCCAGGGGAGCCTCCTGGCTGACCTTGATGAGCCGCCGCTTCACCATCTCCAGGATGGCCAGGAAGGTGATGACCACCTCCTGACGGGTACGTTGCTCATCGAAGAGGCTCTCGAACGTGCACGGCGCCTGGGCGCGCAGGCGCTCGGCGATGCGGAGGATGGCCTCCGAGAGGCTCACCTTCTCGCGCACCACCTCGTGCTGCAGCTTGGGGGTCAGGCGCTCCAGCACCCGGTCGAGCGCCTCGATCAGCTTGAGGACGGAGAACTCCTGCAGGCCCACCTCCTCCTCGGGGATGGGCACGGCCTCCACGGGAACGCGGCGCGGGAAGACGTCGCGATCCAGGATGTCCTGCATGGCCAGCTGCTCGGCGGCGTCCTTGTACTTCTGGTACTCGAGCAGGCGGCGCACCAGCTCGGCGCGCGGGTCGCCCGCGTCCTCCTGCTGCAGCTCCGTCACCGCGTCCGTGGCCTGCTCCGCGGTGTCCTGGCGCGGCAGCAGCATGCGGCTCTTGAGGTGCGCCAGGGTGGCGGCCATCACCAGGAACTCGCCGGCGATGTCGAGGTTGATCTCCCGCATGCGCTCGAGGTGCTCGAGGTACTTCTCGGTGACGAGCGCGAGCGGGATGTCGAAGATGTCGAGCCGGTGCTCCTTGATGAGGTGGAGCAGCAGGTCGAGCGGGCCCTCGAAATTGGGCAAGGCGACCCTGAAGGCGTCGCCCGGACTGCGGGGGACGTCCGCCTCGAGGGTCTCCTCGGTGGGAGGGGCGCTGCGACGGCCTGCGCTCACCAGACGTCCTTCACGGGCTCAGGGAATGCCCACGGCGCGGCGCACCCGCTGCATGAGCCGGGACGCCTCGGCACGGGCCCGCTCGGCGCCATCCTGGAGGATGCGCTCGAGCTCGGCCGGGTCGCTCAACAGCTCCTGGCGGCGCTGGCGCGCCGGCCCGAACGTCTCGTGGAACGCCTCGAGGAGCAGCTTCTTGTAGTCGCCGTAGCCCTTGCCACCCGCGCGCCAGGAGGCATCGACCTCCTTGAAACGCGACTCGGGCAGCATGACCTTGAGCAGGTCGTACAGGGGGGCGTTCTCGGTGGGCTTGGGCGCCTCGACGGGGGTGGAGTCCGTCTTGACGCTCATGATGCGCTTCTTGATCTCCTTCTCGTCGCCGAAGAGCTCGATGGTGTTGCCGTAGGACTTGGACATCTTCTGTCCGTCCACGCCGGGCACCACGGCGGTGCTCTCCTGGATGCGCGCGGTGGGCAGCTTGAGGATGCCGGGAGCGTGCCCCTTCTCCTTGCCCTCGGGATCCTGCGGGTCGTACCCGGGCACGTAGGTGACGTTGAACTTCACCGCCCAGTCGCGGGCGAACTCGATGTGCTGGATCTGATCCCTGCCCACCGGCACGGCGTCCGCGCTGTAGAGCAGGATGTCGGCGGCCATCAGCACCGGGTAGGCGAAGAGGCCGAAGTCCGGGCTGATGCCCTTGGCCACCTTGTCCTTGTAGCTGTGGGCGCGCTCCAGGTGGGCGTGCGGCACGACGGTGCCGAGGATCCAGTTGAGCTCCAGGACCTCCTTCACGTCGCTCTGGCGGAAGAGCACGGCCTTCTTGGGATCCAACCCGAGCGACAGGTAGGCGACGGCGGCCTCGCGCGTGAGCTCCTCGGCCTGCTTGGGATCGCGCACGGTGGTGAGCGCGTGCAGGTTGGCGATGAAGAAGTAGGCCTCGCCCTCATCCTGGAGCTGAACGAACTGACGCAGGGCACCGTAGTAGTTGCCAATGTGCAACCGGCCCGACGATTGAACTCCCGAGAGAATCCGCATGACTCCGACGCCTATACACGAAGGGGGTGACAGCCCTGGTTCGCACACCCAGCGCTGCCCTGCAACTTTCCTGCGACCCCACCCCACCTTTCGCGATCGCCCGCCTGCTCCCCGGTCAGCCCGATTACTGGGGAGTTCTTGGGACGCGAGACAAAGGTGTGTGAAATCAAAGGGTTGAGCTGAGGGGCGGGGTCCGCTACGGTGTGCTTCCCCCCGCGAGAAGGAAGTCGTCGAATGGAGCGCTTCAAGGGCAACCTGGCCACGTACCGGCTGCAGTTACTGATGCCCGCGTTCTTCGAGGCGCCAGCGCTGGACGGGATGTTGAAGGTGGAGCGGGCGGCGGTGCGCAGGCACTTCTTCCTGCGGCACGGGCGGCTGGTGGGAGAGAGCTCGAGCGAGCCGATGGAGCACCTGGGGCAGGTGCTGGTGCGGCTGGGAATCCTGGACGCGACGCGAGCGGCGGCGGCCTTCGACGCGGCGGAGACGGCGGGGAAGCCCTTCGGCACGGTGCTGGTGGAGCGGGGGCTGGTGTCGAAGGCGCGGCTGGTGGAGGCGCTGGAGCACAAGACGCGCGAGGCGCTCTTCGACTGCTACGGCTGGGAGTCGGGCGAGGTGGAGTTCCGCCCGGGGTTGCCGCCGTTGGGGCCGGCGGTGGAGCTGCAACTGGGCCTGAAGGAGCTGCACCGGGACGCGCTGGCGCGGCTGCGCGAGTGGAAGGTGTTCTGGGAGCTGTTCCCGGGGCCGGACACCACGTTCCAGGTGTACCGGGAGTTCGCGGTGGAGACGGTGTCGGCGGTGGAGGAGCACCTGCTGCACCTGGCGGCGAAGGGCGCGACGCTGAGCGAGCTGCTGGCGGCGGCGCCGGAAGGTCCGCTGCACGGGGCGAGATGGGTGCTGCGCCTGTACCGGCGCGGGGCGCTGACGCCGCGGAGGCCCGAGGGCCCGAAGGTGGGCGAAGCAACGCGGCTGGCGGATCTGCTGGCGCTGGCGAGGGGACTGGTGGAGGCGGGCCGGTACGAGGAGGCGGTGAGCGTGGCGGCGCAGGTGCTGGAGCGGGCGCCGGTGCCGGAGGCACACGCCCTGTACCGGGAGGCGGAGGTACGGCTGACGGTGGCGCTGGCGGACGAGGTGCTGGAGCTGGACGGGCGGCTGTACTTCGAGCCGTTGCCGCGCCCCACGCCGGCATCACTGACGGCGGACGACCTCTACCTGTACGCGAAGCTGAGGGGCAGCCGGAGCGTGCGCGAAGTGCTGCACAACGCGGCGATGGGCGAGCTGGCGGCGTACCGGGCGTTGAGGCGGCTGATGGACGCGGGGATCGCCCGGGTGATGCCCGACAACAGCGGGATGCCGAAGCGGCGCACGAAAACAGACCCCTACGGGACACCCGTGTATGTCCCCTCTCCCTCTGGGAGAGGGCTAGGGTGAGGGTATAGGAGCCCGTGTGGCTCCAGTCCGTGGCAACCACAGCGAGCCCAGCGTCAACGGGACCGAATCAAACGGTTCGGCGAGCACCTCTCCGTGGCCGCTGTAGCTGCTCACGAGCACCCAGTCCCGCGCCTGGCGACGGCGGATCTCCAGGGTGCGCGTCAGCGGATCGATGAACCAGACATGACTCACGCCCTCGCGGTGGTAGAGCGGTAGCTTGCGCTCCCTGTCGACGTGAACGGTGGAGGGCGAGAGGATCTCGCACACCCAATCCGGAGCCACCGTGGCGAAGGGGGCCTCCATGAAGGAGGGGTCCGGCATCCGATCGCGGCGCCATCCCGCGAGGTCCGGCACCAGGACATTCTTCCCGAAATGGA
Source organism: Archangium violaceum (assembly GCF_016887565.1). NCBI lineage: Bacteria > Pseudomonadati > Myxococcota > Myxococcia > Myxococcales > Archangiaceae > Archangium > Archangium violaceum. Next base: position 6,855,155 of record NZ_CP069396.1, read on the forward strand.
GTTCTGGCTCGCAAAGGAGCCACCAGCCCCTGCCAGGCTCTTGCTGTCCCAGGTCGAAGGTCGTGGCCAACAAGGCACTGAGAGTCAATCCCACCCGCGCATGAGGCATGGCCGGGCGTGGCGAGGCCACCAGCTCGTCGTCCAGAAGCTCCCCTACCCACCCGACAGGCAGCGCCTCGATGTCCTCGTAGGTCGCTGGCTTCTTCCCCTTCCCCATCGTCGCCTCCTACTTCCGTGGTCAGAATCCGCGAAGCGGCCCTCCGCATCCGCGTCCGCTCGATACTACACCCGATTCTGACCTCGGCGGTAGTGTCCAAACCCTCTTCCGTAGTCTTTCAAATTGTTTCAATGCCCTGTTGGTACTTGGGGTTGGCATGAATTCGTGACACAGAAGGGACAGTAGGAGACCGGGGAGTGCCAGACCCGGTTCGCTCCACCTGCGAGGGCCCTTGCGCTTCCATCTGGATCCCACTCGAGGAATCGAGCGTTTCGCCGCGCTGTCGTACCGCCGGCCTGGTCTGGTTCTCACGTGTGTCGTGGCCGTGGCGCTGCTGGCGGGGCTGCTCGCCTCACGGCTCGTCTTCCATGGCTCCTTCGTGGAGCTGCTCCCGGCGCACACCCAGGAAGTGCGCGAGCTGGAGGCGGTGTCGCACAAGGCTGGAGGTGACGGCTACCTGGTCCTGCGCGCCCGGGGAGCGGGCCAGGAGACCCTGCGCCGCTTCGCCCACGCCCTGGCCCCCCGGCTGGAGGCGCTGGAGGAGGTCCGCTACGTCGAGTTCCGCTACGACACGCGCTTCTTCGAGGATCGCGCCCTGCTGCTCCTGTCGGCGCAGCAACTGCGGGCCCTGCGCGAGGATTTGGAGGCCACGGTCCAGAAGCAGAAGCTCGCGGCCAACCCGCTCTTCGTGCCGCTCGACGAGGAGCCCTCCCCTCCCCTGTCGCTCGAGGAGATCGCCCGCCGGCATGCGCCTCGCGCGATGGTGCGCGAGTACCTGAGCCCGGAGGATGGCAGCGAGCTGTACCTGTTCGTGAAGCCCTCGGGACTGGCCGGAGACCTGGTCTTCGCCCAGCGGCTGTTGACGCGGGTGCAGACCACGAGCGCCGAGGTGGCGCGGGACTTCCCCGGGGTGGAGACGGACGCCACGGGCGCGCACGCGCTGCGGCTCGAGGAGGACCGGAGGATGCGAGCGGACCTCACGCGCTCCTCGGTGCTCTCCTGTGCCATCGCGGCGCTCATCGTCGTGCTGTCCTGCCGGCGCCCCACCGCGCTCCTCGTGGTGGGAGCGCCCGTGGGCGTGGGCCTGCTCGTCACCTTCGCGCTGGCCCAGCAGACCATCGGCTACCTCAACATCATCACCGGCTTCCTCGTCGCCATCCTGATCGGACTGGGCATCGAGTACGGCCTGCACCTGGTGATGCGCTACGCCGAGGAGCGCCGCCAGCTGGCCGCCGGCGAGGCGCTGCGCGAGGCCGTGCTGGGCACCTGGAAGGGCGCGCTGACGTCCGCCTGCACCAACGCCGCCGCCTTCGCCGCGCTCATGCTGGCCGAGTTCCAGGCCTTCGCCCAGTTCGGGTGGATCGCCGCCGCGGGCGTGTTGTTCACCGTGCTGGCCACGTACCTGATCGGCCCCGCGCTCATCGCCCTGACCGAGCGGCTCCGGCCGGCCCGCGCGGAGGCCCCGCTGCCGGCCCGGCCGTCCCGCGGCCCGAGGTGGTCCCTGCCCCGGGGCGCGCTGGTGGGCATCGTCGTGGGAGTCGGCGCGCTGGTCGCCTACTCCGCCACGGTGATGAACACGGTCGGCTTCGAGCCCGACATGCGCAAGCTGCGCGGGGAGTTCGCCGCCACCCGGCTCGATGATCGCATCATCTCCCAGCTGGGCCGGCGCCACTCGCCCACCGTCTTCCTCACCCAGGACGTCTCGCAGGCGGGCCAGCTCGCCGCCACGCTGCGGGAGCTCGAGGCCCGCCACGGCGAGGATCGGACCTTCGCGGAAGTGGTCTCCCTCAGCGACTTCCTGCCGCGCACCGGCGCCGACGTCGAGGCGGAGCGTGCCGCGCTGCGTGCTTTCGCCCAGCGCCTGCCCGAGAGCGTGCGGAGCTCGGAGAAGCTGGGCCCCGCGGTGCGCCGCCTGGAGGCCCTCCTGGATGCCCGGCCCCATGGCGTGGAGGAGCTGCCGCCCGAGGTGCGCCGCCGCTTCAGCGCGCTGGATGGCGAGGGCAGCTTCGTGCTCGCCTTCAAGCGCGAGTCGCTCTCCGACACGGACGCGCTGCACCGCTTCGGCGAGCAGATGGGCGAGCTGCGGGAGGCGGCCGCGGCCCGGGGCCTCCAGTTCCAGGTGCTCGACTCCAACCTCATCGCCTACCGCATCTTCGAGCTGGTGCGGCAGGATGGTCCCTGGCTGCTGCTCGCCGCCGGGCTCGCGGTGTTCGCGATGATGGTGGCGAGCCTGCGCAGCGTGCGCCGGGCGGCGCTGGTGGCGGGGCCCCTCTACATCGGGCTCGCCTGTCTGCCCGCGGCGATGCACCTGTACGGGCTCAAGCTCAACTTCATCAACGCGGTGGTGCTGCCCAACCTGCTGGCGATCGCCGTGGACAACGCGGTGCACCTCTACCACCGCTACCGCGAGGAGGGGCCGGGCTCGCTCCCCCACGTGGTGCGCACCACGGGTGTCGCGGCGGTGGTGGCCACGCTGTCCAATGCCGCGGGCTACGGCGCGCTGCTCACGGCGCGACACCCGGGGCTGCGCTCCATCGGGGAGCTCGCGCTGCTGGGGGTGGCCTGTGCGTTCCTCGGCACGACGGTGCTGTTCCCGGCCGTGCTCGCGCTGCTCGAGCGTCGCGACCCCCGCGCCTCGGATGACGGAGAGGACCTCATGCCCCTGCCGGCCGAGGTGGAGACCGACGAGGAGCCCTCCGTGTGACAGGCGGCACCACGGCCCCGGGAAGACTCAGGGGCTCGCGGTGCCAAAGCCGTCGTCGGACATGTAGCTCAGGTTCAGGTGCAGGCCGCTGCCACCGATGGCATGGCGGCTGTCCGGACCGAAGTCCGAGACCCGCAGGGCCATGGGCAGCTCGAGCCCCACCGCGAGCCGGGGCGCGACCCGGAGTCGGCCCTCCCAGGTGATGTAGGTGATGGACTCGAAGCCCTGCCGGGGTTCCGTGTACGCACCGCTCACCCACCAGTTCCTGGCCTGGACCCGGAGCATGCCCAGGCCCCTGCGCACGAGCTTCGCCTCCAGGAGCGACTGCACGCCCGGACCGATGTGGTAGTCCCGGACGAGCTCCGTCTGTGATTCCAGGTCGAGGCTCCCCGCCGCGGCGAAGCCCAGCCCCGCCAGGATGGCCGTGCCCTGCAGCGACGTATTCTGGCCGAGTCGCGCTTGCAGCGTCGTCCCGAGCCCCACCCCCACGGACGACACCCGCATGATGTCGTTCGCGCCGAAGTCGTAGAGGCCGAACATCCCCCAGAGCCCGCGCGCCGAGCTCGTCTCCCCTCCGTACTGGGCTCCCGCGACCAGTCCCCGGATGTAGAGATTGGCCATCGAGACCCCGGGGAAGGTCACCCCCGCACGCGCCTCGAAGTAGGAGAAGGGGTGGCGGTAACGCCATTGGGGATCGCCCGGTGCGCCGTAGACGAGCTCCCCCGCCAGGGAGACCTGGGGCCCCTGGCTCAACAGGAGCCGGGGGGCCCCTCCGGCCCTCTCCAGGAACCGGGTCCTCAGGCTCACGCCCGGGTTGAGCTCGGCGTAGAGGGGCGGAGACCGATCGATGTCCCCCGGTGACATCTCTCCACCGAAGATCCAGTCATTCAAGGAGGACGCCGGGCTGACGAGCACTCCCGCGAGCCTCCGGGGGACGCTCACCTGCCCCCCGGCATCCTCCATCAGGAAACGGTACGTGCGGTGGAGTACCTCGCCCAGGAAGACTCCGCCCAGGGTCGTGGTGATCTGATCGTTGATGGAAGGCGGCTCGTTCTCCGCGAAGTACTCCCACGAGAGACTGGCCAGGAAGGTGTAGAGGCTCGCCTGCCAGAAGGGCACTCCCGACGACCGCGCCGAGGCGAAGGTGAAGGAGCCATGGTACGGGTGGCCGAACTGGTTGGTGACGAAGTGATCGACATCGAAGGTCCAACCATCCGATCCATCGAGATGGCTGCGCACCGTGTCCCAGGAGATGATCGCGAACTGCTCACCCGAGATGAGGTTGTGGAAGGCGAAGATGCCGAGGTTCATCGCCGTCGCCTCGAGGGCCGGAACGATGTAGTTGCGGCGCACGGGCGCATCCGCGGGCAGCTCGGTCACCGGTGACTCCGGCACGAGGGCCGGAGGAGCCTCGGCGCTCGCGAGCGTTCCCCAGAGGCACAGCACCCCCAGCAGCCCGCCCCCTCTCACTGGAAGGTCCCCGTCAGGGAGACTCCGCCGCCATGCGGAGCGACCATGACGGACGCGGACACCGCGCTCGGCCGCTCCGGAGCCCAGCTCCACATGACCGCCGCGACCCCCACGGCGCACGCCCCGACGAGTGTCAGCGCCATCCCTCCCAACTGGTACTGCTGAGCGCTCCGCATCGCCGGCTGGATTTCCGAGGGGACCCGGCTGCTCGGGGCGGCGGTTCCCTGCTGAACGTTGCCGATGATCCAGAAGACCGTGCCGGTCAGCGCCAGGGACGCGCCGACTCCGGCCATGAGCGGGGCTCGTGCCCGCATGGGAGAGGGCGATGCAATCTCGACAGTTGGAGCGGACCCGGTCTCTTGCGGAGAAGCAGCAGGCGCCGGGGCCGTGCCCATCAGGGCGGCGAACAGAAGGGTGGTGAGCATGTACATCGATCCGAGGTGATGAAATCGCAACGGATGTATGTACCCGCGGGTGGCATTGCCACTGGAACGCCCACTGCCGAACCCATTTTCGACAGTTCCTACTCGCCCCCTGCCTTCTTCCGGGCAGCGCGCCCGCCCATGACACCGCCCCGGCCGCGCACATCGTCTCCACGCGGGTGGGCACTGTCGTACACGGCCCGCAGCCGCGCGCCGTTCACGTGCGTGTAGATCTGCGTGGTGGCCAGGTCCGCGTGGCCCAGCATGGCCTGCACCGCGCGCAGATCCGCCCCGCGCTCCACCAGGTGCGTGGCGAACGAGTGCCGCAGCTTGTGCGGTGACAGCGGCTTGCGGATGCCGGCCTTGAGCGCGTAGCGCTTGAGCAGCTTCCAGAAGCCCTGCCGTGTGAAACCGTCTCCACGCGGAGTGACGAAGAGCGCCTTCGATTCGCGCTCGCCCAGCAGCACCTGCCGCGGCCCCTCCAGGTACGCCCGCACCTTCTCCGCCGCGATGCTGCCCACCGGGACGATGCGCTCCTTGGCGCCCTTCCCCTTCGCCACCAGATAGCCCGCGCTCAACTGGATGTCGTTGATGCCCAGGCCCACCAGCTCGCTCACGCGCAGGCCGGTGGCGTACAGCACCTCCAGCATGGCCTTGTCCCGGAGGCCCACGGGCGTGCGCTCGTCCGGCGAGGCGAGCAACTGCTCCACCTCCTCGAGCGTGAGGAAGATGGGCAGCTTGCGCGCCGAGCGCGGCGTGTCGAGGTCCTCGGTGGGATCCTTCTCCACGTACTTCTCCGCCACGAGGAAGCGGTGGAAGCCACGGATGGCCGCCAGGTGCCGCGCCTGGCTGCGCCGGGACAGCTTGCGAGTGTTGAGCGTCGTCAGGTGCCCGGAGATGTCGTCCGGCTTGACGCGCGCCACGTCCGTGAGGCCCTTGCGCTTCAGGTCCGCGAAGTACACCGACAGGTCCGCGGCATAGGCGTCCACCGTCTTGCCGGACAGCCCGCGCTCGGCACGGATGAAGGCGATGAATGCGTCGAGGTAACCTTCCATCGTGCGTGCAGGGTAGCCCAGAGGGGGGCGCCGGCAATCTTCCGGAAGACCCTCACCCCCCGCCCTCTCCCAGGGGGAGAGGGAGCATGCGAAACCTCAGTCCAGCTGGCCCTTGCCCTGCCTCAGCACCTCGATCTGATCGCCGATCAGCGACACCACCGTCGAGGGCTCCATCAGCTTCACCCCGCCATCCAGGATGAGATCCAACCCGTGCCCCAGGACGTCCTTGATGTCCCGGGCGTCGATGAGGGGCTCGCCCTCGTCATTCGTGGCCGAGGTCGTCACGATGGGCCGCCCCAGGGCCGCCGCGAGCGCCCGCGCCAGCCCCGAGTCCGGCACGCGGATGCCCACCTGCTTCTGCTTCGACATCATCACCTCGGGCACCAGCCGCGTGGCCTCGAGCACGAACGTGAAGGCCCCGGGCGTCAGGCTCTTCATCGTCCGGTACGCGAAGTTGCTCACGTGCGCGTACTTCGCCACGTCCGACAGATCCGGGCACAGGAAGGACAGCGGCTTCTTCCTGTCCCTCCCCTTGAGCTGGTACAGCCGCTCCACGCCCTTCTTCGAGCCCAGGTCGCACCCCAGGCCGTAGTAGGTGTCCGTCGGGTAGGCGATCACCCCTCCGCTGGAGAGCACCTCCACCGCGCGCTGCAGGTGTCTGGGCTGCGGGTGCTCCGCGTTCACCTCGATGATGGGTGCTGCCGCCATGTGTGACTCCTCAGGCTGTCCCCTGCGCCTCGTCGGAGTGGATCTCCCCGCTCCGCTGGAGGGCACGCCGGGTGAGGACGGGGCCGATCAGCTCGTGGGCGGTGATCATCGCCACGATGAGCACCTCCACCTGCGGCCCGAAGTCCGGGAAGGTTCGAGAGATGAGCGCCGCCAGCCCGAAGGTGACGCCCGCCTGCGAGATGAGTCCCATCCACAGGTAGCGGCGCAACCGCGGATCCTCCGCCGGGGCGAAGCGCCGGCACGAGCCGTAGATGGCCAGCGCGCGCAGCGCCACCAGCAGCAGGGCCGCCGGGCCCACCGTCATGAGCGCGTCCAGCTTGAGCCCCGCCCCCGCCGCGGCGAAGAAGAGCGCGAAGACGGGCAGCCCCGCGCGCTGGATGGCGTGGTGGATGCGCTCGCCCTCGCGCTCGTCCAGGTTGGCGATCAGCGCCCCGGCCGACAGCGACACCAGCAGCGGTGAGAGGTGCAGGTGCGAGCCGGCCTCGGCCGACACGAAGCACAGCGCCACCAGGAAGAGCGGTAGCTCGTGCTTCACCCGCCGCATGTACAGCAGCATCACCAGGGCCAGCACGCTCCCCACCAGCACCGAGCCGAACAGCTCCCACACCACCCCGCCCAGCAGCCCTCCCACGTCCAGCCCACCGCCGAAGCTCGCCCGCGTGAAGCCCGCCGCCACGGCGAAGCCCACCATGACGAGCAGATCCCCGATGATGACCAGCGCCATGAGGAACTCGGTGAAGCTGCCGCGCGCGCTCGTCTCCTGCACGATGGCGATCGTCACCGTGGGCGAGAAGGACACCACCACCGTGGACACCAGCGCGCTGACCGCCAGGGCCTGGGACACCGTCATGGGCGCGAGGAAGGGCAGCAGCGGCTTGAGCGCGAAGAGCACCCCGAAGATGGCCAGGAAGGTCACCCCGCACACCGCGGTGCACAGGGCCGCCACCCGGGTGCCCACCCGGCGGATGAGCCCCAGTTGCAGCTCCGTGCCCGCCACCAGCGCGATGAGGCTCACCGCCAGCCCCTTCACCAGCTCCAGCCCCTTCACGCCCGCGCCGGGAATGAAGCCCAGGGCGTAGGGCCCCACCGCCACGCCCACCAGCAGGTAGCCCGTGAGGCGCGGCAGGCCCAGCCCCTTGGCCACCTTCCCCGCGAACAGGCCGCACAACAGCAGGGCCCCCGCGGCGAGCGTCACCGACGTGCCCGTGTCCACGCGCCACGTCTGGGCCCGACCGATAGCCGCCAGCACCACCACCAGCAGCAACAGCCGGAGGATCGCGCCCTTCATGATCCGCCTCCCCGCGCTGGCGCCGCCGCCGGCTCCAGCGCGTAGCGGAAGGCGCGGCTGCCGAGCAGCTCGTTGAAGACGGCCCCCGCCACCACCACGTCGAAGACGCGCTGGGACAGCGGTCCCGGCACCAGCGACAGGTACTCCGCCACCAGGCACAGCGCGAGCCCGCCCTGGGCGATGAGGGCGTAGCCGAGCCGCGGCGGCAGCGCCAGCGTGCCCCCGGCGATGCGCTGCGCGATCGAACCTCCCAGCACCTTGCCCAGGAAGCGCAGGCCCAGGAACCCCGGCAGCAGCGCCCAGGCCATCATGTCGCGCGCCTGGACGTGGGCGCCCACCAGGAAGACGAGCAGCAGATACGCCGGGCGCTCGAAGCGGCCCAGCACGCGCGCCGCCCGCTCCACGGCCCGGCCGCCCACCAGCGCCAGGGTCGCCCCGCAGGCCACTCCCGCCAGCAGCGCCGAGATGCGCAGGTACGCCGCCGCTCCGGACACCAGCGCCACCCCGCCCAGCAGCACCGCCATCAACTCGCCCTGGTCGTTCAGCCCGTGCATGAGGAAGGACAACAGGGCCCCACACGCCATGCCCAGCAGCAGCGCGAGCAGCACCAGTCCCAGCCCCGCCAGGGGATTGACCGCCGCGCCGAAGACGAGCGCCAGCACGAGCACCCCCAGGCCCACCACGTCATCCAGCATGGTGAGCAGCGCCACGGACAGCCCGCGCCGGCGATCCATGCGTCCGCTGCGATAACCCAGCACCGCGAAGTGGCCCGAGGACAGGCTCGCCGCCGCCCCCAACAGCGCCGCGGCTCCCACCGCCGCCTCGGGCGACAGGTTCATGGTGAAGAGAAGCGGACCGGCCAGGGGCAGCGCCACCCACAGGAAGGCCGTCCCGGCGTGGGCCAGCGCCGCCACGTACACCTCGCGGGGCAGCAGCCGCAGCAGCCGGGGCTCCAGGTTGACGCCGATGATGACGCCCGCCACGCCGACCCCCAGGGCGAGCACCGGCCGCAAGGCCGTCAGGTCGCTCCCGGACAGGACGCCGAGCGAGCCAGGCCCCAGCACCGCGCCACAGGCCAGGAAGAGCAAACCACTGGCGGCGAGCTGGGCGAGGGCCGGGAAGCGCCCCGGGTCCAGCACCGTCCGGCTGGAAGCCAGCAGCGAGAGCGCCGCGATGGAGAGGAAGACGAACAGCGCCTGCACGGGTTGGGTGCTTACACCTCTCCGGGGGCGCCGTCACTCCCGGCGATGCACGGGGGCGCCGATCACTGGCAGGGCCACCAGACGGCCCATCGGGGGGTCGTCCGCGTCCATCTCCAGCTGGACGCGCTGGACGAGCCGCTCCACCTCCTCGGCGGGGAGGGTGGGCATCAGGCTCACCAGGATGAGCTGGTCCTCATCCGCCCCGAGCGCGAGTCCGCGCAGGCCGGCGAAGACGGGCACCTCGGCCGACAGGGTGGCCATGGCGCTGCGAGCCCGGATGACCAGCGGCTCCGGGATACCGAAGTCCCGAAGCCGCCGGATGGCCCGTTCTGGTTGGTCCGCGTGGTCGAGGAACGCGAGGAAGAGGTACACGACCCGTGTCTATCCGGTCCGCGGCCCTTTCGTCACGTTACTCGCTACGGCCTGGGCTCGACTCATCGGGAGGCGCCGCCGGAGATGACGCCGGCTCCTCCTGCTGCTGTGTGCCCGTGCCCGCGCTTTCCTGCTTCTCCATGGCCGCGCGAGCCGCCCGCTTGCCCTCCTCGATGAGCTTCTTGACCTTCTGACCGCCCTTGCGGCCGATCTCCTCGTAGAAGTTCGGACCCCGCGTGGCCTTCACCCGGTCTCCGCCCTTCTTGCCGATCTCCTCGTAGAACTTCGCGCCGCGCTCGGCCTTCACGGTTTCGCCGCCCTTGCGGCCGATCTCCTCGTAGAAGGAGCGGCCCCGTTCGGCCTTCACCGTGGCACCGCCCTTGCGGCCGATCGTCTCGTAGAACTCCCGGCCGCGCTCGTTGCGCACGGTCTCGCCGCCTTTTCGGCCCGCCTCGGCCACCGTCATGCTGCCCTTGTTGTCCTTGTCCTGCTGCATGTCTTGCCTCCTCCTACTGACTCCCCCTTCCCCGCGAGGGTGCCCCTTGCCTGAAAACTTGGGACGGAAGCGCCCCGATGCAAGCAAGCTCCGTACACCGCCAGCCGTTCACGCCGGACAGAGCACATCCAAAACCCCAATGATTTTGGGGGGTTGGGGGTACACGCTGTCCCGGCGGGCGTGACTACGGCCTGCCCGCCCGGACGCTTCAGTGTCAAGAACACACCAGTTCGCATTGCCGATTCCCGTTAGCTGTCCCACCTTTCCCGCCGATCCAGCCTGGGAGGCATGGCGTGATGGGTGGCGGCGGTGGCGGTTTGAAGATGTGGGTCCGGATGCTGGCACCAGTGCTGGCCTCGATCGCGGGGCTCACGATGCTGCGGCTGCTGGGCCCGGACTTCATCAACCAGAAGGATCTGCACGCCTTGCTCGCGCCGATGGGCAAATGGGCGCCGGTGGCGTTCATTCTCTTCCTGGCTGTGAGGCCGGTGACACTGCTGCCCGGGCAGGTGTTCACCGCGGTGGGTGGGATGATTTTCGGCACCCGGGCGGCCACGCTCTATTCACTGGCGGGCAGCTTCCTGGCCACGTTGCTGATTTTCGCGTTGTCTCGCTGGTTGGGAACGCGGCTGATGAAGCGCATGGCGGGCAGCCGCTATCCGGTCATCACCCGGGTGGCGAAGCGGCACGGCTTCAAGTTCGCCCTGCTCACGTGCATCAACCCGCTGCTGCCCACGGACGTGATGATCGCGGCGGCGGCGTCGGCCAAGGCGCGCTTCTGGCCGCTGGTGCTGGGGGTGCTGCTGGGCACCGTCCCTGGTACCCTCCTCACCGCGCAGTTCGGCAGCGGCCTGGCGCAGGGCCACACGGTGGCGACGGTGGTGTCTGGCGTGGGGATGGTGGTGTCGCTGGTGCTGGGCGCGTTGCTCGGCCGCCGCATCTTCCACGAGCTCAACGAGGAGGAGCCGTCGGAGGGCCAGGACGAGCAGTCCCAGCCACGGGAGTCCCATCGTCACCCGCCGCTCGCGGCGAAGGGCCGGATCGGCCAGCCGGCGCTGTCGACCTTCCAGGAGCTGCCGCCCGCCGGTCCGTGAGGCTCACGCGCGGGTCTCCGCGCCCTCGCGCTCCAGGGACTCCAGGGCCTCGGTGATCGCCCCCACCAGCGCGGCCTCGTCGGGGGCACCCTCGACCTTGGCGCCCTGGCGGGTGACGTAGAACGAGTCCATCGCGCGATGGGCCTCGGTGGCCACCTTGGCGACGGCGATCTGCGCGCCCGCGCGGGTGAGGGCCGAGGAGATGGCGTGCAGCAGGCCGACCCGGTCCTGCGTCACCACGTCCACCACGGTGAAGTCCCGGGAGGCGCGGTTGTCCACCGTCACCTTGGGAGCCACGGGTGGCAGGGGCCGCTGCAGGAGCGAGCCCGGGCGGCGGCGCCGCAGCACCTCCTCGATGGTGGCCTGGCCCGTGAGGACACGGATCAGGTCCGTCCGGGCCATGCGCCAGCGCGAGCGATCGAGCAGCATCCCGTGCGGAGGCCGCACGTCGAAGACGTCCAGGGCGAGCCCATCGGAGGTGGAGACGATGCGCGCGGAGAGGATGTCGATGCGGTGGGCGGACAGCACGCCGGCGAACAGCGAGAGCAGACCGGGCCTGTCCCGGGCCGCGAGGGACAGCTCGCTGTAGCCGGCCTCGGGGTGGTGGCGCAGGGCGGCGGCCAGGGGCCGCCTCCGGGCACACGCGAGCAGCCGTCCGTGGAGCGTGGCGCGCGACGGATCCGTCCCGAGGAAGTACCGCTCGGGGAGCACCTGCCCGAGCTCGCGCGCCCGGGGCTCGCCGAGCACGCGGGACCAGCGCGCATGGAAGTGCTCGCGGACGCGCTCGGAGGGAGGCGCGCCCGAGGGGGCCGCCGTGCCGACGAGGTAGGCCCGGGCCTTGTCGTACAGCTCGCGCAGCAGCTGGGCCTTCCAGCCCGTCCACATGCGAGGCCCCACCGAGCTGATGTCCGCCCAGGTGAGGAGGTAGAGGCAGGTGAGCTTCTCCACGTCGCCCACCTGGCGCGCGAAGTCGGCGATGAGGGCCGGGTCGCTCAAGTCCCGGCGCTGGGCGGTGTGGCTCATCACCAGGTGGTCCTTCACGAGGAACTCGGCCACCTCGCGCTGGCGGGGCGAGAGGCCCAGGCGCTCGCCGAGGGCCACCATCAACTGCCGGCCCTTCTCGGAGTGGTTGCCGCCCATCCCCTTCCCCGCGTCGTGCAGGAGCATGCCGAGGTAGAGCGGGAGCGGATCCTTCAGGTCGCGCATCTCGCGGGAGAGCTCGGGCTCCTGCTCCACCAGGTCTCCGGCGCGCAGGGCGTAGAGGCGGCGCACGGCGAAGAGCGTGTGAACGTCGACGGTGTACACGTGGTACAGGTCGTGCTGGTGGTGGGCGGTGACGCGGCCGAACTCGGGCACCACGGCGCCGAGCACCCCCGCGTCATGCAGCTCGAAGAGGAGCTCGCCGCGAGTGCCCGGCCGCGAGAAGAGGGCCTTGAAGGCGGCGGACACGGCGGGCGTGGCGCGAGCGGCCTCCAGCGCCGGGAGGGCCTGCACCGCCTGCGCGCGGGCCCATGAGTAGAGGGGCAGTCCGTTCTCCTCGGCGGTGCGGAAGAAGTCGAGGATGGAGGCGGGCTCGCGGGTGAAGAGGCTCGGATCCGACAGGGTGAGCTTGCCGCGGAACACCTTGAAGGCGCCGATCCGGCGCTCGGAGAGGGCGAGCTTCCGAGCGTGGCTGAGCTCCTCGCAGCGGGAGATGAGCGCATCGGCGGCCTGGCGGATGGCGTGGGCGGCCAGGTAGTAGTCGCGCATGAAGGCCTCGACGGGCAGCACGGGGCCCTGCTGGTAGCCGAGGAAGCGCGCCACCTCCTCCTGGAGGTCGAAGGTGAGCCGGTCCTCCTTGCGTGCGCGCAGGAAGTGGAGGTGGTGGCGGATGCGCAGGAGGAAGTCGCGGGCCGCCTTGAGGCGCGTCACCTGCGAGCCGGGGAGGATGGACTGCTGCAGGAGCCCGGTGAGGCCCCGGGTGCGGAAGCGCACGCGGGCGATCCACAGGGCCGTCTCGAGATCACGCAGACCACCATCGCCCTGCTTGAGGTTGGGCTCGAGGAGGAAGACGGAGTCACCATAGCGCTCGCGGCGGGAGCGCAGCTCCTGGACCTTGTCCTGGATGTAGGCATCCGCGTGGAGGGTGAGGAGCTCGGGGAGGACGTCCTCGGAGAAGAGCGAGAAGACGGCGGCGTCGCCGGTGAGGAAGCGCGAGTCGAGCAGCGCGGTGCGGACGGTGTGGTCGGCGTCGGCGGCGCGGAGACACTCCTCGGGGGCGCGGGCGCTCCAACCAACGGCGCGCTTGAGATCCCACAGGAGCGTGGGGAACGCACGGGCCAGAGGCGCCACGGCCTCCTCGGAGACGTCGGGCCCGCGCAGGAGGAGCAGGTCCAGATCCGAGTGGGGAGACAGCTCGCGGCGCCCGTAGGAGCCGAGCGCGACGAGGGCGAGGTCGGGGGGCGCGTGGAGCTCGGCGGCGAGCTCGGTGAAGAGCCCGTGGATGAGGCGGTCGGTGGCGGCGGAGAGGAGCCGGCAGGTGGACAGGCCGGCGGCGCCCTCGCGGTGGAAGGCCTCGACACGGGCGTGAGCGTCGCGGAGGTAGTCGCGGGCGCGAGCCAGGCGGTTCTCGGGACCGCCGGGGGGGAGCTCGGGGAGCGAGCCGAGGACCTCGCGGTGGGTCGGCGGAGGCGGCGACGGGATGGACGGGACGCTCATGAGAGAGGTTCTAGCGCAGTGGCGGCGGATGGGCCGTCACGAGATGCGCCCGGGTGTTGTGGTCTTGACCGCATTTGGACCGCCACATAAGGAGGCCGCCGCCGTGACGTCTCCCCTCCGCATCCAACTCACCGACTCCGCGGATGAACACTGGGCCCAGGTGCGCCGGCTGCAGGCGGAGACCGCCATGGGCGGCGCGCTGCCCCTCGTCATCCAGCGGGGCGAGCAACGCGCCAGCGCCTGGCTCTCGCTGGGAGGGAGCGGCTTCGACGTGCTCGCCTGGCGAGGAGAGCGACTGGTGGGCTTCGCGCACGCACGCATCGAGCGGCGCATGGTGGAAGCCGGAGGACGGCTACGGCCCGCCGAGCTCTTCAATGGCGGCGACCTGCGCGTGGCCGCCGATGCGAGGGGAACCGGGGTGGTGCGGGCCCTGTTCGACGCCGTGCGCGAGCACTGTGCCACGCGAGGCGTGCACCAGGGGTGGGGGCTCATCAATCAGGGCAACGACAAGCCGCTGTCCGTCATGATGGCGGGCCAGCACGGGCAGCGAGCCGCCGTGCAGCGCACCTTCGTCACCGCGAGCCGGCTGCTGCTGGCGCGCCCCTCGGCCCCCAAGGCCCCCGTGCTCGAGGCCTGGGAGCCGACGGACGCGGAGTTGGAATCGCTGCCCGGGGAGTGGAGCCACCGCTTCCTCGCGCCCGTGCCGCCGCCAGGCGCTATGGCCGCCGCGCGCGCCACGTTCCCCGAGCTGCGCTTCTTCCGCCGCCGCGCCGACGGCCGCTTCGTCGCCGCCCTGTGGAACCCCTCCCGTGCGCGCCAGTTGCGGCTGGGCGGCACGACGCCGGCCCTGCGGGCCCTGGCCGCCGCCTGGACGCTGCTGCGGCCCCTTACCCGAGCCAACCCCTTCCCCTACCCGGGCCAGCCCATCGAGACGGTGGAGCTGGCCTTCGCCGTCCGCGAGCGGCTCGACGCGCCCGCCCTCCAGCAGCTGCTGCACGAGGCGCACCGGCTGGGAGGCCACATCGTCAACGTCATCGAGGAGGGGCTGGAGACCCAGGGCTCACCGCGCGTGCGAGGCCCCGCCAACCGGATGCGCACGCACGTCCTCACCTTCGCCATCGGCGAGGCCCCGGTCCCCACCTGCCCGCCCGAGGTGCCGGTGTACGTCGACCTCGCCTTCCTCTGACGGCCGCCGCGACTACAGCCGGTAGGCCACGCGGCGCCGCCGCTCCACCACCTGCCGGGACGAGCGCTCGCCGGTGAGCTGCCGGTGGACCTCGTGCACCCAGAGACAGGGGAGATCCGCGGGAGTGGAGACCAGCGGACGATCCGGGTAGCGCTCCAACTGGCGCGCCTGGTCCTCGAGGATGAGCACGTCCTGGGCGAGGATGCGCGCGGTGAGGGGCCGCAGGGCCGCCAGCACCACGCGGTTGAGGAGACCGAAGCGCACGCCCAGACGCGTGTAGATGCGGGTGCTCCGCTCGGTGAGCGGCGTGCACACCGAGGTGGTGACGAAGTGCTGCTCGCCCCACCAGTAGTTCACCTCCACGGTGTGCGGGGCCCGGTAGGTGTCCGTGTGGCGGATGGCCCCGGTGCCGAGGGAGAGCAGTCGGGCTCCCAGCGACCCGGGATTCGTCTCGCCGAGGTTCTCCACGTGGACACCGTCCGGCCGGCGCTCGACGTGGGCCTCGATGTCACGCGAGGGCTCGCCGCGGAAGAGACCGCGATGGAGGATGCCCGTGTGCGCGCAGTCGACGAAGTTCTGGACGACCCAGGGCAGCGGACACTCCACGTCCGTCACCAGCGCGTCGAAGGAGTACCCCCGCTCGCCCCAGAGAGGCCAGCGCGGAGGGGCGGCCTCACCCTCCTGGGCCAGCCGGATCCACACCACGCCATCCTGCTCCACGGTGGAGAAGGACGGGACGCGGCAGCGCGCGGGAGGCGTGGAGGCGGTGGCGCTGGGGACATGGACACAGGCGCCATCGGAGGCGAAGCGCCAGCCGTGGTAGGCGCACGCCAGCGTGCCGTCGCGTACCGTGCCCAGGGAGAGCGACACACCGCGGTGGGGACAGAAGTCCTCCAACGCCGCCGCCCTGCCCTGCCGATCCCTGAAGAGGACGAGCCGTCTGCCGAGCAGGCTCACTCCCATCGGGCGCCGGCCCAGCTCGCCACTCCACGCGAGCGGGAACCAGTGCGCCTCCAGTCCCGTCGAAACCAACTTCACGTACCTCCGTGCCCCGAGCCAGTGGAAGGGCACGGGCGGCGGGGAGTGTGGACTACAGTGTCCGCCCCGTCCATCGCCGCCTCCTTGCCGACTCCATGCACGCTCCTGACAGCTATCACTCGCGCACGGCCTTCTGGGCCGCGCAGTCGTGGCACGCGGGTTACCTGCGGCGCTGCTACCGCTGGGCCCTGGCCCGGGTGCTCGCCGAGCCGAAGGCCCCGCTGCATGCTCCCGGTGCGAGGGTGCTGCTATGCGGCACCGGCTCGGCGAGGACGACGCGCACCTTCCTGGACACACTGGCGGAGCACGGACTGAGACCCGAGGTGCACGTGGTGGACATCGCCGAGGAGGCACTGGCGCGCTCGCGCGAGGTGGTCCGAGAAGGCGAGCGCGTGCGCCTCCTCCAGGCGGACGCACGCCAGCTGCCCCTGCCCGACGCCTCCTTCGCACTGGTGGAGACGGATTTCTTCCTGCAACTCATTCCACCTCGGGACCGGGCCGCGGTGGTGGGCGGCTGGGCGCGAGTGCTCACCCCTGGCGGTGCCGTGACGACGCGGGACTGGGTCCACGAGGACGAGAGGCCCACCGCGCTGGAGGGCGGCATGAACACGCTGCGACTGGCGCTGCTGCGGCGCTCACTCGGAGTGCCCGTGCATGCGCTGGCGCGCACGGAAGTGGAGACGCTCTTCTCGAAGGCGGGGCTGCGAGTGGAGTTGCACCCCCTGCACCTGCCCGGCACTCCGGTGCGCCTGCCGCTGCTCAACGCCCTCCTCGGCTGGCGATGAAGTCCTGGGGAAAGCATGCCCGCTGAAACAATCTGGAATCGAATGGCCCTGTTGATGGGTGCCGTTCTGCTGCTGGCCACCGGCTGACGCGGACGATGGGCGGGTTGGAGGCGACAGTACCGGTACTGTCGCTCTCGACCGAGGGCCTGCTGGTGGTGGAGCGAGTCGTAGTGCCGGTGGGGAAGGTCGCCACGGTGCTGGGCGGCGGACCGGGAGCGGCCATCATCCTCCAGCGTACGAACGCGAGTGGGCAGACACCGGCCCCCGTCCCTGGGCCAGGACAGTGGGGGCCAGCACAGGAATCCATGTCCGCCCGGGCCCGCGCCTACCAGGAGCAGATTTCAGGACATTTCGCGGACGATGCCTATTGGGTCGGTGGCATGAGCACGAAGGCCGGGGGCGTGAAGTTCGACGGCTTCAAGGATGGCGTGCTACTGGAGGCCAAGGGACCCGGTTACGCCAACAAGTTCCTCGACAATCTGGATCCCAAAGTCTGGTTCAAGAACTCGGGCGCAAGAGACCTTGTCATTCAGGCCAAGCGCCAGCTCAATGCCATCAAGGGTACGGGTACACCCATCCGGTGGCACATCGCGGAGGAAAAGACCGCCGAGGCCATTCGACTGTTGTTGAAGAATGAAGAGGTGGTCGGGATCGAAGTGGTATACACAGCTCCGCTCTAGCGAGACGCGCTGCCCATGCCTGAAACGTTTCAAAGAATCGACTCGTACTATGCAGGTGCCTATTGGGGGCCACGGAAGGAGACGCCGGAGGAGTGCGCCCGGCGGGCCGAAGTCTTCCTGACCGCCATGGCAAATGTCGACCCGTCCTTCTCCCGCTGGTTCCAGCAGGGCAGATCGCGCAAGGACGCACTGAAGCGCCCCATCGAGCCCAACCGTGTGACCCTCGAGAAACTGGTTCGCCGGGGCAAGGATCGGCAATTCGAGGACCTCGGTTACTCCGTCTGGGCATGGAACGGCGTGTGCGTCGATTACGACGATAGCGGTTTTCATTTCACATGCGGCGCCTATTCCGATGTAGTGAGCAACGTCTGCGTATGCAACCTGCCAACCCGAGGGCCGAACGCGGAGCGGGTACTGAGCGTTCCCGTTCTCTCTGGGCTCGTCCGAAGCATGGCGATTGCCTGGGAACCGGACTTCGCCATCGCCACCTCAACGATGCACCGTGACAAGGTCTCACCCGACGGCATCGCAGGAACATTCGCGGGCTGGATCATGTATTTCCCGCGAAGCCGGGGCACGGTGCCACCACTCCCAGCACCCGTGCGCATCGAGCCAGTGGAGGACAAGGGAACGCTCATCGTTCTCACGCCCGACCTGCTCACGCCGACCAACCCCGAGCACGTCGAACTCGCCCTGCGCGTTCAAAAGCTGCTGGACAAGGCCGGCCTCCTGCGACGGTAACGTCCTGAGGAGAAAGCTTCAATTCTGAGTGCGTCCCAAGGTTCAGAGCTGCGACACATCAAGGCAACGATTCAGGCGCGCTCGTGAAGAACGCATGAAAAAGAGTGGTATTCGGCGGCTCCATCGGCTCGACGTAGAATGGAATGGGGGTGTCGGCGATCTCACGAGGAAGCGCATTCACTCTGAAAGTTGCTTCGATTCTCCTGGAAACCACATCCGCTGGGTTGTGCATTTCGGCAGGGAACGGTTCAAAGAAAGCCCTGGGATTGTGTCGCTTGTTTGCAATCCGTTCATACTCTACCCCGTAAACCGTATAAACGGGCGCCAGGATGCTGACACAGCCAACGACAACGAAGCGGCGCGTGTTGGACAGACTGCTCACGGGCGAGTATGCAGCGCAACGAAAGCAGGCATCGGGAGTCGCGGTCGCATCGCCAATAGTGAATTCGGGAAGGTCCGTCTTGAGCTCATCCAGGAACGCCCACCATCGGTCAATCTTTTTCAGCGCCTCTTCCCAAAGACCGCAGAGCCTCTCGTATTCTGGGCCGTTGTCTGCTCTGAAATGATAGGTTTTGTCAGCGCGCCAGTAGTTCCGCGCAATGGCCAGCAGTTGCTCGGATGTGAAGGACATGGAGATTAGCGGCCAACCGTCTTCACTCGCGACCCAGCGATAGCAGCATTTAGAGTCAAGTGGAATGCGCTCTTTGGGAGTAGATCGTGAGTAGCCATTGCCACACCTCGCAAAGCGCCTGGTCCCAACCAGCATGTCAAACCGCCGAGCCCGGTGAGGCGCGGGGAACGAATGGAAAGTTGGATTTCATTCGAAGCGGATTGCGCGACGGTCCCCATTGTTCGCGAACCGACAAAGGCCCTGCGCCCCAACACGTCAGGCGCGAGCCTTCCTCTAGAGAAGCACGGCCTGCGTGTCGGAGCCCCTATGGGAACATCAACCTTGGAAGGGTAATGACGCGCAGGTTCTCATCCCAGAGCTTCAGCTTCAAATAGCCTCGCGCCTGAGTCCTCTTGGCATTGGCTTCCACGATGACCGCGCTGGTCCGGTCGGACACAATCGCCTCCCCCTGACGAATCTTAAACCCCGTCAGTTCCTCTCCATCGGAGTCAACCAGGGTTCCCCCTACCGCCGTCCAGGGCTCCGAGCTGGAATTTCTCAGCCAGAGCTCCGCGGCGACGGTCAGATCGCCGC
Organism: Archangium violaceum; assembly: GCF_016887565.1. NCBI lineage: Bacteria > Pseudomonadati > Myxococcota > Myxococcia > Myxococcales > Archangiaceae > Archangium > Archangium violaceum. The sequence goes on from NZ_CP069396.1 coordinate 6,874,535, forward strand.
GATAACTGAGGCCCCTGTCGAAGTAAAGAATCCCTCCCAATTGTGCGAATGCATTCGGGTCGAGCTCCATGGCTTGGATTCCATGGATCCCTACTGCCTCGTTGGCAACGATGCTCCCCAGTTCCCTCTCTCGCTCGAACCGAGCCCGCAGCCGCCGGTTATCCTCGCGAAGTTGTCGATTCTTGGCACGCTCCTGGTCCACCTCTTGCTGAAAGGATTCTCGGGTGCGCTTGTCCCGAAATACCTCCACTTGATGGGTGGCCCTCCCAGAGTGGGCCACCAACGTGAAAGTGATGGCCTGTTGAGCCGCTCCGCCCCCGAAATGGACGACGAACCGCAACCGCTCCCCGGGCACCATGTCTGGGGGTGGTAACAGCGTGAGAAGCTGGCGTCCACGCACCACCTCCTTGAAACGGACTTCGTCTTGCAGTTCCACCACGACAGGAGCATCGAAGAGGAATCCCGTCATGAGCCCAGGGCTGACGCACACCTCGAGTGCCGTCTCGGGCGAGAGTGATAGCTCGATGCGCTGCATCTCGGCACATGAACCAACAGCGGATGGCTCCACGGTGGGTGAGCCCCGAAGAAGCACCAGGGCCAGCATGGCAGTAGGGGATGTTGGGAGCACGGCAGCAGTCTCCGGGGCAGGGCTACTCGAAGCGCCTCACCGACATGACATGGAGGTTATTGATGACACGGACCTTCCTACCCATGCGCTCGGGCTTCATCGCGATACCCGTTCCGCTGGACGAGGTCACTTCCAAGCAGACCGGAGCAATCTCCCCACCGGGCAGGCGAATCCGCGTGAAGCGACCATAGACACGGCCGTTCCCGAAAAGCACCTTGCCATACATGGGAGTCCCTTCCGGGAGTCCCTTCCAACCCCTGTCGACAATGGCAGTGACATCACCTTCCGCCAGATACAAATCAACAGGAGGACGGAAGGACTCGATGAACACGGGACCATAATCCCCCTCTTCGATACCGAATGGCGTGAGGGTGTCGGCGGAGCCAGCTGGGCATGCCTCGGGCGGAGGGGGGGGCCGCTGCTGTGGGCTGCTCACGCAGGCGGAGGTGGTGACGCAGAAGGAAACAGCCAGGGAACGGACCGTCTTGGATTTGAGCACCGGGTCTTCCTCGCGTGACGTCGCGCTGGCGACGGGCGCGGGGGTGAATGACTCCGGAAGTTCCGCGCCGTGCACAACCTCTCCCGTCATGCGGCTGGGCGCCAATTCCTGGCAGGAGTTGGCCTCTGACGTCGGCTGAGAGGGGGTCGACTCCTCGCGTGGGGTAGGCTCGGGGGAATCGTGCAGCAGAACGAGCGCGGCGAGAGCGAGACCGGCAGCCCACGGCCGCCTCATCGAGCGAGAGCGGGCCGCCGTTGACGGACGAGGAACTTGGCGCTTCTCTCGCTTCCCTCCGGGGAAGAGCGACACGTGCCATGCGTCATCCGCGCGGGCCAGCACCTCCTCCAGCGCCTGTTCGAGCGCCGTGGCATCCGCGTACCGGGCCTCGGGCTGTTTCTCCAGCATTCGCAGGCACAGCTCGCCCAGCGCAGGGGGAACGCGCGGGTTGAGCACATGAGGCACCGCCGGGTTCTCATGGAGGATGGCGTGCATCATCCGCGCGTCGTTCCGGTCACCGAAGGGCAGCTCGCGCGTGAGGAGGAAGTAGAGCGTGACACCCAGCGCCCACAGGTCGTCCCGTGGCCCGGACGGGTACCACTCGCCCTCCCACTCCCGGGCGAACTGCCACGCCTCGGGGCTGCGGTACTCCCGGGTGCCTGGCGGCAGCCGCATCGTCAGACGCGGCGCGCCCTCGTACGCGGCCGCGCCGAAGTCCACCAGCACCGGCTGCCCGTCCGACTCGCGCATGACGATGTTGGCTTCCTTCACGTCCCGGTGCACCACGCCCTCGGCATGCACCGCCGCCAGGGTGCGCGCGAGCGGCGACACCACCTGGCGTACCAGCTCGAGCGCGGAGGGGTTCTCGTTCCTGGCCCACACGTCCAGCGGCTCACCCTTGACGAGCTCCAGCTCCAGCACGAGGAAGCGCGGATTCTCCTCCGGCCAGAGGCAGTACCCGCGAAAGCCGACGACGTTGGGGAGCCGCGCGCGGCGCAACGCATCCACCTCACGGTCCCCTCTCTCCCCCATGGGCACCAGCTTGAGGGCGAAGGGCTTCCCGTCCCGGGTGGCCTCGTAGACGATGCCGAAGCTACCACTGGCGATCTTCCCCTCGATGGTGAAGCCCGCCACGCGCTCGCCAGGGGCGAATTCCAGCCAGGGCCCCTCGCCCGCGCCGATCGAATCATGCATTCAGCCCACCTCCGAAAACCGCGGAGGAGACCGCTCCAGTGTGGCGCCCGTCCAGAACCCATGGGAGCGGACCAGGGCACACGCCCTGCCGCGCCTTCCTCACATGGCGGCCATCTCAGGCACCCGCTGCGTGCAGGAAGGTAGCTGGACGGAGCCCGGCTACTCACTCTGCGTCCACGGGAGCAGGTTCTGCGCTTCGACCAGCCAGCGACCATCGGCAACCCTGTCCAAATGTGCTTCCCGTCATGCCGGCTACACCACTGCTCGTCGGTTGGTGCGCGAGACGTGCTCCTCCCCGGTTTCCGCGAAGCGCCGTGCCAGCTCGGCCGCGCCCTCCGCGCCACGCTTCGACACGTACGCCAGTTCCGCGGGCAGCAGGGCCTTGACGGTGACGAGTCGCACATCGCCGAAGGGTGTGGGGAACTGCCTTGGCAGCGTGCGCGACTCCAAACCGAGCAGCACGCCCACCCGACCCTCTTTGGTGACGAGGGACGCGGGCATGCCCTTCCCCGCCACCTCGAGCACGAGAAGGCCCGCCTTGGCCCCCTCGCGCACATGCTCGTGGGCTACCACCTCCTGAGAGACTCGCTCCAGCAGGTTGTAGGGCCAGCTCCCCTCGATCGCGTCGAGAGGAAGCTCCGTCCCCTCCGTCTCCAGGACGAGCTCCAAACCAAAACCCACCGAGGGCTCCAGCTTGGCGATAAACGGGTCTGAGAGACCTTCGGAGGCGAGGAGAATGCAGCCGGCCTTCCGATGGATGATGGCCCAATCCAGCCGGTAGGCCGGAAATTCGTAGGACCCGCCCCTAGGGGCGACTACCAGCTCGTCCAGCGTGCCGAGGGACTTCCAGGCTGCGCGTCTTGCGGCTGGAGGAGGGTCGAGAAGCTCGCTGCACTTGCGCTTGTAGGCGCGCTCCTCATCACTGAGAGGGCTGGGCCCGGTAACTTCAGTGAACTTCAGTCCCGTAGCGCCAGTGCGCTCGAGGGCCTCCTTCACGTCCTCGGCAACCAGCAGTGCTGGCGGATAGCCCCAGGGCCGGAAGACCTTGGCATCACCCACTTTCGAGGGGTCGATGCGCATGCCGCCCACGGACCGATACTGGCCGAGCAGGTCAGGTCGGTTGTCTTCCGGTTTCCAATAGAGCACCTCCTCTGAAGTCTCGTCGTCGATGCACTTCACCAGTCGCGCGACGTTGACGAGGAAGTAGGGCTCTGGCCGAGAGTCCACCTCGGCGGGGTAGAGCTGCACGTCGCCAGGGGCCAATTCGGCCAGGGTGCTGGCGACCTTTTCGGTGACCACGGGAAAATCCCCGGCGTCCGCCAATGAGAAATCGAGCGGATGACCCGGATGGAGGATGGGAATCCGGAGGCGTCCGTCGAAACGAATGGATGCGTCGTTGAGGTACAGCCGTGGTCCCACCTTCTGCCCGTGGGAGTCCAAGGTGTCGTGTAGCACCCAACGCTCCGGGCTGCTCATGTCCTCGTACAGCTCGAAGTACCTCTTCGTCATGTGGCTTTCCTAACGTCACTCGGTCCGGGTGACGAGCTTGTTGAGCCTGGAGCCTGCCGTTCGGATTTGCTCGGCAAGCGTAAATGCTCGCCGAGCCCCGTGGTCGAAGAGCTTGACGACGAATGGAGGGCGTGAGGGGGCGCTCACCGCAGTGCAACAAGCACCGCGGCGCCCGGTCAGCTCGAGACAGGTGGGAATGAGTAGCGTAGCGCGTCAGCCCTCGGCGGGCTGAGCGAGTTGGTTGGGCAGGGGGAGCGCTTCCCCGCGCAGGGCCGCCAGCGCGGCCTCTCGCAGGTAGCGCTTGGGGTCCACCCCGCATAGCTTCGCCGTCTCCATCAGGCTGTAGTAGAGGGCCGCCACCTCGGTGCCGCGCCGGCTCCGGCTGCCGTAGTGGTTCTTGCGGCCCACCGCCAGCCCGCGCATGGCACGCTCGGTGGCTCCATTGTCCAGCGGCACCCGCGGGTCCGTCAGAAACCGTGTCAGCCCCGTCCACCGGTTGCTCATGTATTTGATTGCCTGGCCCAGCGCCGACTGGGGCAGGACGCGCTGCTCGCACGCCCACTGGTGCAGCCGCTCGATAATGGGACGGCTCTTCTGCTGTCGCAGTTCCAGCAGGCGCGCCAGGTTCTCGGGCCCCTGCTTATACTCGCGCTCCACCGCGTACAGCTCGGCAATCATGTCCAGGGCTTCGTTCGCCTGGGGGAAGGCTTCCGCGCACTCGACGAATTTGCGCCGCGCGTGCATCCAGCAGTTCACCAGAGATATGCCCGCGCTCTTGCCCGCCACGCTCTCGTATGTGCTCAGCCCATCCGTCATGAGGACTCCACGGAAGTCCTTGAGCATGTTGCGCGCGGCCTCCACGTCCCGGCCCTCCTGTATCCGGTACACCACGGCGTCAGGAGCGCACAGTGCCCAGGCGTACCAGCGCGTCTGACTCTTGCTGCCCAGCAGCGGCCAGCGCGTCTCGTCTCCCCCCAGAATCTCCCGCGTCAGCAGCGCCTGGTGCAGCGCCTCGTGCGCGGGCGACAGCAGCCGCGCCAGCGCGTCTATCTGGTCCCAAAGCGTCTGGCTGTCCACCGCCAGCCCCTCGCGCTGCATGGTTCTCACCTGCCGCTCCAGCGGCATGTGGTCGAGGTACTTGGCCACGGCCACTTCCACGGCGAAGTCCACCGAGTAGCGCCCGCCGGGCTGAAGCTTGGGCGGGCCCAGGGCCGTCTCCACGCATCCGCCGCACCCGCAGCGGTACTTCTGTCGCTTGTGGCGGCGCAGCACGAAGCGCCGCTCCACCACGTCCACCTCCTCGGCCTCCTCGTAGCAACCCTTCATTTCCGTCAGCGCCCCGCCGCACTCGGGACACTGCTTGTCTGGCTCCTCCAGCGTGTGCACTTCCTCCAGCAGTGGCAGTGTGGGCTGGGTGCGCGGGCCGTGGCCGCGCGCGGGCTCGGCCGGCCCGGCCTGTTTCCCCTCGTCCTGCTCGCCGCGGGGGCGCTTCTCGCTGGAGCGGCCAAACAGCTCGCCGGTGCGCTGCGCGAGCTGCCGCTCCAACTCCTGCAAGCGCAACTGCAATTCCTCGGCGTCCTGGCCCCGCGCGCTCATCAGCTTGCGCGTGAGCTCCACCACGCGCGCCACCAGGCGCTTGTTCTCCGCCTCCAGCAACAGGGCCGCCTGGCGCAGCCTCTCCACGTCCTTCTCCGTCGTAAGCTGGAAGCTCATGCCCCCGGTAGTGACATGGCTTCACCCTCCCGCGCAAGTAGTCCGTGCAGCGTGACTCACGAAGTCACCCCCTGCACTGTCTGGGCTTGGAAGAGAGGCACCAGTTTGTACGGCTCGGGCGACAGCGGCGCTCGCCCCACCATCTCGCTGCCCTCCAGGAACAGGGCCAGCTCCGACACCGTCAGCTCAAGCGGCTGCGCGCCACTCTCGCGCCGCCACAGCGGGGCGAAGCGTCCCTTCTCCAACCGCTTGGCGTACAAGCACAGCCCGGTGCCGTCCCAGAAGAGCGCCTTGGCCCTCTTCCTGTCCCGTCCGACGAAGAGGAAGACGTCTCCCGAGAGGAAGTCGCGCCCCAGCGCCTGCGTCACCAGCCCGCACAGCGCATCGAAGCTCTTGCGCATGTCGCACGGCTGCCCGTAGGCGTACACCGCGAGCCTGCGCGTGGAGCCAATCACTGCAGCCCCCTCAGCAACCGCACCGCGTCTTCCAGCGACAGCCCCTCCACCCGGACTCCCCCCGGCCCGTGCACCACCAGCCCCCTTCCTCGAGCCTGGGCACGCTCGGCCTTTATCTCGACGGGCACCAGCGCCTCCCTCGCGGGCTGCTGCTGGGTGGCTCGGCGCGCCGCGCTGCCCCACCGGCTGAGCGTCCAGCTGCTCATGCCCAACTCCTTCGCCGCTTCCTCCACGCTCGCCCCCTGCTGCTGGCGCGCTCGCACGTACTCCAACGCTTCCTGTCTCTGCTCCTCCGTGTAGCGCGCTCTCGGGCCCACTCCTCCCCGCTCTTGCACCACCTTCCGGAACTTCTCCGCCTGCTCCTTCATGTCCATCTCTTCCGCCTCCTTCTTGGGGACGACGGACATGCTCACGTCTCGGCGCTCACGTCACGACGGGCTCGGGCGAGCATTTACATCACCATGGGCTGCGGCGATGCGTGCCCCCACGTGCCCGGCCTGAAGCGCGACGGCTGGCCGCTGGACGACCCCAAGGGCAAGCCGGTGGAGCGCGTGCGTCAGCTTCGCGACGAGGTGGGCTCGCGCGTGTCGGAGTTGCTCGCCCGGGAAGGCTGGGCCCGATAGCGCCTCAGCCCCTTCCCACACGTCGAGGGGGGGATTCGTGAGCCGCAAAGGCACAGCCGCCGGGAACGGCCGCTGTGCGCGCCGTGCGGGGTGGTGGCGGTCTCGAGGAGGGCCGCAGCGAACTGGCGACGCCGGCGGCAACGAGACGCAGGCGGTGCTGCATTTCGCGTAGGGTCCGCGGGCAACTGTTACCTGCTGCCCCTCCGCGCAACCCTCCCCAATGGACAGCTACTCAGCAGGCGATCGCCCTCGTCCGTCAAGTGCCATTGCCTCACTTGCCGCACCCTACAAGGGCGTTCAGGTTTGCTCTAAGTAGGTAGGCAAAAGTTCCTGACACAATAGTACGGCGGGGCCTACGGTGTGCCGATGAGGAAGGCACTGGGCCCCGCCCAGCGGGGGCTGACCAGGTACGACCGCGTCCGGCTCCAGAGAGCGCTTCAGCACGCGGAGGATGTGCGCTTGTACCGGCGCGCACAGGCCCTGCTGCTTGTAGCCGAGGGACGTACGCTGGCCGAGGCAGCGCATGTGACGGGGCTGAGCCGGCCCGCGGTGTACTTCTGGCTCAAGCGTTACGTGCGGCTGCGGCGAGTCGAGGCGCTGCGGGATGAGCCCCGCCGAGGGCGGCCACCGGTCGCCTCCTGCATCACCCCGGAGGACATTCTACGGGAGCTGAGCAGCCCGCCCTCCGACCTGAGCTACTCCTCCCACACCTGGACGGTGGCGCTGCTGGCTACGCACCTGGGGCGGCTCTACGGCTGCTCCATCCATCCGGACACTCTGCGTCGGCGGATGCGGGCCATGGACCTGAGTTGGAAGCGCCCTCGCTACGTGTATTCGGAGAAGGCGCCCCACTTGCCCCAAAAAAAGCAGCGCTCGTCCGCCGACTGAAGAAGCTGCCCGCCAATGCCGTGGTGCTCTTCCTGGACGAGACCATGGCCCAACGCGCCCAAAGCTGGCGCCAGCGTACCGTCTCCCACTGCTCCCTGGGCAACTGCAGCGTCAACTCCTCAATGGGCCAGGGCTCCACGCCCTCGGCGACGTAGCCGGTGCGCGGGCGCCCCTTGCGAGCCGGGCACCTGGAGAGGAGAGGTGGTGTTCTTGTCCGCGAGCATGCGCTTGAGGACGAGCCGGGCGTTTTGGGAAGGCCAGAGCGCCTGGGGACCGATGCGGTGGCATGGGCCCGGGAAGTTCGGAGCCCTGGGCGAAGGGCTGTACCACCTTGGGGGACATGAAGTGGCATAATGAGGTCTCGGTTTTTTACCATCGGAGGCACTCTTGCGCGGAGTCCAGGGTAGGTCGGATAGCGAGCTGGCGCTCCGCATGTGGGTGGGAGCAACTCATGGGTAAGTCGCTGGCCCCAGCGCCTGGGATCATGGAGGAGGTCGAACGTCTCTTCTGTGGTCCCAACGCACGGTATGGGCGGTACCGGCAGTTGTCGGAGGAGCCTGGGGAGACCGTCATCCCGGACACCTTGTACCGCTTCACGCTGCTCGATCCGGATAGTCAGCGCGTGAGTCTTCAGATCTACAAGGGAATCGACACCATTGGCGGCGCCTTGTGGACTCGCGAGGTCCGCGCGCTCCTGCGCGTGTCGGCCCGCCAGCACCCCGCGTTGCCCCTCATCCTGGGCGGGGCGTACGTCGACAAGAGCGATCTGGCCTTCGTCATCACGGAAGCGGCACGCTACCGCTTGTCGGACGAAGGCGCGATGGCGTACATCGCGAACAACCGGGAGCAGGCGCTGCGCCAACTGGCGCTGCTCGCCCATGGCCTGAGCCTGCTTCACGAGCAGGGCCTCACCCATCGCAACCTCCACCCCGACTCCATCGAGTACATCGAGCACGGGGAGGACCCTGGCACCCGGGATGTCCGCTTCGGGCTTCGCCTCTCTCGCTTCGAGATGAGCGCGATGGTCAGCAACCTCGTGCGACGCCAACTGGGGGGCGAGCGGCTGCCCGCGGACGCCTTGCGCCGCCTCTATCTTGGCTCCTCGGACGAGACCTTGCCCTACTGCCCACCCGAGCGTGCGCAGTGGCTCTTCGAGGACGATCCCTCGGGCTCCTTCGAGAGCGACCGCTCCGATGTCTATGCCCTGGGCGTTCTCGCCTGGCGCTGGCTCGTGAAGGCCTACTCCTCGCAGGATCGGTCATTCGAGCAGGACCGGGTCGCTTGGTCCGGGCTGGAGCGGAGCCTGGAGTCGGTCCGCAAGTTCAACGAGCACATGCGCGCGCGGCTGCAGGATCCCCGGCTGCCGCGGCCACTGGCGGCACTGCTCCGAGACATGTTGGCCTGGGAGCCCCGGGACCGCCCCAGCATCTTCGCCGTCCTGCGTGACCTCACCCAGGACTACGGACGGCTGGTGGCGAGCATCTCCCAGGTGTCCGAGCCCGGCGTGTTCTACGTGGGCTTCATGCCGGACGAGAGCAAGAAGACGCTCTACAAGTGGGGGTGGATTGACCAGGATCCTATGGGTGACGAGGGGCGCGAGCAGCTCCGCGGATTCCTGGAGGACGAGCTCCGTGGGGCGGAGGTGCTGTACTGCCCAGAGGGCTTCAGCGGGTACAGGCGGGCGCAGACCGAGCAGGAGCTTCGCTCCCTGCGCGCAGCCAAGTATGTCCTCGTCGGGAAGCAGGCGTATTGGTTCTGCGACTTCTACGTCGAGCCAGGCCCCGCCTATAGCCGCGAGGACCGGCGAGTCGAGAAGCTGCTCCTCATCAAGTACGTGATCCACCAGCGGCGAGGCTGGCGCCTGAGCGAGACGCCGCTTCGCAGGGGAATCCCTGGCGAGCTGCGGTTCCTCCCTGTGTGGGTGAAGCGCGCCCTGGAGCTGGACCAGGTTCGTGCCGAGGGGCGGACGTGGAAGCCCCTGCTGCAGTCCATCGAGTTCGAGCGCTCCACGCCGGAGTGGATGACAGTGATGGACGACGCGCTGTCCTTCCTCATCGCTTTCCGGCACTGCGAGCTGGACGCTCGCGTCTTTCCCTTCGAGGTGCTTCAGACCTCGGGGTATGTGGCGGATCTGCGCGTGGACACAACACGTGACCGCAGGCACCAGTTCGATGACGCACTCCGCTCCCTCTACTTCCGGGAGATGCGGACGCCGATGGGGCGGCTGCTCGAGAGCCTTGACGGCGAGGGAACCGTGCCGCTGGCGATCTACCGGGATGCCGGGGGCACCCCAGACTTCCGAGCGGGCCCCATCGCCAAGGCGGTGTTCAGGCGGCGGCTGGATGACGACACCGTGCAGGTGCAACTGCTGGGCGACAACCGGAGCTTTCCGGACAACGGCTGGATCCGTCCCGACGAAGACCAGGGCAGCTACTCGCAGCTCGTCCGGCAGGAGGATGCCGTCCAGGAGATGTTGCGAGCGCGCTCGCTGCTGCATCAGCTCCACAGTCCAACGGCCATTAAGGGCATTCGCGCGCGGTGGAGCAATGTCGGCAGCGATCTGAGTGGGCGCAGCCCCGACATCGTCAAGGACATGCTCAGCAGCGAGCCCTTCTATGGCCTGCATGGCCCGCCCGGAACGGGGAAGACCACGGTGGCCTCCGTCGCCGTCTCGGCCCACCTGCGCTCCGATCCGAGTCAGCGCGTCCTCATCAGCAGCCAGTCCCACTACGCCCTGGACAACCTCGCCCTGCGGATCCTGGACCGCTGCCGCAAGGAGAATCAGGACGTGGTGGCTGTGCGGGTAGCCTCGAACTTCGCGGTGGCCGAGGAGAAGCTCCACCCCCGCATGGAGGCACTGCTGCCAGAGCGGCAGGCCACCGACATCGTGGAGAGGATCAAGCGCGCCTGCCGGAAGGCCCTGGACGAGCACAAGCTGCCCGACGGCCGTGCCCTGGATGAGCCACTCAAGGCGCTCGTGGCCGACTGGATGAGCCAGGCTCCCCGGGTCGAGCTGGAGATCCGGGACCGCATTCGCCGGGGCGCCAACCTTGTCTTCGCCACCACGGGGGCCTGCACGGAGCGCAACGTCTCCACGGGAGGGACCGGCGGGCTGTACGACTGGGTCATCGTCGAGGAGGCGGCGCGCGCCTGGCCCACGGAGCTGGCACAGCCCCTGGTCCGGGGGCTGCGGTGGACCCTGATTGGAGACCACTTCCAACTGCCGGCGTTCGACGATCTCTCGGTCCAGGGCTTCCTGGACGCCTGCCAGCGCAGTGACGTCGATGAGCTGCGGCTGCACGGAGAGCGGCGCACGGCCTACATGGACGTCTTCCGGCTCTTCGGCAGCTTGTTCGACAATCGCTCCGACCGCCGGGAGGCGCGTCCGCGCTCGTCCCGCTTGACCGAGCCACTCGATGAGCTCGATCTCCAGTTCCGGATGCATCCGGATATCTGCCGGATCGTCTCGCAGGCCTTCTACCGCGAGCGCATCGACCCCGACTCTGGAGATCGCAAGCTCTATCCGGAGGGGTGGTTGAAATCGGCCCCGGAGACCGCGCGGCCTCATGCCCTGACCCGGCCGTCCTTCCTCCAGGACCGGGCCCTGGTCTGGCTCGACACACAAGACGTGGAGGACACAAACGACCAGCGCGCCTGGAGGAACGAGGGTGAGGCCCGGGTGATCAAGCACCTGCTGGCGCGAATGTCGCCCGTGCCGGTGACGGGCGGGCGGGACGCGCGAGATGACGCCTTTGCGCTCCTGACGCCCTACAACGCGCAGAAGGAGGAGCTGATGCTGCGGGCGGGCCTGCCGGACTGGGCGCTCCCCCACCTGCACACCGTCGACAGCTTCCAGGGCCGCGAGGCGGACGTAGTGGTGGTGTCGCTGGTCCGGTCGGTCCAGCGTGACGAGAAGCGGCCTGAGACGAACATCGGCTATCTCGTCTCGCCCAACCGGGTGAACGTCCTGTTGTCCCGAGCCCGCAAGCTCCTCATCATCGTGGGCCGGCTGTCGCACTTCGAGCAGCAGGCGGCCTTGAATCCAGAGCGGAAGGACATCCAGTTCTGGAGCACCATCATCACGGAGATCCGGCGCCAGGGCGCGGTCGTGTCGGCGGCGAAGGTGCTGAGCACGGAGAGCGACTCGTGAAGAAGCTGAGAGCTCAAGAGATCCTGATCCCCTGCATCTCCTTCGGTGCGCGGGCCCGGGTGGTCGCCACCTCCAACACGCTGACCCCCATCGAGCTGGTGGCGCTCAAGGCGATTGGCGCCGGTCTCGATGAGGTGGCGGCGCTCTCCCAGGTCTTGGGGATCGGCCACCGGCCCGTGCTCGATCTAATCTACGACTTCTGGCTGAAGGGCTATGTCGTCGTCCTCGCGACGGAGACCAAGGTCCAGTTGGCGGGAGAGGCGAAGAAGGCGCACGAGAGCGGTAAGCTGGAGACGCTGGCCACTGCGGAGAACAACCTCGAGGTTGTTCCCTTGATCCAGGAGCTGGTCTCGGGCGCGGTGCTGCCGCACATCGGGCGGCAGACGCCCTTCGGGCCTGAGAGCTCGCTCGTCCCGACGCTGAAGTCCGGCCTCGCCCTGGAGCGCGTCACGCGGGGAGAGCTCCTGGATGCGGTTCAGCATGAGATCGAACGGCACGCCCGGGCGCTCGGCCGGCCGCTGGTGGCCCAGGAGGCCTGGGTGGAGCCAGACCAGCTGCTCGTGGAAGCCAGCGGCGGTGACGCGCTGGTGCAGCAACGCCGGTTTCTTCCCCTCGTGGTCGACATTTCCCAGGACAGCGACTCGGAGCGGTTGATCTTCGACATCGTCGATGCGCCGCAGGTGCCGCCCCCCGTGCGCAAGGCCATCGCGCGCAGCCTGTCGAGCCTGGCCGAGCGCCTTCCCGACCAGCTGTTCTTCAAGCGCTTCCGCGAGGAGTTCGGAAAGGAGGCCAGGGCGGATGAGCCCTTTTCCAGCGTCTCCACGCTACAGCGCCTGGGCCGGGCGGTGCAGAGCCTGGAGTCCACGGATCCCGGTGTGCTCGAGCAGCGCCACGCCCAGCTCGTGCAGCTGCACCGGGAGGCCGCGGCCGACATCCGGGCTCAGGCCCGGAAGGAGGCGGCCGTCCGCGCCGTCGAGGGCTACGAGGAGCACGAGACGATAATTCGCGGGCTGCTGCTCCAGGCCGAGACCCAGCTGGTCCTAGGCAACCCCTGGGTCCGGCTTGAGGCGCTCCTGGAGCGGCTGCCTGGGGGCAACGAGAGCTGGTTCGACCTGATCCAGCGAGCCCTCGCTCGGGGTGTCCAGATCTTCTTGCTGTGGGGCATCCAGGCGGACTCGACGCTGGACCTCAAGGTCCGCAACGCCCTGGTGGACCTCGCCGAGCGCAACCCCGGCCGGTTCCTCTTCACGCTGCGCTCCAGCACGCTGCATGCGAAGTTCGTGATCCGCGACGCCCATCAGGCGTTGGTCACCAGTTACAACTTCCTTGATCCGCCTTCCCATCGGGACAGCCTGGAGGTGGGGGTGTTGATCGAGGGTCGCTCGCCCGGTGTAGCACCGGCGGCCGTGCTCGCTCTGCTGGACTGGGCCCGGGCCGCCTTCCCGGACTACCGCCAGAGCCAGCGCCTGCTGCTGCTGCCGGACGAGCTGGGGGCGGTGGAGCCGCCCGAGCCGGTCGTGCCGCCGCCTCCGGAGGTGCCGCAGCCCGGGGCGATCCAAGGAGACGCAGTGGGAGCGTCGCCGGCCATCCGTCACTGGGCGACGGAGTGGTCCGCGGCGCACGAGAAGCTTCAGACGCTCAGCCTCCAGCACCGGCATGGCGCTGAGCTGGTCGTCGACCGGGAGCACCGCGAAGCGCTCTGGAGGAGCCTGCGGAGTGCCGAGCGGCGGCTGGCGATCCTGTCCGATAAGTTGAGTGCGGATGTCGTCACCGATCGGTTCGCGCGGCATCTGCGCACGCGCTTGGAGGGGGGCGCCTCCTGTGCCCTCGTCTACCGCCGGGAGGGAGCGACGGACATGGCGGACGGTCCCGCCGCACGGCTCGCTCCACTGGCCCAGGATTACCCCGATCGCTTCTTCCTGACCGAGGCTCGGAGCCACGCCAAGATCCTGGTGTCCGATGACGAGGTCACCATCGGGAGCTTCAACTTCCTCTCCTACGGGGGCGACTACGAGGGAACTTCGGGGCGCGAACGGGCGGAGATCAGCGTCTGCGTCCACGAGCCCGCCGTGGTGGACAAGGTGCTCCAGGTGCTGAGCCATCGCTGGCCTCAGGCGTTCGCGCCGCTGGCCGCCCGGACCAAGAGCGCGCCCGCGCCCGCTTTGGAGCACACCGTGCCTCCTCCGCTCCAGCCGCTGTTCCGCGAGCTGCGAGGCACCGCCGACCCCGGTGAATTGCTGCTGAGGTGGTACGACACAAGAGAGGCACCCTGGAATGAGCTCGAGGCACTGGAGCAGGCGCGTATCGCCGAGCCGTTGCTCGCTCGCGCCGCGGGCGCCGCCATTGCCCGGGCCGCTGAGCTGGACAGCGAGGGGGGGAGGCGGTGGCGGTGCTGGCTTGCCGAGTATCAGTGGAGACAGACGGACTTCATCGGGAGCGCGCTCCTGATGCCCGAGCCGGACCAGGGGAAGCTCGGCCTCGAAGCGTGGCTGGCGCGGTTCGCGGTGTCCGTGCAGGCTCCCACACTACCCGCCGTGAGCCTGCCAGAGGTGGAGACGATGCGGGCCGGGCAGGCTCAGGCCGCTGCATTGCTGGTGCTGGTCTCCGCGCTGGAGCAGGGGCGCTTCGACGACCTGGAACTCCTGCGAGGCCTGGAGGCACGGCTTCCCGCGCGCTTCCGTGCATGGGCTCAGGCAGTGCGGACCTACCATGCCGAGGCGCTTCAGCCCCTCCCAATGGCCCTGCTCCGGCGGAGTGCGGGGCAGAAGCAGCGGCGGGAGAAGATCGACCAGGCCCGCGGGGAATTCGTCCGCGCGCTGGAGTCTGCGGAGAACATCGGGTTCCGGTTCCCACTGGGTGAGCACACGTGGGAGCGGCTGCGAATGCCCGACTATCTGCTGGGGAGGATGCGGGGGGCGCTGTCAGGGGACGACCCCGCTGGACTCGGGCAGTACATTGCCCAGCTTGATGAGGCGGGGACGGACGTCGAGCGCCTCATGGACGATGCCAGCCATGAGGAGCGGGATGAGCACAACCGGCAGATCACAGATCGCAAGCGCGCCTCCTGCCTGAAGCGGCTCCAGCTCATGCTCAAGGCCGCTCGGAGTTGGGTGGAACTGGCGGTGCCCCCCGGGGTGACGGCGCCAGAGGCTCGGGTGCTGAAGGCCAGCGGGACGCTCAAGCGTGAGCTGGCGGGGCTCGAAGTGGAGCCCGGCACCCTCGACCCGTTGGCCGAGCCCGTGCGGCGCTTCGCGCTGGCCCGTCTCGAACCGCTCTTCAGCGCGGAGGAACCGTGAAGCTCGCCGACCTGCTCGCCGCATGGCCGTTAACCCGGCAGGGCCCCGAGTCGTGGCTCGCGGTCTTTGCCGATGGTGAAGATGCACATGCCGTGATCCGGGCGTGTGGCGCCACGCTGGCGCGCCCGATGGGGCACGCGGACGTCATCGGCGCGCTCGTCCAGCAGGGCGAGTTCGAGCTGGCCACGCTGCTGCTTCAGGACGAGGTCTTCCTCGCCCAGGCGGAGGCACCCCTCGTCAAGGACCTGGAGTCCCAGGTGGAGCGGGCCACCGCTGCGGCCGTCGAAGAGCTGCGTGGAACACTCGCCGGGCTCTTGGAGCGCGCACAGCGGCTCGGTGTCCGCGTCGAGGCGGAGGCCATTCTGAAACCGGGCTCGAGGCGGCTGCGGGAGGGACGCTCACGGCTGAAGGCCCTTGAGAAGCAGGTGACCGAGGCGGAGTTCAAGCAGGTGCGAGACCTGGAGCGTCGGCTCGCGGAGACAGCATGTCCGCCCGCGCTGAATGGCCAGATGTTCGAGGAGTGGAAGGCCAGCGTCGCGCAGGCGCTCCGCCTGGGCGCGATCGAGGCTGCGGCGGCTGCCATCGAGGCGGGGCCCAGCGCGGACCGTCCACCGGCGGTCAGCGTCCCCACTCCCCCCATCTGGCCCTACTCAAGGGAGCCCCTGGATGGGGTGGTGGGCTGGTTCTTCGGAAACGGACTGATTCCACCCGGCTTCGAGCGGCATGTGCCTGAAGCGTCCGACGAGGCCGCCTGGAAGCTGCTCAAGGCGCTCAAGGCGGTGGGGGAGAAGGATAGCGAGCCCGAGCGGGCAGCCCTGCTTCAGGCCCTAGCGGCGGTTCTGGAGTGCGAGGTGCTCCGGACGGAAGCCTCGGCGGCCGGAACGGTGATCCACGTCGATGATCTCAGCGCGCCCGGGTTCCATGCCTTTGGCCGGCGCCGATGGCCGAAGGGCATTCCGCTCTGGCTGCCAGGCCAGGCGCAAGCGTCGCCGGCCGTCCCCGCCGGTGAGCTCGTCGTCCGCGTCGTCCTCGGTCCGCCAGACCCCGCCGACAACACCCTGCACCTGCGCCTCCAGGACGTCTTCGCGGTGCTGCATGATCGCACCCGCCGCCGGTCCCGGCTGCTCGCGCAGTTGGGGCGCCAGCTCCCCCTGGATCGTGCCTTTGACACGGTGATGGTCGACGAGTCCACGCGCTGGGAGCGCCAGGATCTGCCCGGGGAGCTCCTCCTGGCCGAGCAGCCCACGCTGCTGGTGGCAGCCCCGGGAATGGGCAAGAGCACCCTGCTCGCCGAGCTGGCCGCGCAGTCTCCGGAAGCTGCGATCGTCGAGGCCAGCAAGGGGGAGGTGCCACAGGCGCGCGTGCTCCTGATCGACGGCGTCGATCGCTTGAGCGCGGATGCGGTGCGGGGGATGACGAGGGAGCTTCACTGGGCACGGACCAGCCAGCACCCTGCGCCCGCGGTGCTCGTCGCGGTCCGGCCCGAGGCACGGGAGATGATCGAGCGCAGCGCCGCTGGCATGTTCCGCGTCATTGAGCTGCCACCCCGCTCCGCCGCCTCGCTTCGCGAGCAGGCTCGGGTGATGCTGGGGTGGGTCGGCATTGAGGCGGAGGTCCCGGGAAGCTATGACCGGCTCGCGTTCCTGGCGAGCGGCAACCCGACTCTCTTGTTCCACCTGTGCCGTGCCCTGGCGGTCTTGTTGGCGGGCGCAGGGAGGCGGCGCCGCCGCTTCGAGCCCGCGCATGTGGAGCAGGCCTGGCAGGACAGCACCTTCAGCCAGGCAGCGCGGGAGTTGCTCTGGGCGCCTCTGCAGTCTCATGAAGGGGCCGCGGAGGTGCTGCGCGCCATCGTGGAATTCGCCGAGCCGGGCAAGCCGCTGAGCCGGGAAGATCTGGCCTGGGCGGTGGGCAGGGGGGAGGCGGCCTGGGTTGAGTCGCGTGTGCGGCTCCTTCGAGGATACGGGCTGCTGCGCGTCACCGAAGAGGGGATCGGCCTGGCACCCGGCGGCGTGGCCCTGCTGGCGAGAGCATGGACCGCTCCCGCCACGACACCGAACACGTGAGGCCTCCCAGGCCGCGCTTCTCATTGGAGACCCTGGACCATGGCCCCGGCGACCGAGATCATCGACTTCGAGCTGGAGCGAGGGCGCCATGGCTCGCTGCTCGGCCGTGAGGATGTGCTAACCGAGCTGGATGCGCTCCTGCTTGGGGGGGGGCCTCGTGGCTGGGTGCTGGTCAAGGGAGGACTCGGACTGGGCAAGAGCGCGCTCCTGACCGAGTGGCTGAGACGGCGCGAAGCCGCCGGGCAGCGCGTTCCCCATCATTTCCTGCAGCACGGCGTGGAGGATCGGGATCGGCCCGAAGTGGTGAAGCGCAACCTGGCGGCGCAGACAGAGAAGCTCTACCCAGAGTTGGTAGATTCAGAGGCACGCCCCGAATCGCGCTTGAGCAAGCTGCTGGTGAGAGTGTCCCAGGTGCTGGGGCCGCGCCAGGAACAGCTAGTGCTGATGGTCGATGGGCTCGATGAGGTGGAGGAAGACGCGGACGGCTCCAATCCATTGTCGGGATTCCTGCCGCCTACGCTGCCGCCCGGCGTGAAGGTGCTCTGCGCCTCACGCCCCACCTACCCCCATTTGAGCTGGCTGGAAGCACGGGACGGCCTGCGCACGATCGACTTGGATGACGAACGGTGGGCGCGCTCGAACCGGCAGGTGGTGCGCGAGTACTGGGCACGGGAGCGAGCCTCCTCCCGGTTCAACCCGCCGCTGGCGCAGGGGTTCGTGGAGGAGATCGTCCAGCGGGCCGAGGGCAACATCCTCTATTCGGTGAAGCTGGCGGAGTGGCTGGAGGCCCAGCCCGTGGAGAAGAGGCAGGCGGAGCTTCTTCCGCGAGGGCTCGAGGCGCTGCTCGACGAGAGCTGGGAGCGCATACAGAAGCTGTCTCCAGACCTCCGGGGCTTGGCGGAGGAAGGCCTGGGGGTGATGGCCGTGGCGCGTGACGCACTGCCGCGGTCGATCTTGTCGGACGTGGCCGGCTGGAGGGAACTGGGCGAGCCCGATCGGTTCCTCCGGGTGGCGCGCTCGTTCCTGCTGGAAGAGGAGGCACCTGGGCGCAACGAGAAGGCGTGGCGGCCCTTCCACGAGTCCTTTCGAAGGTTCGTCCTGACAAAGCTGGGCGCTGAGCGGGCCAGGGTGCTGCACTCACGAATGGCCGGGAAGCTTTGTCAGTGGCCCCTGGGCAGGGGCGAGAGAGGCTTTCGCAGGAGCTATGCGCTGCGCCATGGCGTGACGCACTTGCTGAAGGCGGAGCAGTGGGAGCAGGCACGCAAGCTGTACACGGACATGGGCTACTTGGAGAAGCGGTGCCAGGAGGCCGGAGTACTGTCCCTGGAAGAGGCCCTGAAGAGCGCCGTGGTGGAGGTGCCAGAGCCCGAGCAGGAGTTGGCGAGGGCGCTATTGCGTGCCATCCAGGCGGGCTCGCATGTCTTGAAGAGGGATGCGAAGGCGCTGCCCTTGCATGTCTACAACTGGCTTCGCTGTGGGGGATGGGAGAGGGAGCGGATCGAGAAGGAGCTGGGGTTTCCAGAGGGGATGCCCGAACTGCGGCTGAGGCATCCCGTACGGGCCGGGGCGCACGAGCGGACGTTGGAGGGCCACAGGGACGGGGTGAATGGCTGCGTGGTGACACCGGACGGGCGGTACGTGGTGTCTGCCTCTGCGGACGGAACGTTGAAGGTGTGGGAGGTGGAGACGGGGCGGGAGGTAGCCACGCTCAAGGGCCACGAGGGCGAAGTGACCGGCTGCGCGGTGACGCCGGACGGACGAAGCGTGGTGTCCACCTCCGGGGACAGGACGCTCAAGGTGTGGCAGATGGAGACGGGGCAGGAGGTAGCCACGCTCAAGGGCCACGAGGGCGAAGTGACTTGCTGCGCGGTGACGCCGGACGGGCGTCGCGTGGTGTCTTCCTCCGAGGACAAGACGCTCAAGGTGTGGGAGGTGAAGACGGGGCGGGAGGTGGCCACGCTCAAGGGTCACGAGGGCAGGGTGCGTGGCTGCGTGGTGACGCCGGATGGACTGCATGTGGTATCCACCTCCGTGGACAAGACGCTGAGGGTCTGGGAGGTGGAGACGGGGCGGGAGGTGGCCGTGCTGAAGGGCCACGAGGACAAGGTGCGGGGTTGCGCGGTGACACCGGACGGGCGTCGCGTGGTGTCCGCCTCCGAGGACAAAACGCTCAAGGTGTGGGAGGTGAAGACGGGGCGGGAGGTGGCCACGCTCAAGGGCCACAAGGGCAAGGTGCGTGGCTGCGCGGTAACGCCGGACGGGCGGCACGTGGTGTCCACCTCCGACGACGGAACGTTGAAGCTGTGGGAGTTGGAGTCGGGACGGGAGGTGGCCACGCTGGAGGGCCACTGGGACTGGGTCAATGGCTGCGCGGTGACGCCGGACGGGGGGCGCGTGGTGTCCGCCTCCGGGGACAAGACGCTCAAGGTGTGGCAGGTGGGGACGGGGCAGGAGGTGGCCACGCTCAAGGGGCACGAGAGCTGGGTGACGGGCTGCGCGGTGACGCCGGACGGGCGGCACGTGGTGTCCGCCTCCGATGACAGGACGCTGAGGGTCTGGGAGGTGGAGACGGGGCGGGAGGTGGCCGTGCTGAAGGGCCACGAGGACAAGGTGCGAGGTTGCGCGGTGACGTCGGACGGGCGGCGCGTGGTGTCCGCCTCCGAGGACGGGACGCTCAAGGTATGGGATCTCCGCTCCGGGCAGTGCCTCTATACCCTCCACGGCTTCAATGGATTCCTGACGGTGGCTATCGGTCTAGATTTCGTTTGTGCAGGAGACGTGAGGGGAAACGTCTGGATCCTTGAGACAGGTTCCTCGGTCGCCAGGATCCCTGTTGATTCCAACAAGGCGACTTCGCCGGTAACTCCAACTCCCATGACCTTCTTCTTTCCTCCGCCCCTTCTTGATGCCTACCGTTCCAGGAAACTGGCTCTCTGCATCGGCTCTGGGCTCTCATTTAGCGAGGGCGTCCAGGGAAATTTTCCCAAGTGGCTTGAGCTTCCACAGCGTTTCCTGGATGCATGCGAGCGTCAGGGAGTGCTCGACGCGGAGATCATCGCGGCCAAGCGCACCCAGTTCGCGAAGAAGATGCGTCTTGAGGTCATGCTCGCGGAGCTGGGCACCCTGGTCACCGCGCTGGGCCGCAGCTACCAGGACGCGCTCAACGACATCTTCCGGCCCCCCAATGCAGCCCCGGGCCTTGTCCACCACGCCATCGCCCACCTGAGGGTCGGCGCAATCCTGACCACCAACTATGATCCGCTCATCGAGGATCTCGGGGAGACACCCCGTCGGCAACCGTACACCTGGAAGGAAGCCGATCGAGCGCTCAACGATCTGCAGGCGGGGCGCCGCATCCTGTTCAAGATCCACGGGACCGCCGAGCGATACGACACCGTGGTCATCACTGAGCGCGAGTACGACGGGGTCCGCTCCAACACGCGCTATCAATCGGTGCTGCGCCACCTGCTCCAGGAGTACATGGTCCTCTTCCTCGGCTATGGGATGAATGACCCGTTCGATATCGATCTAGTGCTCAAGTGGAATGCGGATGTGTTCAACTCCGCAGCTCGCCGCCACTACGCACTGTTGAAGGATCCGAGTGACACGGACAGCGACCGCTATCTCCGCGACCACAATGTCCAGGTGCTTCCCTACAGCGACTACGCGGCCCTCCCCGGCATCCTCGAGGCGTTGAAGCACGCTGGCCCCTGATAACACCCAAAAGGGCATGAGGACCTCCGAGAGGGGTGGGAGCGCTCAACATGAGGCTGGGGACGTTGACCCAGGGAGGCGAGCTCACGCGAAATCGAGGAGGCGGTGCTCTTGGATCAGGCACCGAATGCCCTGCGCGACGAGCGAGGTGTCGATGCCCTTGAAGGGGGCGTTGTTGAACCACCCGTCGCCCGACACCACCAGCACCTTGCGCCCGGACAGTTGCGTGCAAGCGATGTAGGTGCCGGGAAGCTCAGCACGTGCCGGTGCGCTCGGGCCAAAGAGCTTGCGGAATGCGTCGGAGGTGCTCGCGCCGATGCCGACCAGCAGGTGGATGTCGGGAAAGTGATTGAGGACCTCGCGGAAGCAGGGCCGTCCGTGGTCGAGCACGGTCTGGTACCTGAGCTGCCGGATGGTCTTGCTCGCAAAGGGCGTGAGCACATCCACGTGGGCGGCGAGGTGACGGGCCTTCGCACGGAAGTACGACACGTTGAGGTGGCGGAGGAGCTCTTCGAAGGCCGGGAAGAACCCCGTCCAGGGCGGGCCCTTGTCCTTATCCAAGCGCAGTCGCGCTTCGAAGTAGTCCCGCATCTTCTCAAGCGCGGCGGCGGCCTCTTGCTCCCCACAGGCGCTCAAGTCACGGACGTCGGCTCCCTGTCCGCTCATCGCCAAGCAGCGGTAAGTTGAGAACTCCCCCTCGGAGGGGTTGTATCCGACCGTAAGGACGCGCACCGGTTGCCCCTCAAACCCCTGGCTTCCGAAGAAGAGGGTGGGCGTTGAGCCCTCGGTGATGCGACCCGTGTAGCCGGGCCTATTCATGAAGTCGTGCTGCACGCGGCAAGTGTCCATAAACAGCGCCGGGAGGGTTCGCGTCATGGCGGCGCATCCTCCCCCAAAGGAGACACCGAGGACCACCCCACTAAGTTCGAGTTTCGCAGTTTTGGAGGCGGTCAAGCCGCTGTCTTCAAGGCGCCGGGCAGTAGCAGGAGGAGGTTTTGTCGACCCTGTTTGCCATGTGGGTTCGCAGAAATCGCAGCGCGGAGACAGGCGTAGCGCAAGGTGGTGAGCATGTCGGCGAAGGGTAACAGCTCGCCGCGCCCCGTCTAGACGGGGCGCGGATGAGCCCGCCGAGCATCGAAGCAAGGAGCGGCGACGTCAGTCGGAGCTGGCCGGGAGCGTGACGGTGCCGGGATTCTCGATGGCGGCGAGTGCGGCGCGCAGCAGGTAACGTCCGGGGTCTTCACCGCGCAGGCGGGCCGTCTCAATCAGCGAGTAGAAGAGGGCCGCTACCTCGGTGCCGCGCAGCGATTTGGAGCCGTAGTGATTCTTACGGCCCACCACCATGTCGCGCAGTTGCCGCTCCACCAGGTTGTTGTCCAGCGGCACCCACGGGTTGGAGAGGAAGACGGTCAGCCCGCTCCACAGCTCCAGCATGTACTCGAGTGCCTTGCGCAGAGCACTGCCCGGCAGCGAGCGCTGAGCGAGCGCCCACTCGCGGATTGCGGCCACCAGCGGAGCGGACTTCTCGTAAATGCTCGCCGAGCCCCGTGGTCGAAGAGCTTGACGACGAATGGAGGGCGTGAGGGGGCGCTCACCGCAGTGCAACAAGCACCGCGGCGCCCGGTTAGCTCGAGACAGGTGGGAATGAGTAGCGTAGCGCGTCAGCCCTCGGCGGGCTGAGCGAGTTGGTTGGGCAGGGGGAGCGCTTCCCCGCGCAGGGCCGCCAGCGCGGCCTCTCGCAGGTAGCGCTTGGGGTCCACCCCGCATAGCTTCGCCGTCTCCATCAGGCTGTAGTAGAGGGCCGCCACCTCGGTGCCGCGCCGGCTCCGGCTGCCGTAGTGGTTCTTGCGGCCCACCGCCAGCCCGCGCATGGCACGCTCGGTGGCTCCATTGTCCAGCGGCACCCGCGGGTCCGTCAGAAACCGTGTCAGCCCCGTCCACCGGTTGCTCATGTATTTGATTGCCTGGCCCAGCGCCGACTGGGGCAGGACGCGCTGCTCGCACGCCCACTGGTGCAGCCGCTCGATAATGGGACGGCTCTTCTGCTGTCGCAGTTCCAGCAGGCGCGCCAGGTTCTCGGGCCCCTGCTTATACTCGCGCTCCACCGCGTACAGCTCGGCAATCATGTCCAGGGCTTCGTTCGCCTGGGGGAAGGCTTCCGCGCACTCGACGAATTTGCGCCGCGCGTGCATCCAGCAGTTCACCAGAGATATGCCCGCGCTCTTGCCCGCCACGCTCTCGTATGTGCTCAGCCCATCCGTCATGAGGACTCCACGGAAGTCCTTGAGCATGTTGCGCGCGGCCTCCACGTCCCGGCCCTCCTGTATCCGGTACACCACGGCGTCAGGAGCGCACAGTGCCCAGGCGTACCAGCGCGTCTGACTCTTGCTGCCCAGCAGCGGCCAGCGCGTCTCGTCTCCCCCCAGAATCTCCCGCGTCAGCAGCGCCTGGTGCAGCGCCTCGTGCGCGGGCGACAGCAGCCGCGCCAGCGCGTCTATCTGGTCCCAAAGCGTCTGGCTGTCCACCGCCAGCCCCTCGCGCTGCATGGTTCTCACCTGCCGCTCCAGCGGCATGTGGTCGAGGTACTTGGCCACGGCCACTTCCACGGCGAAGTCCACCGAGTAGCGCCCGCCGGGCTGAAGCTTGGGCGGGCCCAGGGCCGTCTCCACGCATCCGCCGCACCCGCAGCGGTACTTCTGTCGCTTGTGGCGGCGCAGCACGAAGCGCCGCTCCACCACGTCCACCTCCTCGGCCTCCTCGTAGCAACCCTTCATTTCCGTCAGCGCCCCGCCGCACTCGGGACACTGCTTGTCTGGCTCCTCCAGCGTGTGCACTTCCTCCAGCAGTGGCAGTGTGGGCTGGGTGCGCGGGCCGTGGCCGCGCGCGGGCTCGGCCGGCCCGGCCTGTTTCCCCTCGTCCTGCTCGCCGCGGGGGCGCTTCTCGCTGGAGCGGCCAAACAGCTCGCCGGTGCGCTGCGCGAGCTGCCGCTCCAACTCCTGCAAGCGCAACTGCAATTCCTCGGCGTCCTGGCCCCGCGCGCTCATCAGCTTGCGCGTGAGCTCCACCACGCGCGCCACCAGGCGCTTGTTCTCCGCCTCCAGCAACAGGGCCGCCTGGCGCAGCCTCTCCACGTCCTTCTCCGTCGTAAGCTGGAAGCTCATGCCCCCGGTAGTGACATGGCTTCACCCTCCCGCGCAAGTAGTCCGTGCAGCGTGACTCACGAAGTCACCCCCTGCACTGTCTGGGCTTGGAAGAGAGGCACCAGTTTGTACGGCTCGGGCGACAGCGGCGCTCGCCCCACCATCTCGCTGCCCTCCAGGAACAGGGCCAGCTCCGACACCGTCAGCTCAAGCGGCTGCGCGCCACTCTCGCGCCGCCACAGCGGGGCGAAGCGTCCCTTCTCCAACCGCTTGGCGTACAAGCACAGCCCGGTGCCGTCCCAGAAGAGCGCCTTGGCCCTCTTCCTGTCCCGTCCGACGAAGAGGAAGACGTCTCCCGAGAGGAAGTCGCGCCCCAGCGCCTGCGTCACCAGCCCGCACAGCGCATCGAAGCTCTTGCGCATGTCGCACGGCTGCCCGTAGGCGTACACCGCGAGCCTGCGCGTGGAGCCAATCACTGCAGCCCCCTCAGCAACCGCACCGCGTCTTCCAGCGACAGCCCCTCCACCCGGACTCCCCCCGGCCCGTGCACCACCAGCCCCCTTCCTCGAGCCTGGGCACGCTCGGCCTTTATCTCGACGGGCACCAGCGCCTCCCTCGCGGGCTGCTGCTGGGTGGCTCGGCGCGCCGCGCTGCCCCACCGGCTGAGCGTCCAGCTGCTCATGCCCAACTCCTTCGCCGCTTCCTCCACGCTCGCCCCCTGCTGCTGGCGCGCTCGCACGTACTCCAACGCTTCCTGTCTCTGCTCCTCCGTGTAGCGCGCTCTCGGGCCCACTCCTCCCCGCTCTTGCACCACCTTCCGGAACTTCTCCGCCTGCTCCTTCATGTCCATCTCTTCCGCCTCCTTCTTGGGGACGACGGACATGCTCACGTCTCGGCGCTCACGTCACGACGGGCTCGGGCGAGCATTTACCCCTCCCCAGGCGCCTGAAGACCTCTTGATGGTACGCCTCGGGGTGGGGGCCCTTGTGGCTCGGGACGGGCACCTTATTGGCTGGGTCCTCCATGGACATGCCGGCCTTGTCGAAGAATTCCTTGAGTCTCGGTGTCCAGGGCCCGCCACGGGCCGGAGACTTCCCATTCTCCACGGTGGCGATGTGGTGGATGTGGGCGGCCTCCTTCTCCTGCATGAACAAGACGGCACCGGAGGCGGCGGGAAGCGTGAGCGCGAGTCGGCCCTCCACCACAGACACCGACGTCGCTTCGGCTGCGGCGGCAGGCAAGCTGAAGCCGCCCACGGTGGCTGCATTGTGCACGGCCTGGGGCAAACCCGGCAGGCCGCCTCCCTCCGAAGCCTTGGCACCCGCCCTCCACGTCGCCAGAAGGATGAGAATTCGGAGGGTGTTGGGCCCGAGCACCTGGGCGTACCGCTCGCTCGCGTCGCGCAGCTCGAGGAAGGCGCTGGCCTCCTCCGCGCCCTCCCAGAGTTGCTCTGTGGCGGAGATCAGCCCCCAGAGTTCTTTGCCCAGGTAGCCCCAGAGGAAGAGCGTCATCGCGATAGCGAGGCCCTTGGACATCGGCTCCGGGGCCATGAGCACCAGCAGGTAGATGGACAGGCCGGTGAGCAGCGTCGTCATGGCCGTGGCGGAAAAGTCCCGGAGGACTCCGGTGGCCGCCTCCACCGCTGGGGTGAGGGCCAGAGAGAGCGCCAGCGCGAACCTGTCCCGGTGACTGAGGGTGGTGTCGTCAGGCCCATCCCCCAAGAGCCAGAAGCAGTCCCCCGGAGAGCCGCGCCGCTCGCACAGGCGCGCGTAGCCCCCTTCGACACTGGAGTCTCCTGCTCCCCCAGGCGGCCAGGAGGCCAGCACCAGGCGGCCGGCCAGCGGCCTGGCGGGGCGGGTTGCCACCACCCGCAGGGGCACCTCCAGGATGAACTGGGTGAAGGCTTCGCGAAACTCCGTGTCCGAAACCTGGACGGGCGCGAAGTCGCTGCTCGGCGTGAGGGTGACGTACTCCCTGGGGGCCGGTGGGGGCGTGAGCCCGTTGTAGCGGTGGCCCACCAGGAGGCTGCCGTGTGGGGTGCCCGTGACACAGGCCGACTGGAGGATCAGGACGAGGAGAAACCAGCCGCCCAACAGGGGGCGTAGCCGAGTGCCAGGTGAGCGCGGGCCGACAAGACGGGTGGACACGGCGCACCTCCGCAGCGACGCGGCGTGCAAGCCGTCGCTCCGGAATTACACGGAAGTACGGGTGTGCCCGTCAAGCTGGCGGGTCGGGAGCCTCTCTCAGATCGGTGATCGCGATGGTCCGGTGCACGCATCCGGCAGAGCAATCAAGGCCCGGACGAATGCTCGACATAGCTTCTCGGAGTCCGGCATCTGCTCGACCTGCAAGTGCGAGACCTGACACGCAGTGCTTTCGAGGGAGTCAAGCGAGTTGGCCCAAGCCGGAACCGCCAGCAGACGTGGTAGGAGGAACGCGTCCCCCTGGAGGTGCGCCCTGTCGGAGCCCCGCAACCGGTTCCTCGAGAAGATGCTCGATCGGCTGTACGCCTCGCTCGCCTCGGGCCCGAGCATCAACTGCCGTCCCCACAACAGCCGCCAGCGCGTGGACCTCACGCTGCTGAGCCGCCTGGATGGAACCTCGCCCCAGGCCGTGCTGGCCGGACTCCTCGGGGAGAAGGGCGCGGCGAAGCTCTCCGTGCGCGCCACGTCCTCCTCGAAGGATGCCGCGGACGCTCCCTCCAAGCGTGAGGACGACGAGCGGCAGGCGCTGCTGCGCAAGCTGTCCACCATCGCCGAGGATGCCCGCACCTTCGAGCAGGACACCGGCGCCCAGGTGCTGCACGTGGGCTATCCCCTGCTCCACCTGCCTCCGGACGCCAAGGACAAGCGGGGCTTCGCCAACACCCGGCGCATCCTGGCCCCCATCGCCTTCATCCCCGTGCGCCTCACCCTCAAGAAGGGCCGCACCCCGGGCGTGGAGCTGGAGGCCGCCGCGGATGGCGTGGAGCGCGTCATGCCCAACACCGCCCTCACCGCCTGGGTGGAGCGGCAGACGGGCAAACCCCTCGGGGACCTCTTCGCCGACGAGCAGGGGGTGGAACCCTGGCGCGAGCTCAACGAGCTGGCCGCCGCCGTGGCCAGGGCCCTGGAGCTGCCCGCTCCCGCCCCCTTCACCCCGGAGACGCCCCTCTCCCCCACCCCGCGCTCCGAGGACGAGTCCACCGCCGGAGCCGCCATCCTCCCGTGCGCCGTGCTCGGCCTCTACCCGCTGTCCAACCAGAGCCTCGTGGACGACATGCGGGCCCTCGTGGACGGCGAGCCCGTCCAGGGTCCCATCGAGAGCTTCCTGCGCGTGGGCGTCTCCCTCGGGGCCACGGGCACGCCCAGGCCGGACGCGGCCTCCCAGGGCACCTGGCGCGCGGGGGAGGACCGGCTCGTCTCCCATGCGGATCCCTGCCAGGCCAGGGCGGTGCGGCTCGCGCGCAGCACCCGGGGCCTCGTGGTCCACGGACCTCCGGGCACGGGCAAATCCCAGACGATCGCCAACGCCATCGGAGACCACCTGGCGCGCGGCGAGCGCGTCCTGCTCGTCTGTGACAAGCGCACCGCGCTGGATGTGGTGAAGCACCGGCTGGAGCACCTCGGCCTGGGCTCCCTCTGCGCGGTGGTGCACGACGCGCAGCGAGATCAACGCGAGCTCTACCTCGGCATCCGCGAGCAGCTCGACAACCTGACCGAGACCCGGGGCAACCCCGCCGCCCAGGCCGAGCTCTCGCGCGTGGACGCCGAGCTGCAGACGCTCCACGACGAGCTGTCCTCCGCCGAGCGCGCCCTCTCCGAGCGTCCCGCGGGAGGCACCGAGCCCTCCTTCCACGAGCTGGTGGGCCAGTGGCTCGGCCAGGAGGCGCCGGAGTCCCTGGCGCGTGCGACGGAGAACCTCGGCACCTTCCGCCTCGCGGACGCGCGCCCCCACGAGCGCGAGGTGCGCGAGGTGTTGGATCGCGCCGTGAAGGAGGGCTACCCGGACAACCCCTGGCGCACCGCGCTGGGCGCCGAGCTGAAGGACTACCTGTCCACGCCGCTCGCCACGTACCGCGAGCGGATGGCGTCCACCGTGGAGGCCGCGCGCGAGGCGGATGCGCACGCCTCGCCGGACGTACCCGCCTTCTCTCCCTCGGGAGATGTGGTGGCCGAGGGCCGGGCACGCGCCGCGCTCGCCGACAAGCTGGAGCCGGTGCTGAAGGAAGCGACTCCCGAGACGCTGGCGCGATGGATCTCCGCCACGCCCGAGGCCGTGCAGGCGGCGAAGACGCAGTTGGAGGGATTGGCGCCGCAGGTGCGGGTGTTGAACGAGGGGCCGCTGGACGCGGAGCTGGCGCTCGTGCACCGCTCGGAGCCACAGGGCCTGGGCGTGCTGGGACAGTGGATGGCGTTCCTCGCGGCCTGGCTGGAGGTGGCGCGCAAGTGGTACCGCTTCCTCTTCTTCTTCACCCGGAGATCGAAGGCCGTGGAGGTGCTGCGGCGCTTCGGGCTCACCCTGGGGCTCGAGGCCGTCGAGCGTGTCTCCCGCTTCCTCAACGGCGTGCGCGCGCGAGCCCTGCTCACCGAGTACCACCAATCGGTCCTCGCGCCGGGTGCCACCGGGGCGCTCGCGGACGACGCGCTGGCCCGCGGCCTGCGGACCCATGCGGCGCTGTTCGAGGTGTTGCTGACACTGGAGCGTGAGCCGACGCTCGCCACCTGCCGGCAGGTGGTGCGCGAGTCCCTGCGCGGCGACGACGCGGCACGAGCCCGCCTGCTCGCGGGCCTGCGCCAGTCGGCCGCGCGCGCCGAGACCGTGGCCCGGCTGGAGACGCGCCTGACCGAGGTGGGCCTCTTCTCCTCCGCCTGGTGCGTGGCGCAAGGCCGGGCGCTGCGGGCGGGTGGTCAGGCACAGCCGCTGCTCTCGTCGCTCGCGGCGCGGCTGTCCAGCGTGGAGGGACTGCTGAGACTCCAGTCGGTGGTGGCGGGACTGCCGGCGTCGCTCGGCGGGGCGGCCGAGAAACTGGCCCTGGCCGGCGCGGACCCCGAGGACGGCTGGCGCGCGGTGCGCAAGGCGGTGCTGGCCTCGGAGGTATCGGCGCGGGTGCGGGAGAATCCGGTGCTGCAGCACATCGACGCGGATCGCCACCACGCGAGCCAGACGCGCCACCGCGCCCTGGAGGCGAGGAAGCGCGAGCTGGTGCGCGACGTCATCCTGCACCGCTGGACGGAGCGCCAGCGCGAGCGGCTGCTGGCCTCCACGGGCGGGCGGCTCAACGGGCTCGGAGCGGAGCTGCGCCGCCGCCTGTTGCTGCGGGGCGAGCGCGCGCTGCGGGTGCGTCAGGTCATCGCCGCGGGCGCGGGAGCCGAGGGAGGAGATCCTCTCTTCGACATGCGGCCGGTGTGGATGGCGAGCCCGCAGACGGTGGCGCAGATCTTCTCCCGCCGGGAGCTCTTCGACGTGGTCATCTTCGACGAGTCCTCGCAGTGCCGTCTGGAGGAGGCGCTGCCGGTGCTGACGCGGGCGAAGCGGGTGGTCATCGCGGGAGACCCCAAGCAGCTGCCGCCCACGCGCTTCTTCGAGTCCGCCGTCGTGCAGAGCCAGGAGGAACTGGACGCCGAGGACGAGCAGGGCCTCTTCGAGGATCAACAGTCCGAGGTGGAGGATCTGCTCGGCGCGGCGCTGAACCTGGAGATCGACCAGTGCTACCTGGACGTGCACTACCGCTCGCGCAACGCGGATCTCATCGGGTTCAGCAACGAGCACTTCTATGACTCGCGGCTGCAGGCGATTCCGGGGCACCCGTCCAACCGGGTGGAGCACGCGCCGCTGCGGCTCGTCCACGCGGGAGGCCTGTACGAGAAGCGGGTGAACGTCGTGGAGGCGCGCGCGGTGGGCGCGTTGGTGAAGGAGCTGCTGTCGCGGCCGGAGCCGCCGTCCATCGGCGTGGCGTGCTTCAACCTGTCGCAGCGCGACGCCATCACCGAGGTGCTGGAGGAGCTGGCGGCGGCGGACGCGGACTTCGCGGCGAAGCTGGCGGCGGCGCGGACGCGGCGCGGCGAGGGCTCGTTCGAGGGCCTCTTCGTGAAGAACCTGGAGAACGTCCAGGGAGACGAGAGGGATCACATCATCATCAGCACCACGTATGGCCCGGACGCGAAGGGGCGCTTCTACCGGCGCTTCGGGCCGCTGGGGAGCGCGGGCGGCGGGCGGCGGCTCAACGTGCTGGTGACGCGCGCGCGGCAGATGGTGCACCTGGTCACGTCGATTCCTCGCGAGGTGTACACGGCGCTGCCTCCCGTGGAGAGCGGCCGGAAGCCGAACGGAGGCTGGCTGCTCTTCGCCTATCTCCAGTACGCCGAGCGGCTCGCGGAGGAGTACGCGCGCGAGGCCGGCCAGCCCGAGGAGGCCCCCCTGGAGCGGCCGGAGCCGGTGGTGCGTGAGCGGGAGACGGAGGCGGGCTCGGCGTTCGCGCGGGCGCTGGCGGACGGCCTGGCGCGGACGCACGGCGTGTCCTCGGACGTACACTGGGGCAACGACGGCTTCTGCGTGGACGTGGCCCTGCACCATCCCCGCCGCGCCGGGGACGTGACGGTGGGCGTGCTGTGCGACGGCACGCGCTACCCGAAGGCGGCGGATCCGGTGGAGTGGGACCTGTTCCGCACGGCCATGCTGGAGGGCCAGGGTTGGAAGCTGGTGCGGCTGTGGTCGCCGCACTTCTTCCGCGACCCCGAGGGGGCCACGGCCAAGGTGCTCCAGGCGGCCAGCGAGCAGATCGCCCGCCAGCCTCCGGTGACGGCGTCCGCCGGGAGCCAGGGCGAGCCGGCCCGCCGCGTCCTCAACTGAGGCTCAGTTCACCTGAACCTTGGCGACCTGACGGCCGCCGAGGAAGTCCTCCACGCCGTGGGCGATGGCCTGGGCCACGTCGTCCTGGTACTTCTCCGAGGCCAGCCGCTGCTCCTCCTCGGAGTGGGACAGGAAGGCCGTCTCCACGAGGATGGCCGGCATCTTCGCGCCCAGCAGCACGTAGAAGAGCGCCTCCTTGGTGCCCAGGTCCTTCACGCCGGTGTAGCCGCTGGACAGGTGGCTCACGAGGTTCTTCTGCACCCGGGTGGCCAGCCGCGTGGACTCCTCGGTGTTGGCCTTGGTGGCCAGGTCCGCGAGGATGAACTGCAGGTCGCTGATGCCCTTCTCCGAGGACGCGTTCTCGCGCGCCGCCAGGCGGATGGAGTAGCGGTCCGCCGAGGTGTTGAGCGTGTACGTCTCGATGCCCCGCAGCTTCGAGGTGGGCGCCGAGTTGCAGTGGATGGAGATGAACAGGTCGCCCTTCATCTCGTTGGCCATGCGCGCGCGCTCCTCCAGCTTCAGGTAGTGGTCGTCCTCGCGGGTGAGCATCACCTCCAGGCCGCGGTTGCGCAGCTCGGTGGCGAGCTTGCGCGCGATGGCCAGCGTCACGTCCTTCTCCCGCGTCCCCTTGCGGCCGATGGCGCCGGTGTCGTGGCCTCCGTGGCCCGCGTCGATGACCACCCGGCGCACCTTCAGCCCGAGCTGCTCCGCCAGCGTCAGCTCGGTGCCGTTGGACGCCTTCGCCACGGCCTTGAGGCGGGCCTGCGCCATCTGCTCGTCCACCGGGGCCGTCACGGGCTTGTTGGACGCCACGGCCGGGGCGGGCTCCACCGCGGGCTTCACGGGCTCCGCCGCGGGCTTCGACTCCGAAGCGGGAGCCGGCTGCGGCGCCTGGGCCACCACCTTGGCGGGAGCCTGCGCGGGGGCGGGCTCCGGCTCGGCCGGCTTGGACAGCTCGACGCGGATCACCGGCACCTGCTCCGCCGGGGCCTGCTTCTCGGCTGGAGCCGGCTTGGAGGGCTCGGCCGAGGCGACGGCCGGCCTGTGCTCGGGGGCGGGCGGCGGGGGCTTGTTGCGCACGGGCGTCTTCGGCGGAGGCAGCGAGGCCAGCAGCGCCTTCAAATCCTTCGCGCGATCACCCCTGGAGTTGACCGCGAGGCTGCCGTTGATGACACGGCGCGCGGACTCGGGCTGATCCAGCTGCTCGAAGTAGATGCGCGCGAGCGTATAGGCCGCGTCGTCCGCGAGCCGGTGCTTCGGATGGGACTCCACCACGCGGGTGTAGTAGGCGATCGCCGCCTGCTGATCCTCGGAGACGAAGGAGATGCGGCTCAGCTCGTTGAGCAGCTCCGCGGCGGTGTAGAGGGCTTCCGGGGCCCGCTGGCTCTTGGGAAAGCGGCTGGCCATGGCCTCGAAGCGGTGCGCCACGTTGAGCCAGTTGTGGCGCAGCTTGCGCCGGGCCGCGTCGTCCTTGAGGGTATAGTAGGACCTGCGCGCCTCCTCGTAGGCGGTCTCGGCCGGATCGCGCTTCGCCTGGGCGGCGAGCGGCAGCAACAGGGCCAGCAGCAGCGGGGCGAGGCGTGGGTTCATGGGTCGGGTCCTCCAGACAAGGGCGAGGGCTACAGACGTGTGTCACGGCCCACCTACACCGGCAACTTTTCGCCCCGCCGGGGTTTGAAGCCCCACCCCCCGCACGGGTACACTCGCCCCTTCTTCTGGGGAGACACCATGGCGCAACCACCCTCGGGTCAGGGCAAGGGTCAGGGCGGTTCGGGTTCCGGTCAGCGCACGACCACCAGTGGTGCCACCCCGGCGGCCCGGACGAGCACTGGCACCGGCATCCCCCGCACGTCCACCAGTGGCTCGGTGCCCGCGGCCCGGAGCCCCACGGGGGAGCAACCCGCCGTGCGCCGCAGCCCCACCCTGTCGTCACTGCCCAACGTGCGCGCAGGCGTCACCGCCTTCGAGCTGGGGTCCACCCAGGACTCCAAGTCCTTCAAGAAGGGCCTCGACCAGTCCGCCTTCGATGGCGAGGGGGAGCACACCCAGGTGGATGCCCTCCTGGGCGCGCGCCGCCAGCCCTCGCCTCCCCCCACGGAGGAGAGCGCCTCGGCGGGGAAGACCTTCGACGGCACCACGCCGCCCCCGGAGGTCATCAGCCGCGACGTGTGGAAGGCCATCAACGCCCCCCTGCAGAGCCGCGAGGGCCGACGCTCCCCGGACCTCTACAAGCAGGTCATCAACCAGTTCGCCGCGGGCCACAACCCCCGCTACGAGGCCGCGGACGCCAAGCAGGGCCGCTCCCACATCTTCGTCTGGGACGTCACCCGCGCGATGAACGCGGAGATCCCCCACTTCGTCGGGCCGCGCGAGCTCACCGTCTCGCAGACGTGCGACTGGCTGCGCCACGAGGGCACCATGCGGGGCTGGCGCCGGGCGGA
Source organism: Archangium violaceum (assembly GCF_016887565.1). Lineage (NCBI taxonomy): Bacteria > Pseudomonadati > Myxococcota > Myxococcia > Myxococcales > Archangiaceae > Archangium > Archangium violaceum. The sequence goes on from NZ_CP069396.1 coordinate 6,907,676, forward strand.
CGTCGAGAGCGCCGCGGCCGCCGCCGACGAGGGCAAGCCGGTGGTGGCCGTGCCCAAGGACTCCAGCGTCCGGTGCATCGGCGTGGTGCGGCCGGGAGGGCTGGGACAGGACGGCCGGCCCCGCTTCGCCGCGGCGGGCCTCCAGCGGGGCAACGACCTGGGCACGAAGGAAGCCTTCGGTGTGATGGCCCTGGAGTACTTCGTCCACGACTGAGGCGGGCGCCTCAGCGCACCCACCCCAGCGCCCGGGCCAGCGCCTCGTCGATGACGCGGGCCTCGCCGGGCAGCGACGACAGCACCGCCGCCAGCACCTTCTCCCCGTTGCGCACCGGCGCTCCCCCCGGGCGCAGGCGCGCGCGCACCGCGTGTTTCTGGTCCTGCTTCCAGTAGCTGGCCGGGAAGAGCACCTCCCGGCGCGACTCCGGCAGCGGGCCGTCCGGGGTCAGCCACACCAGCATCCCCTTGCGCAGCGGCTCCAGCTCCGCGCGCAGTGTCCGCCTCAGCTCCCGGCCGAAGAGGCCCACCGCCACCAACCCCCCGAGCGCCAGCCCCCACGGCACCAGCCCCAGCGCCCGCGCCCGCGAGCGCACGTAGCCCGCCTCGCGCGGCCTGTCCGGCAGTTGGGGATCCACCAGCAACCGCACGCGAGCCCCGGGGCCCAGGCCCTCGGCGTACTCGGCCCGGGTGAGCACCCCGCTGGCCGAGTACTGCACCTTGCCCACGGCGTAGATGACCTCGAGCCTCGCCTCGGCGCCCTCGCGTTCGTCCCGGGGCGGGAGCGTCATCGCCGCCACCTGGCCTTCCAGCTCCTCGGCCCGCGAGAGGAAGGCCTGCTCCTCCACCACGAAGCGGCCCAGGACCGACGCCCCGGCGCCGAGCGCCGCCATCACCGCGAGCCCCACCACCCCCACCCGGACGAGCCGGGGGATGGCACCGGGTACTTTCGAGAGGGGGACACTCCGGGGGGCCTGGGGGATGGCGAGCTGCATGGCCCCATCCTACGGGAGGCCCCGGCTACTTCCAGCTCACCATGTACTCGACGGAGAGCGGCCCCGTCGACCGGCCCCTCACCCTCGGCTCGCGCGTGCCCACCACCTCGAGCGCCGTCGCCAGCGCGCCCTCCACGTATTCACGGGGGAGGAAGTCGCGATCCAGCGCGATGAGCGCGTTGCCCGGCGCCCCGAACGTCACCGCGCACCGTCCGCCATTGGCCGAGGCCACCGCGTACGCCATGGGCAGGCTCTCCAGCAGCCGCTTCGGGTTGCCCGTCAGCAGCGTCTGCAGCGGCCTGCCCGTCGAGGAGGACAGGAAGTCCGTCGCGCCCCGGCGTCCCAGCGCCCGCAGGGCACCCTCGAAGCTCCCGTACCCATCCCCCAGCTGCTCCGCCGCCGACCACAGCAACCGCAGGAAGGAGGCCGTCGGGTAGCAGGTGAAGTCCACGAACCGGCGCTCGCCGCACGCCTCCACGCATCGCCCCACGGCCGCCTCGTCCCCCAACGCGCGCATCACTTCCATCACGCTGCGGAAGAACATGCCCCGCACGCTGTCGGCCGGAGTGGCCAGCGCCAGACTCCGCTTCAACTCCTGCTCGGCTCCAAGTCCTGCCGGTTCCCTCCCGGCCACACCACGCTTCATGTGCTCTCCGCCACTCCCCACCGAGGCCAGCCCATACCCAATATCGGTCGGGATGACCTCTTCCGCCTCAACTTCGCCTCCTGGAATTTTGGATCCGAAACACCTGGGGCGGCATGAGCCCGTCGAGCACCTGACACTCTGGCCTCCCAGCGATGGGAAGACGCCCCGGGGCCGAGCGGGAGCCCCGGGGCCTGGGGCCAGGACTACTCCAGATCGCGCTCGCCGAGATTCACGGCGCCGATCCACCGCCGGCGGTTGAAGCCGTCGAGGTTCTTGTTGGCGACGATCTGGAAGCAGGTCGACGAGCCCTGGGCGGCGATCTCCACGGACCAGCCGAGGAACATCTGCCAGAGGCGGAACCACCACTCACCGTAGACCTTCACGATCTCCGTGCGGTGGGTCATCCAGTTGTCGTACCAGCGGGAGATGGTGAGCGAGTAGTGGATGCCCACGTTCTCCACGCTGTGGATCTCGAAGCCCGCGGCCTCCATGTTGCTGACCACGAAGGAGAGGGGCATGGAGGCGTCAGCGCCCGGGAAGATGTACTTGTTCATGAACAAGCCCCAGACGAGATCCTCGAAGTGGAAGCCCAGGGTGCCCTTCTTGGCGCGCAGCCCGGCGATCTGCAGGTAGAAGAGCCCGTCATCGGCGAGCATCCCGTAGACCTGCTCCATGAAGGCCTGGAACTTCCTCACGCCGACGTGCTCGGCCATCTCCAGGCAGGAGATCTTGTTGTAGGGGCCGGGCGGGATGTCGCGATAATCCAGGGTGAGGATGCGGGCGCGATCGGCCACGCCCATGCGGGCGATCTGCTCCGTGCCGTACGCGGCGCCCTTCTGCGCGATGGTGATGCCCGTCGCGTCGACCCCGTAGTCCTTGGCGGCGGTGGCCACGAGCGTTCCCCAGCCGCAGCCGATGTCGAGGTAGCGCTCCCCCTTCTTCAGCTGCAGCTTCTCGCCGACCAGCCGCATCTTCTGGTCCTGCGCCTCCTCGAGGCTCTGGTTGGTGTCGGTGAAGAAGCCCGACGTGTAGATCATCCTCGGCCCGAGGAACCAGCCGAAGAAGTCGTTGCCGCGGTCGTAGTGCTCGCGGCCGATGCGGACATCCTGCTCCTGCGAGTGGACCAGCACCTCGGGCAGGAAGTTGGTGATCAGGAACTTGAAGTGGTCGGCGACGAACTTGTAGTCGGCCACCGTGTGACGCTCGCGGATGAAGGTGCGGAAGTCCCCCTCGATGTCAAGGCGCTCGTGGATGTAGTCCTCGATGAGCGTGGTCATCGGGACCTTTCCAGCGGCATAGCGCGCGCTCACGGTCGGGTCTTTCGGCTTCAGACGGAACGAAACGGGAACATCCATGTAATTCCTCCAAGAAAGAACTCTGTCCCACGGAGGAAGGCAGCCCAGCGGTCCGGGCGATCCCCCGCGGAGCAGAGGGTCGGCACTCTAGATAAGCACGCGGGGGGCAGCGAGCCTTTCCGACGGACTCGCGTGCGATAGTTGGGGGAACCGGGCACGCAGGCGACGCCCGGGCAAGGGGAAACCATGCACACGTCTCAGTCGATCCCGCCCTCGCGGCGGACCTCGCGCAAGTCGCTCCACGCGGTATTGCTCCTGAGCCTGGGATGGATCGGCTGCGATCTGTTCGATACCGACCCCCCGGACCCCACCCCCAATCACGCCCCCACCCTGTCCCAGGTGAGCGCCACACCGGCCTCCCTCGACGAGGGCGCGAGCACCACCCTCTCGGTGACCGCCGCCGACAGGGACGAGGACGCGCTCACCTATACCTGGACCCAGACTCCGGCCGCGCCCGCTGGCACCTTTGGCCCGGAGACCGGGGCGAGCCGCACGTGGACGGCGCCCGCGGTGCCGGCCGACACGACCTTCACCCTGCACGTGACGGTCTCGGATGGGAAGGAAGGCACGGCCGAGGGCACGGTGGACGTGGCGGTGAAGAACGTCCCCACCGTGAACCGTGCTCCCACGGTGGACGCGGACATCACCGCCCCCACCTCGGTGATCGCGGGAGACACCGTCAACCTCTCCATCGGAGCCACCGATCCGGACGGAGACACCCTCACCTACTCCTGGACGGTGAGCCCGGCGGGCGCGGGCACCTTCACGAACCAGACCGCCGCCGCCGCGCGGTGGCGCTCCGGAGACCTCGCCACGGCCACCACCTATACCTTCCAGGTCACGGTGTCCGACGGGCACGACCCGGTGACGCGCTCGAAGGATGTGCAGGTCACCATCCCCACCTACGCCAACGACATCCAGCCCATCTGGACCGCGCAGTGCACGGGCTGCCACAACAGCAGCAGCGGTACCCGGGGAGGACTCAACCTGGAAACGGGCAAGTCCTACGCCTCCATCGTCAACACGAATGGTGTCGGCGGGTTCCCCCAGACCTGCGGGGCCACCGTGCGTGTCGTGCCGAAACAGCCCGACAACTCCCTGATGGTGAAGAAGATCATCGGCAACGCCTGCGGAGGCAGGATGCCGCAGGGCAACCCGACCTACTTCGACGAACACCCCGGTGAGCTCACCCGCATCCGCTCCTGGATCCTCGCCGACGCGCCCAACAACTGAGCGCTCGGCGCGCACTTCCCGGGCGCCTTGCATGTCCGGGAAGTGCACTGGCTATTGCTCCTGCCCCGGAGCCTCGGTCTCCAGGCCGGTGTCGTCCCACGGGGCCCCACCGTAGTAGCCAGGCTGCTGGAGGTAGTAGCCAGCCGCTGGCGGTTGTTGGCGGTAGTAGTCAGCCGCTGGCGGTTGCTGAAGGTCGTCGTCAGCCGCTGGCGGTTGCTGGAGCTGATAGCTACCCGCCATTGGCTGCTGGAGGTAGTAGCTGCCCGCCATCGGCTGCTGGAGCTGGTAGCTACCAATGAGGGGCTGCTGGAGCTGATAACTGCCCGCCATCGGCTGCTGGAGCTGATAGCTGCCCGCCATCGGCTGCGCATGAGCCCACCCCACCGTTCCCCAGGACACCGCCACGACCGCGGTCGTCAGGAGGCTCTTGAGCATGTCCAACCCCTTCCTCCAAGGGTCCAGGCTCAATGTAGCCGTGGGGCCTCCGACAGGCGCTCGGCCCCTCCTCCACCGTGGCCGCTCGCCCGAGGAGCGCCGCACCTGGCCGGATCACCGTTCATTCCCGAAGGGGACGCTCACCCGTCGTTTTCCCGTGGAGGAGCCAGGCATGCCGCGCTTCGGCGGCATTAAACTGCGGACATGCGACTGCTCCTGAACATCCTGTGGGCCATCCTCGGTGGTGGGATCGTCATCTGCCTCGAGTACCTGCTCGGTGGCCTCCTGCTGTGTCTCACGGTCGTCGGCATTCCCTTCGGGGTGCAGTGCTTCAAGCTCGCCGGGCTGGCGCTCCTGCCCTTCGGGAAGGAGATCGTCGACGCGCCGGGGAGCAACCCCATCGGCTGCGTGCTGAACGTCTTCTGGCTCGTGGTCGCCGGAGTGTGGATCTTCTTGAGCCACCTCGCGCTCGCCCTGCCTCTCGCCGTGTCGATCATCGGCATCCCGTTCGCCATCCAGCACGTGAAACTGGCGATGATGGCGCTCACGCCCTTCGGCAAACACGCGCGCGAGACGTGAGCGCGCGGGCCGTTCCCTCCTGACCGCCATCCCCCTCGGCCCCGCCCGGCATCTTGCACGCACCGGACTTGGTGTGTAAATTACACCAAGCTTGTCCCGCAGGGGGATCGAGATGGGTACACCAGCGCAGGTGTTGTCGGAGCGGCCGTTCATCCGGACGATGTCCGCCGTGCTGTCCGAGGCGGAGTGCGAGGCGATGAGGCAGCGCATCGAGTCACTGGGACCGGCCCCGGCGCCGATCACCACGCTCCGGGGTTTCGTGATGCGCCCGGACATCCGCAACAACGAGCGGGTGATGTTCGATGACGTGGCGCTGGCGGCGGAGCTCTTCGAGCGCGTGCGCCACTGCGTGCCGCCCGTGTTGGGGCGCTGGCGGGCGGTGGGAACCAACGAGCGTTTCCGCTGCTACCGCTACCAACCGGGGCAGTTCTTCGCACCGCACTTCGATGGGGCCTTCATCCGCTCGCCCGTGGAGAGGAGCATGCTGACCCTGCTCGTCTACCTCAATGGGGACTGCGAGGGCGGAGAGACACGGTTCCTCGACCTGGAGCGCGAGGTCATCCCAGCCCGGGGCATGGGGCTGCTGTTCGAGCACCCGGTGCTGCACGAGGGCGCGGTGGTGCGAGGCGGAACCAAGTACGTGCTGCGGACCGACGTGATGTACCAGCGCGATCCGTGAACGGCTCCCGGGCTCACGGGCGGGAATGCCCCATCCCCACCTTCTCGAGCTCGGACACGAGGAGCTCGGAGACGAGGCGCACGCGGGGGATGTCGAGCGCCGACTTCGCGCACACCAGGTGGAGCGAGCTGCGCGCGAAGGGGCCGAGGCTGATGGACAGCGGCACGAGCGATGTCGGGCGGGCGAAGCGGTGCGCGGAGCGGGTCATCACCACGGCGCCGAGGCCTGCCTCGGCCGCGGCGATCTGGACGAGGTAATTGTCCGAGGTGAACACCGGGGAGAACCCGGGAACGAGCTCCTCGAGCTGCGGATTGGGCGGCAGCATGTCGAGCGGTGGAGCCCAGGCGATCCACGGGAGGTCGGCGAGGCGCGGTTCGCGCGGCAGCTTCGCGGCGAGCGACTTCGAGACGAAGACGGCGTTCTCGAACTCGAGCGACAGCACGCCCTTGAGGCCCTCCTGGGTCGGTGCCCTGTTACGCAGCGCGAGGTCCGCCTCTCCCCGGTTGAGGTCGAGGTACTGGACGCTCGAGAGCACCTCGAGACGCAGGCCCGGGTGGGTCCGCGCGAGCCACGCCGCGAAGGGCGCGAGGAAGTCGAAGCACAGGTAGGGGCTCGCCGTGATGCGGACGAGCCCCCGGGGCGACGTGTCCGAGGACTCCACGGCGCGGCCCACCTCGCCGGCCCACTCCGCCATCTTCCTCGCGGGCGCGAGCAGCCGCTCGCCAGCGCTGGTGAGCGAGGCGCCGTCGACACTGCGCCGGAAGAGCGCCGCGCCGAGCGAGTACTCCAAGGCGGCCAGGCGGCGGCTCACGGTGGGCTGACCGATGCGGAGCTTCCGCGCCGCGCCGCTCAAGCTGCCCGTCTCCGCCACCGCCAGGAACAGCCGCACGTCTTCCCAGGGGATATCCATGAATGGATGGCATCATGACGAAATGCCCGATTTCAATCCACGGACGTATGGATAGGGTGGGCTCATGCCCATGAGAATCCTGTTCGTCTCCGTCCTCACCGCCCTGCTCGCCGGATGCGCGGCGAGCACCCACGCCACCCGGAAGTCCACCCTCGGAGTCCCGCGCACGTCCGCCGAGCTGCTGGCGGTCATCGACCAGCCGGGCCCGGTCGAGCTCGAGACGGTCGCCTCCTGCGACTGGAAGGTGGACCGGAGTGGCCTCATCAACCTCGACCACCCACGCGCGAAGGAGGCCGGCCTGGCCGACGGTCCGGAGGACATCCAGGTGTTCTTCCACGTGCTGAGGCACCCGGAGCACGGCACGTTCATCGTCGACACCGGCGTGGAGAAGGCGCTGCGCGACGAGCCCGACAAGGCGGCCATGCGCGGCATGCTGGCCTCGTTCATGAAGATCGACACGATGAAGTTCCACGAGCCGCTGGGGGACTGGCTCGCGAAGCAGGAGAAGCCTCTCCAGGGCGTGTTCCTCACGCACCTGCACATGGACCACGTCGCGGGGATGGCGGACGTCCCGGCGGGCACCGCCGTCTACATGGGCCCGGGCGAAACCTCCGCCCACGCGGTCCTCAACGCCTTCGTGCAGGGCAGCACGGACCGCGCGCTCCAGGGGAAGGCGGCCCTCAACGAGTGGGCCTACCAGGCCGATGCGGCTGGCCGCTTCGCCGGGGTGCTCGACATCTTCGGGGACGGCTCGGTCTGGGCGCTCTGGGTGCCGGGCCATACGCCGGGCAGCACCGCGTACCTCGTGCGTACGACGAAGGGCCCGGTGCTGCTCACGGGAGACGCAAGCCACACCCGCTGGGGCTGGGAGCACGACGTGGAGCCGGGCACCTTCTCCGGTGACATCCCCAGGAGCGCCGAGAGCTTCAAGCGCCTGCGCCAGCTCGCCACCGAGCACCCGGCCCTCGACGTGCGCTTCGGCCACCAGCACTGAGGCACACGGTGACGGGGGCCGTGGACCCCCATCAACGGATGGGGACACGCCCGTAGAGCTGGCCTATGAAGTTCATGCCAGCCCCCCACTCCCGCCCGTGGAGGGCCATTGCGATCGCCAGACCGGTCTGCATGTGAGCCCAGGTTCGGCCACCGTCCTCACTGTGGTGGTACCAGACATCCGCGCCATCCTCGAACGGGTCGATGGAACCGGTGATGACGCGGATGGTGTCGCCCGAGACCGCGAAGGACTGCACACGGTGACGCCGGAAGCAGAAGGGAATCCACTGCGCCCCCGGAGCGTCGCGACGGATGGCCAGGGTCTCGGCCACACGCCCAACGAGAATGCCACCGTCGCCGTCTTCCAGTTTGACCCCCGGCATGGGCTCGTGCGTCCACTGCTCACCGTGCTCCGAGATGCGGAAGAGCCCCTCGGGTCCGAGCAGCCACACGGTCCCGTCCAGGCCACGCGCGAGCCGCTCGATGATGGAATCGCGCGTCCCCGGCAGGGGCACCCGCTTGACGGTCTGGCCTCCGTCCGTGCTGACGTAGAGCCCCTCGTGCCCGAGCCCCCATACCTCCTGCTCCGACACGACGAGCAGCCTCGACATCGAGGGGACCACACCGCGATCCTCCCAGGTCCGTCCCTCGTCGCGCGAGCGGACGAGTTTGAACAGCCTGTCCCTCCCGCCCGCCGGATGCGGCAGCGACAGGACGCCGAACCACACGCCCTGGGCGCTCGCCAGTGACAATGCCGAGCCCGGGAAGAAATACCAGCGCCGCGGTCCAGTGGGGGTGACGCGCCAGAGGGTATCGCCCTCCTCGGGGTAATGGCCCTGCGTGTAGAACGCGGAGTGATCCCCGATGAAGATTCCGTTGTCTGGCAGATTATGTTGGAGCGGAGGACCCAGGGCTTGCCACACGCTGGTCCCGGTTCCAATGCCATGCACGCGAAGCGTGTCTCGCGCCCAGAAGAACGCGCTCGTACCGAGGCACAGGAAGCAGGGGCTGAAGAGGAGGACGAGAAGGACCTTGAGCATGGGGAGTCCCGCCGGTCAGTTGCCGTTGGTTATCCAGCTCTGCAGCATGAGCGCCTTGAGCTCGCGATCCATCTGCTCGAAGGCGGGACGCGCGGTCTCTCCCGCAGTCGCGGCGGTGATGGCCGCAATCTTGTCGGGGTGCAGCTTCTTGAGCACCTCGAGAACCTGATCCAATCCTTCTTTGTTCAAGAGGTCCTTGAAATCGGGAGTGAAGAGGATGGTCGCCAGGTCCTGCGCGGGAAGCTCGAGGAGACCCGCATCCAGGTAGGCATTCACGTGCGTTTTGTAAGCCCAAATCCTGAAGTCATCCGGCCTGCGCTCGAGTTTGGCGAAGTCTGCGGCTCCCTCCTTGAGCCCATCCTCCATTGCCTTCTGCAGCCCCTTCAGCGCCCGGTCGCGCCACACGAGCCCTTGGGGAGACAAATCATTGGACCCCAGCGCAGCGAAGCGCTGGACGTACTTGTCTCCATACTGGAGGTAGTACGGCGGTGGCGGCGCCCCGGGGTTTCGGTCGACGAAGTCGAAGTGGCGCTTGCGGTAGTAGTCCATCGTTCCCGTGGGGAACTCGCGCGGCGCGCTGGCCACCGCCGGAGACGCGGGCGCCCGGGTGACGGTGTTGGACTCCTTCGAGGCCGCCGTCCTGGCTCCCGGCGTGGACCCGGAGGCAGGGGCAGCACCCTGGGCTCCCGCGAGCTCGTCCAGAGAGGGGTGCACTTCACCGGCACGGCTGCCGGAAACGGGCGTCGTCATGTGTCAGCTCCTGGTTGGGATTGACCCGACCCAGAGCAAGACGCCTGCCAGGAGTGCTCCCCTCTGAAACGCCACCATCCCGCGCCCCGGACATCCACAACCGTGGATGGTCCCTCCGAGCGCGTGGACGGTCTGCCCCCTCCCCTACTTCAGCTCGCGCTGCAGCCGGGCCAGGAGGTTGAGGGCCTCCAGTGGCGTCATCTCCTCCAGCTTCACCGCCCGGAGCGACTCCAGCACCTTCTGCTGAGCCGGATCCACCTTCGGCCCGGGCTCGGCCGCCCCACCGAACAGCCCGAGTTGCCCCGGGGCCGGCGCGCGCGAGGTCTTCCGCGCCACCACCCGCGGCCGCCCGCTGTCGTCGAACTCGCCCGACTCCAGGTTCTGCAGGATGTCCCTGGCCCGCGTCACCACCTCGGGCGGCAGGCCCGCGAGCCTCGCCACTTCAATCCCGTAGGAGCGGTTGGCCCCACCCGGCACCAGCTTGCGCAGGAAGAGCACCTTGCCGCCCTGCTCCCGCACCGCGATGCACATGTTCCTCACCCGGGGCTTCTCCCGGGCCAGGTCCACCAGCTCGTGGTAGTGCGTGGCGAACAGCGTGCGCGCCCCCACCTTGTCGTGGATGTGCTCGGCCACCGCCCACGCGATGGAGAGGCCGTCATACGTGGACGTGCCCCGGCCAATCTCGTCCAGCACCACCAGGCTGCGCCGCGTGGCGTGGTGGAGGATGTGGCTCGTCTCCGTCATCTCCACCATGAAGGTGGACTGTCCGCGCGCCAGGTTGTCCGCCGCTCCCACGCGCGTGAAGATCCGATCGCACACGCCGATGCGCGCCGCTCCCGCCGGCACGAAGCACCCCGCCTGCGCCATCAGCACCGTGAGCGCCACCTGCCTCATGACGGTGCTCTTGCCCGCCATGTTGGGGCCGGTGATGACCAGGATCTGCCCGTCCCCCGAGTCCATCTTCACGTCGTTGGGGACGAAGGCCTCCCCCGCCCCCAGCACGCGCTCCACCACCGGGTGGCGCCCGGCGGTGATCGACAGCACCTCGGACTCGTCCACCACCGGCCGCACGTAGCCGTACTCGGCCGCGCACCGCGCGAAGGACAGCAGCGCGTCACAGGTGGCCACCGCCTCCGCCGCCGAGCGCAGCCGGGGCGCCTCCTTCACCACCTGGGCCCGCAGCTGCTCGAAGAGCTCCAGCTCCAGCGCGCTGCGCCGCTCCTCCGCCGTGAGCACCTTCTCCTCGTATTCCTTCAGCTCCGGAGTGACGAAGCGCTCGGCGCCCACCATCGTCTGCTTGCGGATGTAGTCCGAGGGCACCAGGTGCAGGTTGGCCTTCGTCACCTCCAGGTAGTACCCGAAGACCTTGTTGTAGCGGACCTTCAGCGAGCCGATGCCCGTCCGCTCCCGCTCGCGCGTCTCGATCTTCAGCAGGAAGTCCTTGCCATCGGTGGACAGCGCCACCAGCTTGTCCAGCTCGGCGTGGAAGCCCGGGCGGATGAAGCCGCCTTCCTTGAGGCTCGTGGGCGGCTCATCCACCACCGCCCGCAGCAGCAGATCCGCCAGCTCCGGCAGCGACCCGAGCGGCCCCGCCAGGGACTTGAGCAGCGGGGACTCACAGCGCGCGAGCGTCGCCGCCAGCCGGGGCAGCTGCGCCAGCGACAGCCCCAACGCCCTCAAGTCCCTCGCGTTGCCCGCGCCCAGCGACAGCCGGCCGCACAGCCGCTCGATGTCGCCCACCTCCTTGAGGAGGCCCGTCATCTCCTCGCGCCACACGCTGCGCTGGGACAGCTCATCCACCGAGTCCAACCGGGCGTTGATCTCCGGCAGCGAGCACAGGGGCGCGGCCAGCCACCGGGCCAGCTTGCGCGCGCCCAGGCCCGTCGCCGTCCTGTCCAGCACGCCCAGGAGCGAGCCCCGGCGCCCTCCGTCCCGCAGGGTGCGCAGCACCTCCAGGTTGGAGCGCGACGCCTCGTCCATGAGGAGGTGCCCCCCGCGCTGCTGGCGGCTGAGCCTGTCCACGTGGGCCGCGGGCGTCTTCTGGGTGTCCTTGAGGTAGCGCAGCGCCGCCGCCGCCGCCCCGGTGGCCAGGGGCGCGTCCTGCAGCCCGAAGGCCTCCAGCGACTGCACCGCGAAGTGATTCCGCAGGTACACCCCGGCCCGCGTCGGCTCGAAGGCCGCCTTCTCCAGCTCCGCCACCGCCGGGGGCTTCGCCAGCCGCGACACCACCCATGTCGTGTCCTGGGAGTCCCGCTCCCCCTCGGGCACCAGCAGCTCCCTGGGCTCCACCCGCGACAGCGCCTCCACCAGTTCCTGGAGCGTCTCCGCCTCCAGACTGAAGAACTCGCCCGTGGAGGCCTCCAGCAGCGCCGCCCCGTAGCCCTGGGCGCCGGGGTACACCGCCGCCAGGAAGTTGCTCGCCCGGGGCTCGAGCGCCTCCTCGTCCAGCACCATGCCGGGGGTGATGACGCGCGTCACCTCGCGCTTGACGATCCCCGGCCCGCTGCCCGCCTCCTCCACCTGCTCGCAGATGGCCACCTTCAGCCCGTGCTCCACGAGCTTGGCGATGTACCGGCGCGCCGAGTGGTACGGCACCCCGGCCATCGGCACCTTCTCCGCGTTCTTCGCCCGCGCCGTGAGGGTGATCTGGAGGATCTCCGAGGCGCGCACCGCGTCCTCGAAGAACATCTCGTAGAAGTCCCCGAGCCGGAAGAAGAGGATGGCGTCCGGGTTGAGCGCCTTCGTCTCCAGGTACTGCCGCATCATCGGGGTGAGCGCGCCGATCTCTCGCGCCCCGGCCGGCTCGCCCGCCGCCTCCATCTGCACCACGGCCTCGTCCCCGCGTCCCTTGCCTGCCTTCACTTGCGTCGCGCCCATCGCCGCCCCTTGTGTCATGCGTCCGGTCCTGGATCAACAGAACACATGACCTCCGCCGTCTACTCGTCCGCTCCTACTCCGCCGATGGCTAGCATGCTCCCCTGACAGCCGGCCCACCCAACCTCGGGAAATCGTTGGAGGCCCGACCGAAAACCGTGGCTGGAACGGAACCCGGAGGGCAACCTGTGCCGCGCTATGGAGACCCGTACCGTTCCTCCCGTCCCCCGGATTTTCGAGGTCGCCGTCGCGCCCCTCCAGGCCTTCTTCCGGCTCGAGGCCAGCAGCGGCATCCTCCTGGCGCTGTGCGCCGTGGCGGCCATGATCTGGGCCAACTCCCCCTGGGCCGACAGCTATGTCACCCTCTTCGACGCCCAGCTGGCGCTCGGTCAGGGAGACACCCTGTCCCACTTCACCTTCCGGGAGCTCATCAACGACGGGTTGATGACGATCTTCTTCTTCGTGGTGGGGATGGAGATCAAGCGCGAGCTGGCCGTGGGCGAGCTGCGCACCCTGTCCAAGGCGCTGCTGCCGCTCATCGCGGCGATGGGCGGCATGCTGGTGCCGGCGGGCGTCTACGCGGCCCTCAACGCGGGCACCCCGGCGCTCAAGGGGTGGGCCATTCCCATGGCCACGGACATCGCCTTCGCCATCGGCTGCCTCACTCTGCTCAAGGGGCGGGTGAGCCACGGGCTGGTGGTGTTCCTCACCGCGCTGGCCATCTTCGACGACATCGGCGGAATCCTGGTCATCGCCATGTTCTACGGCACGGGACTGCACGGGGAGTGGCTGCTGGGAGCCGCGGCGATCACCTTCGTACTGGGAGTGTGCAACCTCTACTACGTCCGCAACGGGGTGGTGTACGCGGTGCTGGGCACGGCGCTCTGGTACGCCATGCACCATGGGGGAGTGCACGCCACCATCGCGGGCGTGGTGGTGGGGATGATGATCCCCGCCAGGCCCATGCGCCGGGGCCACCAGGTGCTGGAGGAGCTGCACGGCTACATCGGTCAGCTCCTGAAGGAGCCCGAGGACGAGTCCGTGCGCAGCGGGCAGTTGCTGCACATCGAGGAGCAATTGGAGGACATCGAGCCGCCGCTCAACCGCTTCGTGCACCTGTGGCACGGGTGGGTGGCGTACGGAATCGTCCCGCTGTTCGCGCTGGCCAACTCGGGCATCTCCGTGAGTGGGATGCACCTGTCGGATCTGCTGAAGCCGCTGCCGCTGGGAGTGATGCTGGGCCTGTTCGTGGGTAAACAGGTGGGCATCTTCCTCTTCACCTGGGTGACGGTGAAGGTGGGGCTGGCGCAGATGCCGGGGCGCGCCAATGCCCTGCAACTGCACGGGGTGGCGGTGGTGGCGGGCATCGGCTTCACGGTGGCGCTGTTCGTGGCGGGGCTGGCCTTCGCCAACGAGCCGCAGCTGCTGGCGGAGGCGAAGCTGGGCATCCTGCTCGGCTCGCTGCTGTCGGCCGTGGTGGGCTACCTGCTGCTGCGCTTCGGCCCCACCCCCCGGCCCCGGGCGGAGCCGGCCTCCGAGCCCGCCACCGGGGCGGCCTGAGCGAGCGTCGGGTGGATGACCGTAGGGTTTGCGGGGCGCGGGCGCTCGTGGAAAGGTGCGCGCCACCGTGCTCCTCCAGGATTTGAACCGCGTCCGGCAGATTGGGGTCATCGCAGCGCGCCACGGCTTCGGCGAGTGGCTCGAGCGCGCGGGGGTGTGGCGCCTGCTCGGTCGGCGAGAGAAGGTGGAGGTGTCGCCCGAGTCCCAGCGTGCCTCCACCGCGCGCCGCTTCCGGATGCTGCTCAATGATCTCGGCCCCACCTTCGTGAAGCTGGGGCAGATCCTCTCCACGCGCGCGGACCTGCTGCCCGGTGAGTTCATCGAGGAGCTGGCCTCGCTGCAGGATCACGTGGATCCCTTCCCGCTGGAGGACGTGTACGCGCAGATCCACGAGTCGCTGGGCCGAGACGCGAAGGAGCTCTTCAAGCAGATCGATCCCGAGCCGCTGGCGGCGGCCTCCATCGCGCAGGTGCACCGGGCGGTGACGCTGGAGGGCGAGGAGGTGGTGGTCAAGGTCCAGCGGCCGGGGATCGCCGAGCAGATCGACTCGGACCTGGTGGTGCTGCGCTCGCTGGCGAGGCTGCTGGAGGCGGTGGTGGAGGAGACGGGCATCTACACGCCCACGGGGATCATCGACGAGTTCGACCGGGCCATCCACGAGGAGCTGGACTTCGTGCACGAGGCCTCGAACATCCGGGCCTTCCTGGAGAACCACCGCAACCGGCCGTACATGAAGATTCCGCGGGTGTATGCCGGGCTCAGCAGCCGCACGGTGCTGACGATGGAGTTCATCCGGGGGGTGAAGATCAGCCAGGCGGAGCTGTCGCCGGAGGACAAGCGGGAGGTGGCGGGCCACATCCTGGACGCGAGCTTCCGGCAGCTCTTCGAGGACGGGCTGTTCCACGGAGATCCGCACCCGGGGAACATCCTGGTGCTGGAGGGCAACCGGCTGGCGCTGCTGGACTTCGGGGTGGTGGGCCGGCTGTCGCGCGCCATGCAGGAGACGCTGGTGATGCTGGTGCTGGCGGTGGCGCTCAAGGACAGCGACTCGGTGGCGCGCATCCTCTACCGGGTGGGCGTGCCGGACGCGCGGGCCAACCTGGTGGGCTTCCGCAACGACATCGAGGGCCTGCTCGGCAGGCACCTGCCGACGACCCTGGGCGAGGTGGACGCGCGCAGCCTGATGAGGGACCTGCTGGACCTGGCGGTGAAATACCGGATCCGGATTCCGAAGGAGTACGCGCTGCTGAGCCGGGCGTCGGTGTCGACGGAGGGGATGATGCGCACGCTCTACCCGGACCTGAACATCCTCGAGGTGGCGATGCCGTACGCCAAGGAGCTGCTGGCGGACCGGTATGACCCGACCCAGCTCCAGGGCGGGCTGATGCGCACGCTCCTGCGCTTCCAGTCGCTGGCGGCGGACCTGCCGACACAGCTGTCGCAGATCCTGTTGGATCTGGAGTCGGGGAAGTTCAGCGTGACGGTGCGGGCGGATCAATTCGACAAGCTGAACGAGAACCTGCGGAGCGCGGCGATCGTGATGTTCATGGGCCTGTGCGCGTGCGGGTTCATCGTGGGGGCGTTCATCTCGTTCGCGCAGACGCCGGTGATGTACCAGGGCGTGCCGGTGCTGGGGCTCCTGGGCATCGCCATGTCCGCGGCGCTCTTCGGCGCGACCTTCACCTGGTACCTGTTCGGCAAACGCTTCGGGAAGGTGCGCGTGAGCCGCTGGCTGGGGAAGAAGCGCCGCCCGTGACGCGTCTCTTCGTACTGGCAGTGAAGCGATTGCTGGCCAGGACAACTCCGGCGTCGGCCCACGCTCAAGTAGCAGCGTAATGTTCCGCCGAGCAGGAGAAAGCATTCCGCTCCGGCTGCGATAACGCTTTGCGTCGAAAATGAAAGCGCTTGCAACGCGGAGAATCCGCGTATTGTTGACGCCTCTTCACGGAGGGGATTGATCCATGTCACGTCGGCTGCTGATGCTCTGTATGTCCCTGCTGTCGCTCGGGGGCCTCGTCAACTGTTCGAAGAGCCCCAAGGAGGGCGCCCAGCAAACCCCAGCGCCGACCGCCAAGACCGAGGCCGCCGTGAAAGCCACGGCGCTCACGATCACTCAAGAGCAGCAGGCCTCGTGGATCCGGAACTTCAATCCCCTGCTCGTGCCGGGCACCGCGCGCTGGCCGACCCGCGCCGGCATCTACGAGCCGCTGATGATCTACAACACGGTCAAGGGCGAGCTCGTGCCCTGGCTGGCCGTGAAGCACGAGTGGAGCGCGGACAACAAGAAGCTCACCCTGACCCTGCGCCCTGGCGTGAAGTGGTCGGATGGTCAGCCGTTCACGGCCAAGGACGTGGCCTTCACCTTCGAGCTGCTCAAGAAGCACAAGGCGCTGGATTTCCCGGCGGTGTGGGCGTTCCTCGAGAGCGTCCAGGCCAAGGATGACGCGACGGTCGAGTTCACCCTGTCGCGGCCCTTCGTGCCCGGCATGCTCTACGTCGTCCACCAGCCGATCGTGCCGGAGCACAAGTGGAAGGACGTCGCCGACCCGGTCATGTACAAGAACGAGACGCCCGTGGCCACGGGCCCGTTCACCGAGGTGAAGGTCTTCCAGAATCAGGTCTTCGAGCTCGGGCGCAACCCGCACTACTGGCAGCAGGGCAAGCCGGCCGTCGAGAGCCTCCGCTTCCCGGCGTACCCGGGCAATGATCAGGCGAACCTCGCCCTGCTCACCGGTGAGCTGGACTGGGCGGGCAGCTTCGTGCCCGACATCGAGCGCGTCTTCGTCAACAAGGACAAGGACAACAACCACTACTGGTTCCCGCTCGTCGGCAACACGACGACGCTCTATGTGAACACCACCAAGAAGCCCTTCGACGACGTCCGCGTGCGCAAGGCCATCAGCATGGCGATCGACCGCGAGCAGATCGTCAAGGTGGCCATGTATGGCTACACGCGGCCCTCCGACGCGACGGGGCTCAGCGACACGCACGACAAGTGGCGCAACCCCGAGGCCGTGGCGGCGGGTGATTGGACCAGGCTCGATATCGCCAAGGCCAACGCGCTGCTCGACGAGGCGGGCTTCAAGAAGGGTGAGGACGGGGTGCGCGTGGGTCCGGACAAGAAGCCCCTGCGCTTCGACGTCAACTGCGTCACCGGTTGGTCGGACTGGGTGCGCGCGGCGCAGATCATCACGCAGAACCTCAAGCAGATCGGCA
Organism: Archangium violaceum; assembly: GCF_016887565.1. Taxonomy (NCBI): domain Bacteria; kingdom Pseudomonadati; phylum Myxococcota; class Myxococcia; order Myxococcales; family Archangiaceae; genus Archangium; species Archangium violaceum. The sequence continues at coordinate 6,924,935 of NZ_CP069396.1, forward strand.
TCGACGCCAGCCTGAAGACCTACGACTTCAGCCCCTACTTCGAGCGCGTCCAGAAGGGCGAGTACGACATGAGCATGGGGTGGACGTCGGATGAGCCGACGCCCTACTACGTCTACCGCGACCTCATGTCGAGCGAGACGCTCCGGCCCACGGGAGAGCTCGCGGCCCGTAACTGGAACCGCTTCTCCAACAAGGAGGCCGACGCGCTCCTGAAGGCCTTCGAGGGCACGAATGACCCCGAGGAGCAGAAGAAGATCGCGCACCAGCTGCAGATGATCTTCGTGCAGAACGCGCCGGTCATCCCCCTCTTTCCGGGTCCGTCGTGGGGCGAGTACAGTACGCGTCGCTTCACGAACTTCCCCAACAAGGACAACCCCTACTCGAAGCTGACGCCGAACAGCCCCCCCGAGAACCTGTTCGTCCTTGTCGAAGTGAAGCCCAAGTAGCCCGACAACGCGTCTGAGAAAGGCTCACCCGGTCCCGTGCGACATCTCCTGCGAAATCTGGGCTTGTACGCGTTCGCCGCGTGGGCCTCTCTCACGTTGAACTTCTTGATCCCGCGCCTCATGCCGGGCGATCCCGCCTCGGCCATGTTCGCGCGCTTCGCCGGGCAGCTCCAGCCGGAGGCCATCGACTCCCTGCGCGTGGCCTTCGGCTTCACCGACGAGCCGCTCCATCAGCAGTACTTCACCTACGTGGCCCACCTGTTCCAGGGCGATCTCGGCCTCTCCATCGCGTACTTCCCCTCGAAGGTGACGGACGTGATCGCCACGGGACTGGGCTGGACGCTGCTGCTCTCGGGCATCGCGGTGATCATCAGCTTCGCGCTCGGCACGGCCCTGGGCGTGGTCGCCACGTGGAAGCGCGGTGGCTGGCTGGACTCGGTACTGCCGCCAGTGCTCATCTTCCTGGGCGCGTTCCCCTACTTCTGGCTCGCGATGGTGCTGCTCTACACCCTCGGGTTCGTGCTCGGCGCCTTCCCCGCCCGGCATGCCTACAGCGACACGATCGCGCCCGCGCTGAGCGCCGAGTTCATCCTCAGCGTCATGCAGCACATGGTGCTCCCCGTGTCGGCGATCGTCATCGCCTCGCTCGGCGGCTGGATGCTCAGCATGCGCAGCACCATGGTGGGCGTGCTCGCCGAGGACTACATCACCATGGCGAACGCCAAGGGCCTGTCCCAGAAGCGGATCATGTTCCACTACGCCGCTCGCAACGCGCTGCTGCCCAACATCACGGGCTTCGGCATGGCGCTGGGGTTCGTCCTCTCCGGCTCCCTGCTGACCGAGATCGTCTTCTCGTATCCGGGACAGGGCTACCTGCTCATCCAGGCGGTGCGCAACCAGGACTACCCGCTCATGCAGGGCATCTTCCTGACCATCACGCTGGCCGTGCTGGGCGCGAACCTGCTCGTGGACATCCTTTACGTGTGGCTCGATCCCCGGACGCGGGCTCGTTGACAGGTGGGAAGCAGGGGGCCTGACATGTCATCCTCGAAGCAATCCAACAAGCAGCGCACGGGCTTCATCTGGCAGCTGCTCGAGAACCGCAAGGCATCCGCCGGGGCGGTGCTCATCCTCTTCTTCGTGCTGCTCGGTCTCTTCGGACCGCTGCTCGTGCGCGTCGACCCGTCCGCCTTCGTGGGCCCGCCGCACCAGGAGCCCTCCTCCGAGTATCTCTTCGGAACCACCGGCCAGGGGCAGGACGTGCTCGCGCAGACGGTCGCGGGGGCTCGCACGTCGCTCACGGTGGGGTTCCTGACGGGCTTCGCCGTCATGGCCATTGGCGCGCTCGTCGGAATGACCGCTGGCTTCTTCGGCGGGTGGGTCGACAGCGTCCTGTCGTTCATCACGAACGTGTTCCTGATCATCCCCGGGCTGCCCATGGCCGTCGTCATCGCGGCCTACCTGCAGCCCGGTCCCGTCACCATCGGGCTCGTGCTGGTCATCACGGGGTGGGCGTGGAACGCGCGCATGCTGCGCTCGCAGATCCTCTCCCTGCGGGAGAAGGACTTCGTGCTGGCCGCGATCGTGAGTGGCGAGGGGCGCATGCGGATCATCTTCCGGGAGATCCTCCCCAACATGACGTCGCTGCTGATGAGCGGTTTCATCTCGGCGACGGTCTACGCGATCGGCGCGCAGGTGGGCCTCGAGTTCCTGGGCATCGGGGACGTGAGCACCGTCACGTGGGGCACGAACCTGTACTGGGCCTCCAACGACGCGGCCCTGCTGACGGGCGCGTGGTGGACCATCATTCCCACGGGCGTGTGCGTGGCGCTCATCGGCTTCGCGCTCGTGCTCGTCAACTTCGCGATCGACGAGATCACCAACCCGCGGCTGCGGGCCGAGCGGACGTGGACACGGCTCCTCAAGAGCCATGACCTGGAAGGGGGCCTGTCGACCCCCGTGGTGAGGCACAGTGGAAACAACTAAACCCTCGACGTTGCTCTCCGTGCGCGACCTCCGGGTCGAATACCTGACGCCCACGGGGCCCGTGTGCGCCGTCGACGGCGTCTCGTTCGACATCGGGCGAGGCGAGGTGCTCGGGCTCGCCGGCGAGTCGGGCAGCGGCAAGTCGACCGTGGCGCAGGCCCTGCTGCGGATCCTCCGCCCCCCCGCCGTCATCACCGGCGGGCAGGTGCTCTTCGAGGGCGAGGACATCCTGGCGATGAGCGAGGCGCGGCTGCGGGAGCTGCGCTGGCGCAAGGTGTCGCTCGTCTTCCAGAGCGCGATGAACTCGCTCAACCCCATCCTCACGATCGGTGATCAGATCGTGGATGCGATCCAGGCGCACCAGCCGGTGAAGCGCTCCGAGGCCGTCGACAAGGCCGTCTCGCTGCTCAAGCTCGTGGGGATCGACAGCTCGCGGATCACGAGCTACCCGCACCAGCTGTCGGGCGGCATGAGGCAGCGCGTGGTGATCGCCATCGCGCTCGCGCTCGAGCCGCCGCTGATGCTCATGGACGAGCCGACGACGGCGCTCGACGTGGTGGTGCAGAAGGAAATCCTCCACCAGGTCGCCGAGCTCAAGGACAAGCTCGGGTTCTCCATCCTGTTCATCACGCATGATCTCTCGCTGATCCTCGAGTTCTCCACGCGGATCGCCGTGCTCTACGCGGGCAAGCTCATGGAGATGGGGCCCTCCCAGGAGCTGTTCCACGCGCCCAAGCACCCGTACACCCAGGGGCTGCTGGGCTCGGTCCCCTCGGTCCGAGGGCCCCGCCGCAAGCTCGTGGGCATCCCTGGCTCTCCCCCGGACATGCGAAAGCTCCCCGTGGGGTGCCGCTTCCACCCGCGCTGCCCGTCCGCGACGAATATCTGCCGGACACATGCGCCCGTCCTGCGCGAGCTGGGCCCCGCCCACATCGAGGCCTGTCACCTGGATTCCCCATGACGACCATCGACCGGAAGAACCAGGCCATCCTCGAGGCGAAGGGCCTCGGCAAATACTTCCAGGTGGGCGGTGGCTTCAGGCCCAAGCAGCTGCGTGCCCTCAACGAGGTCTCCTTCGCGCTCGGGCAACGGCAGGTCGTCGCGCTCGTGGGCGAGTCAGGCAGCGGCAAGAGCACGATCGCGCGGCTGCTCGTGCGGCTGATGGAGCCTTCCTCCGGGAAGATCCTCTTCCGCGGCAGGGACATCCTCCAGGAAGAGCCTCGGCAGGCCTCACTCGACTACCGGGCGCAGGTGCAGATGATCTTCCAGGATCCGTTCGGCTCGCTGAACCCGGTCCATACCATCGGAAATCACCTCGAGAGGCCCCTGCTCCTGCACGGAAAGGCGAAGGGCACCTCCGAGCTCAGGGAGCGCGTGCATGATCTGCTCGCGACCGTCGACCTGAACCCGGCGGCGGAGATCGCGTCGCGATATCCGCATCAGCTCTCGGGCGGGCAGCGACAGCGCGTGGCGATCGCGCGAGCGCTGGCACCGGGTCCCTCGGTGATCCTCGCCGACGAGCCGATCTCCATGCTCGATGTGTCCATCCGGGTCGGCGTCTTGAACCTGATGGAGCGCCTCAAGGAGGAGCGGGGAATCTCCTATCTGTACATCACGCACGACATCGCGAGCGCGCGCTACTTCGCGGACCGGACGATGGTGATGTACGCGGGGCACATCGTGGAGGGCGCGCCGAGCGAGGAGCTGATGCAGCGGCCGGCGCACCCCTATACGCAGCTGCTGCTGTCCGCGGTGCCGGACCCGCATGGCTCGATGAAGAACGAGCTGAAGGCCAAATCGGGTGCGCCCAAGTTGATCGATCCGCCTCCCGGCTGTCCGTTCGCCGATCGGTGCCCGAGCGCCATGGCGGTGTGCCGCCAGGAGATGCCGGGCACGACGCAGCTCGAGCAGGATCGCTGGGTGCGGTGCCACCTGTTCGGACAGGGCGCCTCGTCCGGTACGGTGGGCTCGCAGACGCCCACGAACGCCGCCGACCCGGAGAGCGGGATCTCGGGGGTCGCGGCGCGGCGTCTCGAGGAAGCTCGCTGAATCGAGGTCCCAAGCACACATGATGAACACCCGCGTTCTCCGCGTCCTCGCGAAGAACGCGGTGCCATGCCCTGAACCCGAGGCCCCCTGACATGTCCAAACAATCCAAAGACTACAAGGCAAGAGCGCAGGAACTGGTGTCCCAGATGACGCTGGAGGAGAAGGCCCTGCTCTTGTCTGGCAATGGCGCGTGGACGACCCACCCGATCGCGCGGCTGGGCATCCCCTCCATCTTCATGACGGATGGTCCGCATGGACTCAGGAAGGCGCAGGGGCTGAACATCTCGGAGAGCGTTCCCGCGACCTGCTTCCCGACGGCGTCCTCGCTGGCCTCCACCTGGAACACGGAGCTCATCCAACAGGTGGGCGCCGCCATGGCCCGGGAGTGCCAGGCCAACGACGTCCAGTTGCTGTTGGGGCCGGGCATCAACATGAAGCGCTCTCCCCTGGGTGGGCGCAACTTCGAGTACTTCTCCGAGGACCCCCTCCTGGCCGGTCAGCTGGCGGCGTCCTACATCCAGGGTGTCCAGAGCGAGGGCGTGGGTACCTCGTTGAAGCACTTCGCGGTGAACAACCAGGAGTTCGAGCGGATGGTGAACGACTCGAACCTGGATGAAAGGACCCTGCGAGAGATCTACCTGCCCGCCTTCGAGATCGCGATCACCCAGGCCCAGCCATGGTCGGTGATGTGCGCCTACAACAAGGTGAATGGTGTCTACGCCTCCGAGAACCCCCTCCTGCTCGAGCAGATCCTCCGGAAGGAGTGGGAGTTCGAGGGGTTCGTGGTGTCGGATTGGGGCGCCGTCCACGATCGCGTGAAGGGCGTCCTGGCCGGGCTGCACCTGGAGATGCCCGGCAGCGGCGACGTGAATCGCAAGAAGATCATCGAGGCCGTCAACGCGGGACAACTGCCAGTCTCGCGCCTGGACGAGGTGGTGGGCGCGCTGCTCGCGGTGGTCCTCAAGGCCTCGGAGAGCCGCCGGAGCGGGGCGCGCGCCGACCTGGAGCAGCACCATGTCCTGGCGAGGCAGGTGGCGGGTGAGAGCATCGTCCTGCTGAAGAACGAGGATCACCTCCTGCCGGTCGACGTGGGTGGGAAGAAGAAGATCGCCCTGATTGGCGCTTTCGCCAAGGACCCCCGCTACCAGGGCGCTGGAAGCTCGCAGGTGAATCCGACCCGCATCTCCAACGCGTATGACGAGCTGGTGGCGCTCGTGGGCGGGAGCGAGCGCATCGGTTACGCGAGCGGCTACGACTCGGAGGGAGTCACCACCGCGCAGCTGCTCGACGAAGCACGGCAGCAGGCGAAGGACGCGGACGTGGCCATCGTCTTCGCTGGACTGCCCGACAGCCACGAGTCCGAGGGATTCGACCGCGCCTCCCTGGACATCCCCGAGGGGCACAACCGGTTGATCGACGCGGTCAGCCAGGTCCAGCCCAACACGGTGGTGGTGTTGATGAACGGCTCCGCCATCACCCTGCCCTGGGTGGGCCGGGTGAAGGCCATCCTGGAGGCCTGGCTGACGGGACAGGCGGGCGGAGGAGCCATCGCCGATATCCTGACCGGCAAGGTGAACCCCTCGGCGAAGCTGGCGGAGACCTTCCCGCAGAGGCTCGAGGACACGCCGACCGCCACCGAGTTCCCCGGACTCAACCAGCAGGCCTACTACGGCGAAGGCGTCTTCATCGGCTACCGGTACTACGACAAGAAGAACATCACCCCGCTGTTCCCCTTTGGCTTCGGGCTGAGCTACACCACCTTCGCCTACTCGGACCTGACCCTCGGCGCGCAGTCCATCAAAGACACGGACAGCCTGACCGTGCAGCTGAAGGTCAAGAACACGGGGAAGGTGGCTGGAAAGGAGATCGTCCAGCTCTACATCCGTGAGGACAGGCCCGTGGTGAGCCGTCCGGACAAGGAGCTCAAGGCCTTCACCAAGGTGGCGCTCGAGCCCGGTCAGGAGAAGACGGTGACCTTCACGCTGAAGCGGCGTGATTTCGCCTACTACGACACCACCCACCACCGCTGGACCGTCAACCCGGGCCGGTTCGACATCCTGGTCGGTGGTTCGTCCAGGGACCTGCCGCTGAGAAAGCACGTCCAGGTGGAGACGACCCAGGTGCCCGTGCCCAAGCTGACGCGCGAGTCCATGGTGAAGGAGTTCAAGAACCACCCCAAGGGCAAGGCGTTCTACCCGCAGCTGAAGAACGTCATCATGGGCAGCTTCGAGGAGCCGACGCCCGTGAAACGCACCCCGCGGGAGGAGTACGCCCGGAAGAAGGCCGAGATGTCGACGCTGGTGTTCGTCAACGACATGCCCGCCTACAAACTGATCGCCTTCTCCGAGGGCAAGTTCACCGAGCAGATGCTCAACGACATCCTGGCGCAGGTTCAGTAGCCGGGACGCGCTGCGGAGGCACGCTCCACGTAGAACGGCCTTGCTTCAGAGAGCGTCTGAAGCAAGGCCCACATCCTCACGAGGTCAGCTTCCCGCGAGCCGGGGTTTCTCCTCCCCACCCGCCAGGGGAGTGCCCTCGCCGCCGGAGCCCGAGCCGTGCTCATCCCGCCCGCGCCTCCGGTCCAGCCGCGCCTTCATCCGATCCGCCACCACGTAGAAGGCGGGCACCACCAGCAGGCTGAGCACGGTGGAGACGGACAGTCCTCCCAGCACCGCCACGGACATGGGGGCGCGCGTCTCGCTGCCCGCGCCCAGCGCCAGCACCGCGGGCACCGCCGCCATCATCGTGGCCAGTGACGTCATCAGGATGGGCCGCAGGCGCACCGGCCCCGCCCGCTGCATGGCCTCCACCGCGTCCGCGCCCTGCTCGCGTTGTTGCAGCGCGTAGTCCACCAGGATGATGGAGTTCTTCTTCACGATGCCCATCAGCAGCAGCAGGCCGATCATGCTGAAGATGTTGAGCGTCGTGTTCGTGCCCCACATCGCGAAGGCCGCTCCCGCCACCGACAACGGGAGGATGGTGAGCACCGTCACCGGGTGCAGGAACGAGTTGAACTGCGAGGCGAGCACCATGTAGGCCACCCCAATGCCCAGGAAGAGGGCGAAGAGGAGGCTGCTCATGGACTCCTGGAAGGCCACGCTGGAGCCGCCGAAGACCACGCGCGTGCCACCGGGAAGATCCTTCGCCAGCCGCTCCACCGTCTCCAGCGCATCCTGCTGGGTGGCGCCGGGGGCCACGTTGGCGAAGATGCTGATGGCGCGCTCACGATCCTTGCGGGTGATCGCCTGGAGCGCCGGGCGCTCCTCCTGCGCCACCAGCGAGGACAGGGGCACCAGCTCGCCGGAGCGGGTCCGCACCTTCAACAGCGCCAGATCCTCCGGCCGCGAGCGCTGATCCTTCAAGAGGCGCAGCCGCACGTCGATGCGCCGGCCCCCCGTGCTGTACTTGCCCACGCGCACCCCGCCCACCAGGGCGTTGAGGGTAGAGCCCACGTCCTGCATGGACACGCCCAGGTCCGCGGCGCGCGCCCGGTCCGGGGTGATCCGCAGCTCCGGCATGCCGAGCTGGTAGTCCGTGTCCACGTCCACCACCTTGCCGCTCGCCTGGAGCTTCTCGCGCATCTCCGTGCTGGATTCGATGAGCCGCTCCCAGTCCGAGCCGCGCACGCTGAACTCCACCGGGAAGCCGCGCGAGGCCGTGAAGCCGCTCTGCGACAGATCCATCACCACCGCGCGCAGGCCCGGGTACGAGTTGAGCTCCTTGCGCACCAGCTGGCTGAACTCGGACATCGGCATGCGCTGGTCCTGCGGCACCAGGGTGATGAACAGCATGCCGCCGTTCACCCCGCTGCCACCACCACCCACCACCGCGAACAGGCGTGTCACCTCGGGCCGGTTGCGGAGGAACTCCTCGGAGCGCAGGAAGAGCCGGTTCGTCTCCTCCACCGTGCTGCCCACCGCCGTCTGCAACCGCACCATGACGCGGCCCTGATCCTGCGAGGGGACGAACTCGCTCGACAGGCTCTTGAAGGCCAGGCCCGACAGCGCCAGCAGCACCACCGCGCCTCCCAGCACCCACCAGGGCCGCGCCAGCCCCCGGGCCAGCACCTTCCCATAGTGGTGCTCCAGCCAGGTGAAGGCCCGGTCCACGGCCAGGCCCACCTTGCTGCGGCCCTCGCGGCTCGTCTTGAGCAGCTGCGCGCACCGCGCCGGCGCCAGGGTGATGGCCTCCACGTACGACAGCAGCACCGCCACGCACAGCGTCACGCCGAACTGCAGGAAGAACCTGCCGATGACCCCTTCCATGAACACGACGGGCAGGAAGATGGCCACCACCGCCAGCGTCGCCGCCAGCGCCGCGAAGGTGATCTCCTGCGTGCCCTCGCGCGCCGCCGCCACCCGCTCCTTCCCCTCTTCCGCGTGCCGGAAGATGTTCTCCATCACCATGATGGCGTCATCGACCACGATGCCCACTGCCAGTGACAGGCCCAGCAGCGTGAAGGTGTTGAGGGTGAAGCCCAGGAAGTAGATGACCGCCACCGTACCCAGCAGCGACATGGGGATGGCGAGAATCACGTTGAGCGTACTGGACAGCGAGCCCAGGAACGCCCAGCACACCAGCGCCGTCAGGATGCACGCCAGCAACAGCTCGAACTCGATCTCGTGGACGCTCTCCTCGATGAACCGGGTGGAGTCGAAGTTGATGCCCACCTCCAGGCCCTCGGGCGCGTCCTTCTGCACCTCGGCGATCTTCGCGCGCACGCCCTGCGCCACGGCCACCGCGTTGGCGCCGCGCTGCTTCCTCACCCCCAGGCCCTGCGCGGGCTGGCCGTCGACACGCGCGATGCGCCGCTCGTCCTCGAAGCCATCCTCCACCAGCGCCACGTCGGACAGGTAGACGGGGGAGCCAGCCCCCTCGCGAACCACCAGGTGGCGCAGCGTCTCCATGTCCAACGCCTCGCCCATCATGCGGACGTTGACCTCGCGGCCCTCCGTCTCGATGCGGCCCGCGGGCAGCTCCACGTGCTCACGCTGCAGCGCGGTGACGATGTCCGTGACCGTGAGTCCCCGCGCGTCCAGCTTCTGCGCGTCCACCCAGATGCGCACGTTGCGCTCCAGCGAGCCTCCCAGCGTCACCTCGCCCACGCCCGGCACCGTCTGCAGCGACTCCTTCAGCCGGTAGCGGGCGAAGTCGGAGATGAACTGCCGCGAGAAGGGCCCGGACACGCCCACCTGGACGATGGGTTGATCCTCCGGGTTGCTCTTGGAGATGACCGGCGGATCGATGTCCCGCGGCAGGCGGTTCTGCGCCTGGCTCACCTTGGACGTCACGTCCTGCAGCGCCTGGTCCACGTCGCGCGACAGGTCCAACTCCACGGAGATGCTGCCGCCGCCCAGGCTCGACTTGGAGGTGATGGACTTGACGCCCTCCACCTGCATCGCCGCTTCCTCGAGCGGCTCGATGATGTCGCTCTCCACCGCCTCCGGCGAGGCTCCCTCCCACGTCACGCTGATGCTGATGACGGGGTAGTCCACGTCCGGAAACTGGCTGATGCCGATGCGCTGGGCCGCCACCAGGCCGAAGACGATCGTCGCCGCCATCAACATCCAGGCGAAGACGGGCTTCTTGATGCACACCTCGGTGATGTTCATCGACCGGCGCCTCCATTGCTGGCATCCGCCTCGGGGCGCGGCTCACCCGTGAACGAGGGCTTGGGGCCCTCGGCGATCCGCACCGCGGCGCCGTCCTTGAGCGCCTCGCCACCACGCACCACCAGCTGCTCGCCGGGCTTGACGCCCCCGCGCACCTCCACGAGGCCATCCGCCGTGCGCAGTCCGAGCTCCACCACGCGCTCACGTGCCTTACCGTCCTCCACCACGAAGGCCAGGAAGCCGCGCTCGCTGGGGCGCACCGCCGTCTGGGGGATGACCGGAGCCCCCTGGGCCGTCTCCACCGGCACCGTCACCGTGGCGAAGGCGCCCGGCCGCAGCGCCTGGGCCTCCTTGCCGCTCACCTCCGCCGTCACCTTCACCATGCGGCTGGCCGGATCCGCCGCGTCCGCCACGTAGCTGATGCGGCCCGTGTACGTGCGCCCGTCCGAGCGCACCGTGAAGCGCGCCGGCATGCCCGGCTTCAGCCGCGCCACGTCCGCCTCGGCCACGGTGAAGCGCAGCAGCAGCGGATCGCGCCGCAGCAGCGTGGCCAGCACCGTGCCCGGCTGCACGTACTGCCCCGTCTGCACCGTGCGCGTCTGCAGCACCCCTTCCATGGGCGCCTTCACGTAGGCATCACGCAGGTTGAGCTCGGCCTGATCCAACGCCGCCTTCGCCGCGCTCGCGTCCGCCGCCGCCGTGCGCGCCCGCGCCTGGGCGGTGTCGAGCTGCTCGGCCGGCAGCAGGCCCGGCTTCGCCTCGTTGGCCGCCGTGCGCCGCCCGGACGCCGTCTCCGCCTCGTCCTTCGCAGCCTGGGCCTTCTCCAGCGCCGCCTGCGCCGATCGCACCGCGATGCTGTAGCGCGTGGGCTCGATCTCCGCGAGCACCTCGCCCTTCTTCACCGTCTGGCCTTCCATGAAGCGCACCTGCTCCACCACGCCCGCCACGCGCGCGGTGATCTGCACCTGCTCGAAGGCCTCCACCGACCCCACCGCCGAGACGATGTACTCCACGTCCCGCGACTCCACCGGCGCCACCTCCACGGGGAACTGGATGGGACCGCGGCCTCCGGGACCACCCTTCGCGCCTCCCTTGCCCGCGGGCGGGCTACCGGCGGCCTCCTTGCCTCCACACCCCGTCCCCAGGGCGAGCGCGGCGCCCAGTGCCATCGTCACCACACGGATCTTCACTTACGGCTCCTTCCCCAGCGGATCGAGTCCCACGGCGGCCCGCAACTCCAGGAGCGCGGAGCCCAATGAATAGCGGGCTTGTGCGAGCGATACCTCGGCCTCGAACAACCTCACTTGCGCATCGCTCAACGCCAGGGACGTGGCAAGACCCTGACGGTAGAGGATGCTCGTCTCCTCGGCGTTCTGTCGGGCGGCCTTCACGGCCACCTCGCCGAGCTCCAGTGCGGCCTGGGCCGTGCGCAGCGACACGCGCGCGCTCTCCACCGCCACGTCCACCCGCCGCACCCGCGCCTGCGTGTCCAGCTCTTGCACCCGCGTCAGCGCGAGCCTCTCTCGGCGATCGGCGTAGCGCTCGCCTCCGTCGAAGAGGGTCCAGGTCAGGTCCACCGTGAGGAAACCGTTGAAGGTGTTGCCGGTGAGGCCCGCCTCGTTGGTGGCGCTGCCCTGCGCGGAGGCCGTCAGCGAGGGGAAGAGCCGCGCCAGGGGCTCTCGCGCGAGGGCCTTCTGCTGCTCCACCCGCAGTTTCGAGGAGAGGATGTCCGGACGGCGCTCCAGGGCGTTCTCCGCCAGCCCCGCGAAGGAGTCCACCGGACGGGAGGCCTCGGAGAACAGCGTCTCGGGCGCGGCCAGCGGCTCCTGCACGGGCGCCACCAGCAGGTAGCCCAGCTCCAGGCGGCTCTCCGCGGCGTTGCCCACCGCATCGGCGAGCTGCGACTGCGCGGTGGCCACGTCCAGCTCCGCGCGCGTCACGTCGTTGGTGCTCGCCAGCCCCGCCTGGGCCCGCGCCCGGGCCTCCTCCAGGGACTGCTTCGCGTAGGCCAGCCTCCGCTCGGCGGCATCGGCCACCTGCTGCCGGCCCAGCGTCGTGAGGAAGGCGTTCGCCGCCTGGAAGCCCACCTGCCGGCGTGCCTCCACCGCGTCCAACGCCGTCGCCTCGTCGTCCCGCTTCGCCGCCTCGTAGAGGGGAAAGCCGCGCGCGTCGAAGAGGGTGATGCGCGCCACGGCGTTGGCGCCCAGGGCGTTGAAGCGCTGCAGCACCACCGTCTGATCCCCCACCTGCCGCGTCGACTCCTGGGGACGGCGCGTATAGCTGCCGTTGAGCGTGAGCCTCGGGAGGAAGAAGGCCAGGGCGCGAGACACGCGGGCCCGGGCGGCCTCGGAGCGGGCCGCGGCCGACAGCGCGGACTCGTTGTTCTCGGCCGCGAGCGACACCGCGCGCTCCAGCGTCAGCGGCTCCTGCGTGGCCCCTGGAGTGGGCCCCGGCTCCTGCGCGCGCGCGTCATGCGCACATAGAGCGAGCCACACACACATGGGGACGGCAACTGCGGATCGGATCAAGGACATGTTCGTGCGCAGAGGGGCGATCCGGAGGGGGAGGACAGCAGGCCCATATATAGGAGCCAGCCGAGCACGGCCAAGGGAACCCACCCGTCTGGACGCTGCATCGCACATCGAGCTAATGGGGAGGGAGACGAAGGCTTTCTTCACGTCGGGCGCCAAGCGCCCGGGAATGCACGAGCGATGCGTTTATTCCTGGTGACGGTAGGAATGTTGGCGCTGGCCGGTTGCAGTCGGGATGAGGCCGGAGCGGGGGCCGTGCGCGTGGAGGTGTTCTACGCGACGTTCCGCCCGGGGTGCCTCACTGTGACGGCACTGGACGAAGCGGACCCGAGCCGCACCGAGACGCAGCAGCTCACGGTGGACGAGGGGAAGAGCGACACCAAGACGGTGGCGGTGTTCCGCAAGGCGGACTGGAGCCGCACGCTGCGGGTGACGGCGAGCGCGCGCGAGCTGTCGTGCGCGGGGGCGGAGGTGGCCACCAGCTCGCAGGTGGTGGAGGTGCCCGAGAAGGGCGCCGCAACGGCGTACCTGGATCTGCGCGCGGAGGACCTGGACGGGGACGGATACGTCTCGGCGAGCTCGAAAGGCACGGACTGCGACGACACCGACGCCACCGTGCACCCCGGGGCCGAGGAGCGGTGCGGCGGCAAGGACAGCAACTGCGCCAACGGCGATGACGACGCCACCGACAAGCGCGCGTACTACGAGGACAAGGACGGGGATGGGTACGGCAACTCCCTGCAGGGGACGGTGGCGTGCGCGCCGCCGACGGGCTGGGTGGCCCAGACCGGGGACTGCCACGACGGAAACCCCAACGTGCGCCCGGGCCGGGCGGAGCTGCTCTGCGACGGGCAGGACGAGGACTGCGACGGCAAGGCGGACGACGACTTCCAGGTGGGCGCCTCGTGCGAGGCGGAGCTCGGCTGCGGGGGCACGCGCATGACGTGCAGCGCGGATCAGACGTCGGCCCCGTGTGTCCGCACGGAGGCTCCCAAGGAGTGGTTCGTGGACAGGGATGGGGACGGGCACGCTGGCACGTCCGCGGGCCAGTCCTGCAAGGCGCCGTCGCCGGGCGCGGTGTCCACCCAGAGCGACTGCGACGACGCCTCTCGCTTCCGCTTCGCGAGCGGCACCGAGGTGTGTGACGGGCTCGACAACGACTGCGAAGGCGGAGTGGACGAGGGCGGAGTCTGCGGCTCGCATGCATGGAAGACGGAGACCGTGAGCGGCGAGAGCGCGTCGTGGCCCGTGGTGACGACCTACGCCCCGGGCAAGGCGTGGCTCGCGGGCGACAACGGCAGGCTCGCGCACGTGGACATGAGTGCGCAGACGCGCGTCTCCCGATTCAGCTGCGCGGGAGATTGGAAGGCGGCCTGGGCGAGGCCGAGCGACGGGCGTGTCTTCCTCGGCGGGGCCCAGGGCGCGCTCGCCACCACCACCGCGGCGTCGAACGCGACGTGCGTCACCGCCTCGGTGCAGATCGTGACGAGCACCATCAACGGCCTGGTGGGATTCGAGCGCAACGGCGTCACCACGGTGTACGCGGTCACCAGCGGCGGCCACGTGCTGCGCTGGGAATGGCCGGCCACCCAGGCGGAGCCCTCCGCGCCGGTGGAGATGCAGCGGCTGGCGGCGAATCTGCGGAGCATTCACGGCCTGAGCCCGGACACGCTGATGGCCGTGGGCGCCGAGGACTACCTGCTGATCAACCCCCTGCCCCGCGCCTTCAGCCTCGACATGGCCACGGGGAAGTGGAAGCCCGAGGAGCTGCCCACCAATCTTGGCACGGGCTACCTGCGCGGTGTGTCCATGACCGACGGTGGACTGGCCTACGCCGTGGGCGACAAGGGACTCGTGCTCGAGCGTAGGAACGGAGCATGGAGCAAGCCGGCATCCCCCACCGGCGCGGGATTGGATCTGCTGGACGTGGTCGCCTTCCACCCCACCCTCGTCTACGTCCTCTCCAACAAGAGCAACACGTATCTCCACCGCTTCAATGGCACGGCCTGGAGCGAGCCCCTCAATCCGACCCAGTCGCTCCTGTCCCTCGATGCCCTCCAGCCCGATGAGCTCTGGGCCTCGGGCGGAAGCGGGACGTGGACGCGCTGGGGGAAGTAGAACCCGTAGGCTCATGGAGCTGCGCGCGGACAGGCTCTCGGTGCGGCAGGGGGTGCGGCCCGTCCTTCGGGACGTGGACTGCACCCTTCCGCCGGGCAGCCGCGTGCTGGTGATGGGGCGCTCGGGCGCGGGCAAGACGACGCTGTTCAAGGCGCTCGCGGGGCTGGTGGCGCCGACCAGCGGCCGCGTCCTCTGGAAGGGCGGGGACGTGGCCGGGATGACGCCCGCGGACAAGCGCGTGCGCCAGGCGGCGTTCGGCATGGTGTTCCAGACGGATGCCCTCTTCGACTCGATGACGGTGCGGGGCAACGTGCTGCTGCCGCTGGAGCGCCGGCGCGTGCCACGCGAGGAGGCGGAGGCACGAGCGGACGAGGTGCTGCGCGCGGTGGGACTCGCGGACGCCGCGGACACGCTGCCCGAGCGGCTGTCCGGCGGCATGCGCAAGCGGGCCGGCATCGCTCGGGCGCTGGCGGCGAGGCCCTCGGTGCTGCTGGCGGATGATCCCTTCGCGGGGTTGGACCCGGGCACGGCGCGGCAGGTGGCGCGGGTGCTGCTGGAGGTGGCCGGGAGCGGCACGCTGATCGTCGCCGCGCCCGATGCGCCCCCCGAGCTCTCCCTCTCCCGCTGGCTGTACCTGCGCGAGGGGCAGCTCGTCTACGACGGCCCTCCGTCCCCCGAGGTGGAGACGCTGACGGACGAGGCGCTCGCATGAGCGGGATGCTGGTGTGGCTCGGCCAGGAGGCGCTGGGCGCGGTGCGGTCGGTGGGGGCGCTGGCGCTCGTGCTGGCGCGGACGGTGCTGGGGCTCGGGCGGATGGATCGCCGCGAGCTGCTGCGCGGGCTGGAGGAGTTCGGCTGGGGCTCGCTGCCGCTGACGCTGGCGGTCGCGGCGCTGACGGGGGCGACGGTGGTGGTGCAGACGTCGCTGTACGTGCAGCGCTTCGGGGCGCGGGCGTTCCTCGGGTGGGCGGCGGGGTACGCGGTGCTGTGGGAGTTCGGCCCGTTGCTGCTGGGGCTGGTGATGGCGGCACGGCTGGGGGCTCGCAACGCGGCGGAGCTGGCGACGATGCAGGTGGGCGGGCAGCTCGAGGGCCTGCGCGGCATCGGGTTGGATCCCTTCGCGGTGCTGGTGGCCCCGCGCGTGGTGGCGATGACGGTGAGCGTGACGGGCCTGTCCACCCTCACCTTCCTGGTGGCCGTGCTCTTCGAGGCGGTGGCTGCCTACTTCACGCTGGCGCTGCCGGTGCGCGCCTTCTTCGACAGCTTCGAGCGCATGCTGCACGCGACGGACGTGCTGGGCGGCGTGGTGAAGTCGGGCGCCTTCGGGCTGGCGATCGCGCTGGTGTCCACCGCGGTGGGAATCCAGGCGCGCGGAGGCGCTCGGGCGGTAGGACAGGCGGCCGCGGGCGCGGTGGTGATGGGGTGCGCGGCCATCTTCCTGCTGGACTTCCTGCTCACCTCCTCCCTCGCGTTCCTGCTGAGGTGAGGCCGGGAGTCCGTTTCACGGCGAGCGAACGGCCTGGAGTTCTCGTAGAGTCACGCCCATGTCCCGCTTGTTGCCCCTCCGGAGTGCCGGCGCCGCGGCGTTGGCCCTCGTCCTGTCCGCGACCCCGACGACCTCCGCGTGGGCGGCCCGCCCCAAGAGCCGCGCGCCGAAGCAGCAGCCAGCCCCACCTCAACAGCAGCCGCGCGCCGAGGAGCCGCAGCCGGTCCTGCGCACGTACCTGAACGCCGCCCTTCGCTTGTACGAGAGCCTCGAGTACGAGCGCGCGCTCGAACAGATCCGCCGTGCGAAGAGCTACACGCGGAGCGTGGACGACGACGTCACCGTGTCGCTCTTCGAGGGCGTCATCCTGGCGGACATGGGGCGGAAGGAGGACGCGATCGCCGCCTTCCGCACGGGGCTGCTGCTGCGGCCGGAAGCAACGCTGCCGGTGAAGGTGTCCCCCAAGGTGGAGCGCGACTTCGAGACCGTGCGTCAGGGAGTGCGCCGCGAGCTGGCCACCCTGCAGGCGAAGCAACAGGCGGAGCAGAAGCCCCCGGAGCCCGGCGGGGAAACACCCGCCCAGCAGGAGCCGACCTCCACCCGATCCGCGCTCGACGCACCGGCCGCGGCCACCCCGGATGCGGCGGTGGCCACCGCCACCCCGGCGGCACCGCGTTCGAAGACACTCTCCTATGCCCTCATGGGTGGAGGCGTGGTGGCGACGGGCGTTGGCGCGTACCTGGGCGTGTCCGCCCTCTCCTACAACCAGCGCAAGCTGGAGCTCCGCGCCGATGACGCCGTGAAGGCCCGCTCCCAGGCGGAGACGCAACTCACCGCGGGCGCGGTGCTGGTGCCCGTGGGGCTCGCCGCGCTCGGCACCGGGCTGGTGATGATGCTCCTGCCCGGAGACACCGCTTCCACCCCTTCATCCACCGTCTCGCTCGCGCCGCTTCCCGGGGGAGTCTCCCTCGGTGCCGCCGGGCGCTTCTAGCCGCCTCACCCAGAGGACACGCGATGACCCTTCGTCCCTTCCACCTGTGGATGTGCTGCCTCGTGGTGAGCACGGGGTGTGGTTGGCTGCTGGAGGACTACTCCGGCGTCCTGTGCAACGAGGACGGCAGTTGCCCCACGGGCTACTTCTGCGCGGCGGACACCGGGCGTTGCCAGCCCGGAGAGGCGCCAGTCGTCGAGGACGCGGGCGTGTGCGCCAATGTCTCGGCCTGCGTCGCGGACGACGGTTGCTGCCCGAGCGGCTGCAACGCGAACAACGACACCGACTGCCAGCCGGCGTGCGGCAACGGCCAGGTGGAGACGGACGAGGTCTGCGACGACGGCAACACGCTCAACGGCGACAACTGCGATCCCACCTGCCGCTACTTCAACGGCGTGTCCGTGGTGTCCGGTGTGCCGGGCTCGCGCGGCTACTCGGATGGGCCGCGCAACGCCGCCCGCTTCCAGGGGCCGACCTCCCTCGCCCAGGGCACGGGCACGCTCTTCGTGGTGGACACGGATAACGCCACCATCCGCCGCATCCAGCTCTCGGATGGCACCACCTCCACCGTCGCGGGTGCCCCCTTCGTGAAGCAATACGTCGACGGTCCCCTGGCCCAGGCGCGCTTCGTCCAGCCCGAGGACGGAGTGTTCTTCGACCAGTACCAGGACCTCTACCTGCGGGATCGTCTGCTCCTGTCGGACGGGGGCACGTCGAGCGAGCAGGTGCTCCGCCGCATCTCACTTGATGGCGGCGTGGTGGAGACGGTGGATGCCGGCACGGGATTCACCAACCTGCGAGGCCTGGGCAAGGATACCCAGGCCCTGCTCCTGCTGGATGACAACGGCCTGCGCCGGTGGGCTCCCGCCACGGGCACGCTGGAGACGGTGGCCACCGCGGCCCAACTGGCGGCCTACGCCGGCTCGAACCCCTGCGAAGGCGTGACGGCTTCCTTGGGTGGCACCTACCCGTACTACCTCGCCTGCCGCCAGATCATCCTGCGCGTGGACGACCCGGCCGGGACCATCTCGGCCTACGCTGGGAGTCCGACCTACTCCGGGTGCTCGGACCCGACGGATGGTGGCCTGGGCTCGGCCACCTTCTACCAGGCACGCAGCCTCGCCTGGGGGCGCATGACCGTGTTGGTGCCCAGCCCCCGCACCTACACCTTCCTCTTCGTCGCGGACCCGGGCTGCCAGACCATCCGGGTGATCTTCGGAAGCACGCTCACCACCCACGCTGGCGCCAACTACAGCGCGGGGTACGTCGACGCGGTGGGGGACAGGCTCGCCGCCCGTTTCAACCGGCCGTACTCGCTCGCGGTGACCACCGGAGCACTCAACGCCTCCCCCACGGTGTACGTCGCGGAGCCCGGAAATTCGGCGGTGCGTCAGATCACGGGCATCAGCACCGTGTTCACCACGAGCCCGAGTGGCGTGGCGACCTACGCGGGCGCGCCTCCCAACACCACCTTCGCCTACTCGGACGCGGGGACCACGGCCCGCTACACCCAGGTCACCGACCTCGTCACCGATGGCGATGCGGGAGTCGCCTACGCCACCTCGCGCACGGGCGGGCGCGTGTTCCAGGTGTCACTCGACACGGGCGCCTCCGAGGAATTGGCCGCGTTCTCCAGCCAGGCCGTGGCCATCACCCAGCTCGAGGGCATGCTCTACGTGGCCCTCGTCGACGGTACGGTGCGCCGACTCACCCCGGGCTCCTCCACCCTGGAGCTCTACGCGGGCAAGAGCGGACAGACCACCCCGGCGGTGGATGGTGCCCGCACGACGACCGCGGTCCTCTCCGCCGCGGCCCTGGTCACCGACGGCAAGGCCCTCTTCTTCGTCGATGACAAGGCGCACAGCATCCGCAAGCTGGACCCGGCGACGAACTTCGTCACGACGCTCGCGGGAGGCGACAGCAGCGCCGGCCCGCCAGCGGTGGCCGATGGCACCGGCCGCACCGCGCGCTTCGAGAACCCGAGGGACCTCGCCTGTGACGGCCAGTTCCTCTACACGCTGGACGGCGACGGCTCCGTCGTGCGGCGGATCAGCATCGGCACCGGCGAGGTCACCACGATCGCCGGCCAGCTCGACGTCCTGGGCGCGCTGGATGGCTTCGGCAAGGAGGCGCGGTTCGCCGGAGCGCGGGGGCTGACCACGGATGGCCGCTACCTCTTCATCTCGGATCCGGGCGGTGGGCCGACGGTACCGGACCTCACAGGCCCCACCATCCGCGCGCTGGACCTGCGGACGCTCTCCGTCACGACGATGGCGGGGATGCGCGGGCAGTGGAGCGTCATGGCCGGCCCCGGGACGAGCGCCCGGCTCGATGCGCCGGGCCCCATCGCCTTCGATCCGATCCGCCAGACGGTGGTGTTCTACGACGAGCGGGAGAACAGCTTCCTGAGCATCCGGTGAGCCGAGCGCCCGGGCGGTTTCGCTCCCCGCGCCGGGCGCGCTACGCTCATGGCTCCCCCAGGGCCCCCACCCGGAATGAACATCCTCAGATTCTTCGGAGCGCCCGCATTGATGCTCGCGCGCACGGTGCGTGCGAGCGCGCGTGATGGCCTGTCCTGGCACGAGTGCCTGCGGCAGTTGCACGAGCTGGGCGGGCGCAGCGCGTGGCTGGTGACGTCGGGCATGGCCTTCTTCGGGGCCGTGATGGTGACGATCGCGGACAGCCAGGCGAGGAAGATGACGGGGAACCTGCCGGTGGTGGGCCCGCCGTACTTCGAGCTGATGGTGCGCGAGTTCGGCCCGGTGATGTCCGCGCTGCTGACGGCGGCGCGAGGCGGAGCGAGCCACGGCGCGGAGCTGTCCACCATGAGCGTGAACGAGCAGGTGGAGGCGCTGGAGATGTCGGCGGGAGATCCGCACGCGGACCTGGTGGCGCCACGGGTGGTGGCGGGGCTTTTGGGGGTGCCGCTGCTGTGCATCCTGGGGACGATGGCGGCGACGCTGTCGGCGGTGTTCACGGCGAGCTGGGGCTTCGGGGTGGACGGGACGGCCTTCATGGACGCGCGGTACGTGGACGGGTGGGACGTGGTGGCGGGACTGGTGAAGGCGGCGGGCTGCGGCCTCTACATTCCACTGGCGGCGGCGGTGGCGGGCCTGTCCGCGCGAGGAGGCGCCGAGGCGGTGGGCGAGGCCACCACGCGCGGGGTGGTGGCGGCGTGCCTCGGCTGCCTGCTGATCGACTTCGTGGTGGCGCTGGGCTTCCAGGCGCTGCGGGTGTGAGCGGGATGCTGCGCTTCTCGGAAGTGGCGGTGACGTTCGAGTCCGGCCGGCGGGCGCTGGTGGGCCTGAGCGCGGAGCTGTCCACGCGCGAGCTGACCTTCGTGGCCGGAGCGAGTGGCGCGGGCAAGAGCGTGCTGTGCCGGCTGGCGGTGGGGCTGCTGAGGCCGGTGGCGGGCCGGGTGGAGCTCTTCGGCGAGCGGGTGGACACACTGCCCGAGCGGGCCTTGCGCAAGTTGCGCCAGAGGGCGCCGTACCTGGTGCAGGGCCCGGCGCTGCTGGACTGGCGGACGCTGCGGGAGAACGTGACACTGGCGGCCCCGGGCCTCTCGGCGGACGCGGTGCACGAGGCGCTGGCCCAGGTGGGACTGGAGTCCGCGGCGGATCGGCTGCCCACCGAGCTGGGGCCCGGGGCGAAGAAGCGGGCGGCGATCGCGAGGGCCCTGGCGCTGCGGCCGGAGTACCTGCTGCTGGACGAGCCCACCACGGGCCTGGACCGGAGGGCGGCGGCGCAGGTGGAGGGGGTGCTGGCCTCACTCAAGGCGCGAGGGCTGGGCGCACTGGTGGTGTCACACGACTACCACCTGCTGCGGACACTGGCGGATCGGGTACTGGTGGTGGGAGGGGGACGCTGTGCCTTCCTGGGCACGCCCGAGGCGTTCCTGGCATCCTCGGAACCCGAGCTGCGGGCCCTGACGGCGCCCTTCCTGGAGAGCGCAACGGATGGATGAGCGTCGCTTGGAGATGAAGGTGGGCGCGCTGGTGCTGGCGGCACTGGTGGGCGTGCTCGGGCTGCTGTGGCTGATGGGCGAGCTGCGCACGGGCGGCGTGACGGTGCTCTCGGTGGACTTCGCGCACACGGGCAACGTGGTGAAGGGCGCGCCGGTGAAGCTGGGCGGCGTGGCGGTGGGCCGGGTGGAGGAGATCCACCTGCAGCCGGACCGGCGGGACGCGCAGGGCCGGCCGCTGCCGGTGCGGATGGGCGTCTGGGTGCAGCCGGAGGTGCAGGCGGCGCTGCGGGCGGACACGCGGGTGACGGTGGCCACGGTGGGACCGCTGGGCGAGCCGTACCTGGAGCTGAACCCGGGCTCCGCGTCCGCGCCTCCCCTGCCCTCGGGAGTCGCCCTGCGGGGCACGGATGCGCCGCGGTTGGACCTGGTGGCCCAGCAGCTCTCGGCCTTCCTGGACGTGGCGAGCGGGGCGCTCGCGGACGACCCCGAGGGGCTGCGGAAGCTGGCGGCCAACGTGTCACGGCTGACGACCACGATGGAGAGCGTGCTGAACGAGAACCGGGGGGACCTGCGGACGCTGGCGGGCGAGCTGTCCGCGGCGGCCAAGGACCTGCGGACGCTGGCGAGGGTCTCTCGCGAGACGATGCAGCCCGGAGGCGCGGGGGCGCGGCTGCTGGGGGACGCGGCGGACGCGGCGGCGCTGGTGAAGCGCGAGCTGCCCGCCATCTCCGGCACGGCGGCGAAGACGCTCAACGGCCTGTCAGCGGTGACGAGCGAGCTGGACACGAAGGATGGCGAGCGACTCAAGCTGGCCCTGGAGCGCTACTCGGCGGCGGGCGAGAAGCTCGATCAGATCGCCGGGCGGGCGGACCGGCTGCTCCAGCGCATCGAGGCCGGCGAGGGCACGGTGGGCGCACTGCAGAAGGACAAGCAGATCTACGACGACCTGCGGGGACTGCTGTCGGACCTCAAGAAGCACCCCTGGAAGGTGCTCTGGAAGGAGTGACGCGGCGGATTTGATGGCGCCTCGCGTCATTACCTCTGTCGTTGGAGCGGGAGAGTCCGCTATCTTGGTTTTCTCCGCCAGAAAGCCGTGCCGCAGGAGGCGCAGTCATGAACGTCGTCTTCATCTCGCCCCACTTCCCGCCTCAATTCTTCCACTTCGTCATGGCCCTGCGTGAGCGGGGCGTCAACGTGCTGGGAATCGGCGACGCCCCCTACGACACCCTCCGCCCCGAGCTGCGCGAGGCCCTCTCCGAGTACTTCTTCATCCCCAACCTCAACCACTACGACGGCCTGCTGCGCGCCACGGGCTACCTCACCTGGCGCCACGGCCGCATCGACCGCATCGACTCGCTCAACGAGTCGTGGCTCGAGGTGGAGTCGCACCTGCGCGAGGACTTCCACGTCCCCGGCCTGAAGCCCGCCGACATCGCCCTGCTGCGCTCCAAGCTCGGCATGCACGATGTCTTCAAGAAGGCCGGCATCCCCCACCCCGATGCGATCCCCGTCAAGGACGCCGCCGGGGTGAAGGCCTTCGCCGGGAAGGTCGGCTACCCGCTCGTCCTCAAGCCGGACGTGGGCGTCGGCGCGGCCCGTACCTTCAAGGTCTCCAACGACGCACAGGTGGACGAGGCCTTCACCGAGTCCCTGAACGGCTACGTCGCCCAGGCCTTCGTGCGCGGCACCATCGTCACCTACGACGGGCTCGTCGACGCGCAGGGACGGATCATCTTCGCCTTCAGCCACGAGTACAGCGACGGCATCATGGAGTCGGTGCTCGAGCAGAAGGATCTGGCCATCTGGAGCCACAAGGAGCTGCCCCCCGCGCTGGATGAGCTGGGCCGCCGGACGGTGGCCGCGCTCGGGCTGCGCGAGCGCTGGTTCCACCTCGAGTTCTTCCGCCTCGCGGACGGGAGCTACGTCGCGCTGGAGGCGAACCTGCGCCCGCCGGGAGCCTTCCTGACGGACATGATGAACTACGCGTGCGACATGGACGTGTACCGCCTGTGGGCCCGCATGATGACCGGCGATGACCTGAGCGGATTTCGGTACACGCCCCGCTACCACGTGTGTCACGCCGGCCGGCGCACGGGGAGGCAGTACCGCCACCGGCACGCGGAGGTGGTGGACCGGCTGGGAGGGGCGCTGCTGCAGCACCGCGAGCTGCCCGCCGTCTTCAAGAGCGCCCTGGGGGATGAGATGTACCTCATCCGTCACCAGGAGCTGCCGGCCATGCAGGAGGCCGTGCGCTTCATCCAGGCGCGGAGCTGAACGCGGAGGGCCCGGCGCTCAGCCGAGCAACCAGCGCATGGCGAGTGGCAGCCGGCGCTGCCAGTCCTTCTCGTGGTGGAGCCCACCCGGCTCCAGCACGAGGAACAGCTCGTGGTCGGCGTAGCCCAGGCTCTTGAGGTGGTGGAAGAAGTCGCGCGTGGCCTCGCCGTAGTACATGGTGTAGCCGACCGGATCGATGGTCTCGTGGAGACCGGCATCCAGGTAGATGCGGGACCAGCGCCGGGTGTGGGCGGACCACTCGGAGAACATCCGGTTCCAGCCCCACATGACGGAGGGAGAAAGCCCGCCGATGCGGCCGAACAGCTCCGGGTGCTTCCAGCCGAGGTACAGCGAGATGAGGCCACCCAGGGACGAGCCCATGACCGCCGTCCACTCGGGGCCCTGACGGGTGCGGTAGGTGGAATCGATGTAGGGCTTGAGGGTCTCGACGACGAAGCGGGTGTAGGGCCCGCCGCGGGCCTGGACGTGGCTGCGCGGCTCGTCCCAGGGCGAGTACTCGGAGAGCCTGTTGGACGTCGAGTCGACCGCGACGATGAGCCAGGGCTCCAGACGGCCCTCGGAGACCATGTGCTCAAGGGCGGTGTTGGCGCACCAGGTGTCGTAGATGGAGGACTCGGGGTGGGCGAAGACGTTCTGCCCGTCCTGCATGTAGAGCACGGGGAAACGCCGGTGGGGCTCATGGTCGTACGCGTCCGGGGTGTAGATGCGGACGGTGCGGGAGAACCCCTCCTGCGGAGAGGCGAAGTCTCGGATGATGTGGACGTGTCCCATGGAGGCTGCCGGATTCTACGGCGTCCCTACAACATAGCCCGAACTCTCAGGGAGTGGAGATCAACCGCTCCGCGACCAGGGGCTTGTCGTAGCTGCTCGGGTAGCTGAACTCGAGCGTGAACCGCCGGGTCGAATCTCCTGCCAGCCGGGCGAGCTCGCCGCACAACTCCTGCGTCGCGCAGACGAACTTCGTGGACAGCAGCGAGATGCCAGAGCCCCTGTCGGGCCAGATGAAATCCCCGGTGAGCGCGAGCTGGAAGCGAGAGCCCTCGGGCAGCCGGTTCCGCTTGACGGTCCGCTCCAGCGAGTACCGCTTGGAGGCCCCATCCGCTGGAGGGTTCGCGACATCGTGGACCCGCACATCGATGGTCTGGGCAACGCCCCACTGGAAGGAGAAGCCAGAGATTCCCTCATAGAAGAGCTGCCGCTCGCCGGAGCCGACCTCCTTCGCATCGATACAGAGCCAGGGCCCCAATCCATGGCAGGGAACCATGTGGGGGGTCACCTCGTAGGTGCGAGGCTCGCCGCACCCGATCAACCCCACTGCGCCCAGCAGACAAAGTCCCATCCAACGACGTGTTTGACGCATCCGAAGCTCCTTTCGGATGCACGCCAAAGCAAACGGCGCGCCACGGGCTCTCGGGGCCTCACTCCCCGGGAATCCGAGCAGGCCACACGCCACGGTCTCTCAAATTCATCCGGCACCATGACGTGCGTGCCCTACCCGGAGGACGCGCTCGCGTTCTGGGCGCTCTTGATCAACGCGTGCGGTGTTGGCGCACCAGGTGTCGTAGATGGAGGACTCGGGGTGGGCGAAGACGTTCTGCCCGTCCTGCATGTAGAGCACGGGGAAACGCCGGTGGGGCTCATGGTCGTACGCGTCCGGGGTGTAGATGCGGACGGTGCGGGAGAACCCCTCCTGCGGAGAGGCGAAGTCTCGGATGATGTGGACGTGTCCCATGGAGGCTGCCGGATTCTACGGCGTCCACGCACCATGGGATGACGGGAGCACCCGCGTCATCGCTCTCGCGCGCTCCGTCCCTCCGCACCTTTCTCAGAGAATGGAGATCAACCGCTCCGCGAGCGGTGGCTTGTCGTAGCTGCTCGGGCCGCCGAACTCGATCGTGCATTCCCGGATCGAGTATTCAGCCTGCCGGGCAAGTTCGTCACACAGACTTCGAACTACTTCGAACGATCCCATTTGTCGCGACTACCGATGATCAACGGCATTATTTGAGCCTCCACTTCCTCGCGACTCCAGGTACCACCAGGAAAGAACGACCATGCCCCAATTGGCATCAATTCCGCGAGACCAAGCCCAAAGGCCTCTCGCAAATGAGCAATTACCGGCACACGAGCATCTTTCCCAACGCCAAGCGAATCACAAATCTCAACAACCATGTCACACACCGATTCACCCTGTTTGGCCATCTCACGAATCTTAAAAACCACATTGGAGTTCAGCATCACTCCCCCTATTCAAACCTCACCTCAATATTAGTATAAGCCCCCATCTCGCCTTCTATCTTCTCCAGCGTTGGCTTCGTAAACTCGTACTCAGCTGCTCGCCTTCCGGTCCACGCCTGCTTCACCGCTTCCTCCAGGGGCACCCCCTTTGCCGTAAGCTCATTCACCTTGGCCAAGTTATCACCGTACACCCACTTGCCCCTGACAGCCTTCACTTTGGGACCGAAGTGATTCATCATCTTAAAAAACATATCACTTCCACGCACGGGAGATTCTTTACCAGCCTCAATGACCATTTCGACAACACCTTTTTCATCTATCGCTCCAAGAATACCATACTTGGTACCAGGAATAGTAAATACAAAGTCTTCCGCAGATCCCGGACCAAGACTGATAAAGAGTCGCCGAGAAACCGGATGTTCATGAGTAAGAGCCGCAAATGTCTCCGGCAATTCACCATTCTCGCCAGCTACAGCAGCCCGAAGCGCCGACTCGTCGGAGTAGTGCTGGATTTGCTGCCCAGTACTACGCGCCCAACCAACCACCTCATCAGCTGACTTGAGATTGCGGAAGTACATGCGCGCCCTTTTCAGCGCCACTCCGCCAACCTTGACCACGATGTAGCCGCCGCCCGCTGTCGCGGCCATCAACACAAGGTCTCCCTTGCTCGTCGGCACCCCCATCATGCCCGCCACCAGCACGGTGCGTTCGGCGTACTCATCCGCCTGCTTCACGCCCTCGCGATTCAGCTTGACGGCATAGGCGCGGCCATCCCAGCCCTCGAGCACTTCTCTGTCGAAGCTGTCGCTGAGTTGCTTGCGCGCATGGAAGCCACGGCGGATTCCTGATGCGATGGCCTCCTTACGCAAAAACCCAAGATCCTTGTCGTCGGCGTAACGCTCCTCGACGAAGTTGATTGCAGCGGTGATGCCTTCCATCGAGCCAGCAGCCAAAAGGCCTGCGGATTCGAATCGTTCCGCAGCGTTGAAGAGATCGTCTGCGGTATCGCTCTCTTCGACGTGGAACTCGCCCTTCGCCACATCGTAGGTGTAGTGGCCTGTCGGATCCGTGTACCGCAGCGGATTCCCATGGGCATACACATAGCGATGCAGACTCGGCGCATCGCCCAGCCCCCCTTCGTACGAGTCACGGTTGATGAACCTACCCAGATCGCTGTCGTAGTATCGAGCCCGGGCGTAGGTAAGGCCCGTCTCCGGATCATACTGGTGCCCCGTGTAGCCAAGCTTGAAGTCCGCGACCAAAGGCGCGGTCTCGCTACGATAGCTACCCCAGGCGTCGTACTTGCGCGTAGTCGAGACGGTACCAGCGACAGACGTAACATCGGTGACGCTGCCCAGCACATCGGTGTGGAGAATGCGTGTGTTGGTGCTGCCAGAGATTTCGCTGACGGCAAGCGGCCCCGCCGCGTAGTGGTAGCGGCGCTTCGCTGGCTGGCTCGTCTGTGCCGCATCCAACTCCTGGAGAACGAAGTCGTCATCCAGCACATACGACACGTTCTCGGAAGCGGTCTTCCGGCTCACCCGCTGGAGGTTGGCGTCGTAGTCATAGCGACCCACTTCCGTAGTGGTTGTGAGTGTGACATCGAACACGACCGTCAGCGTATTACGCACGTCCCATGCGAACGTCCGCGTAATACCCCCCTTCAGCTTCGACACCAGGTTGCCGTTGAGGTCGTAGCCGAAGGTGATGGCGCGAGCCGCGTCCTTCGCATCCGTGCTGGTCCGCAACCAGTCCGCACGATTGAGGGCGTACGTCACGTCGCGGAACAGGCTCGAATACTCTACCCCGTACGCTTCGGGCCCCAGTGAGGTGACGTACTCCGAGGATACTTCCTTCTCTCCCGTCCGGTTCCCCACCGCATCCAGACGGTAGAGGACGGCCCTGCCCGCCAGGATGCGAGTCCCCGTCAGCCGGTCCAGCTCGTCGTAGCCGTACTCCGTCTGCTCCTCGGTCTCCAGTTTCTGGTCTGCCGCGTTGGTCCGCAACTCCTTCAGACCGTTGCGGTTGCCATTGTTGTCATATCCATACTCGGAGCGGCTGAGGAGTGTGGCGCCGTCCCCCAGGCTGCAGTCGGCATTGAGCGACCCACGCGCGGTCAATTGCTTCGACAACCGACCCGCGTTGTCATAGCAGCGCGCCTCCCTCACATCATTGGGGTGCGTGGTGAGCTTGAGCAATCCATCGGGCCAGTAGAAGTACTCCGTCGTACCCAATGCGAGAACGGCTGTCTTCAACCGATCCAGCGCATCGTACGTGTACGTGGTGGTTGCGTTGTCCGCGTCGCGCACCTCGGTTCGGTTACCCTTGTCATCGTACTTGTACGTGACGGTGACGTTTCTGCTGCCGTAGTAGCGCGCCCGCAGCCACAGCCTGTCCAGATCGTCGTACCCGAAACGGGTCTGCTTCAACTCCTGCCCGGCCAGCGTCTGCTTCGTTTCCTTGACGAGAGTCTGGTTGCCATTCTCGTCGTACTCGAAGGACTGCGCTTCGACGTAAGGCATCTCTCGGGCCACAGGGCTCGAGTAGGAGCGCGACACGAGTCGGTTGAGCACCCCGTAAGTGGACGTCGTCACCTGTCCCTTCGGGTCCGTCTCGGTCTCGATGTTCCCGTTGTTGTCGTACGTCCACTCCCAGGTGAGGGTACCGAGATCTCCGTCCGAAGTGGCCTGATCCTCGGTGCCAGGCAGGCTGGCACGGCCGGACAGCCTCGTGTGTGGATCCAGGTGCTGGTGCTCGGCACTGCGAAGGTTTCGCTCGTCGTACTCGTACGTCGTCAGGTGCCCGTTGGCATCCTGCTTGGCCACCAGGTTGCGTGCCTTGTCGTAGACAAACGTGTACTTGCCTTCGTTCGCATCAATGCTCTGGGTGAGCTTGCCCAGCTCGTCATACTCATACTTCGTGACGTAGGAACCGTCACACACGGCCGTCTTGATGGCCTCGAACGACAACCCGATGGTGTTGCCGTGCGTCAGGGTCGCATTGCCGAGCGGACGCTTCTCGCACAGCTTGTTGCCGGCCTTGTCGTAGGCAGATGCCCACACATGGCCCATCGCATTCTCGCGCCGCACCAGACGGTTCAGACCGTCGAAGCTGTTGCGCTCGTCGTAGGTGACGCCCCCCACCAGCGCGCGCGGCCCCTTCCAGGCCACCAGATTGCCCGCCTCGTCGTACGTGTACTTCGTCGTCGCCGCATCGGCCGAGCCCGCCCCAAGCGTCTCCTCCAGCTTGCGTCCGGCTCCGTCGTACAGCCACTCCTTGCGGTGGAGGTTCGCGTCGATCACCGCGACCACTTCGTCCCGGGCGCTGTACTCCGTCTCATCCGTCTGCAGCAGCGGCGAGGTGCCTCGGGTGGTGCGTACCACGCGGCCCAGGCCATCCTTCTGATTCACCAGGGGAATGCCGCGACGGTCGGTGAGCGTCTCACGCTGCTGGGCATCCTCGTAGAGGATGGACTGCCGGTACTTCAACACCGCGGACCCGTCGACAATGTCCTCCTCGTCCTGAGCCTTCAGACGGTCGGCCTTGTCGTACCGCAGGAGAGTCCGGTAGCCCTTGCGATCACGCCGCTCGCGAACATTGACGGCGTCGTAGCGCGAGACCTGCGCCTTCCCCTTCGCATCCACCACGCTGAGCTCTCGGCCCAGGGCATCCCGGTAGCGCCGTGTGGTGTTGTCGCGCGCATCCTTCTCCTCCACGGATGTCACGCCATCCGGCCCCGCCAGGTCGAAGTACGTCCGCGTCAACAGGTCCAGAGGCGTCCCGTTGTTGGACAGGGACTCCACCAGCCAGTCGGTGACGGGCCGACGGAACATGTCGAAGGTGAACTCGCGACGAATCCCCCGCGCGTCCACCCGTCCGATGACCGCCCCTTCCCCGTCGTACTCGACGCTCTCCGTCGCCTCCATCGGGCGGTGCGTCTCCAGGAGCCGCTTCAGGGCGTCGTACACGTACGTCGTCTTGCGACCGAGCGGATCCACCTCGGTTGTCAGGTTGCCGTTGCCGTCGTACCCGCGCAGGGTGGTCAGGGACAGTGCGGGTCCCACGGCCTCGACAGGCGTACGCGACAACTTGCCGGAGCCATCGTCCACCACCACGCGGATGACACGGTCGAGGTCATCCTTCACCGTCGTGGTGACGAAGTTCCGGGCATCCTTCACCGTGACGGTGTTCTCCGCGTCCGTGTAGCGCGTCTCGACGTGCCGCTCGCGCTGGACCAGAGAGCCACTCGCGTTCGGGTGGAGGTACTTCTCCTCCACGTACACCGGCCGATTGAGACCGTCGTACGTCGTCGTCCGCGTCAGGTGGACGGTGCCGCCCGTGCGATTCTCGAGGACCCTCGGGTTCCCAGCGTGATCGTACGTCCGGCGCTCCTCGCGGCCCTCGGCATCCACCGCGCTCACCAGCCGGTTGGCGAAGTCATAGGTCATCCGCGTGAGGTGTGCGTTGCCGTCCGTCTTCTTCGTGGGATTGCCCACGAGGTCGTAGCGGGCCGTCGGCTCGTAGCGCACGGGTGTCACCGACGCGAAGCTGGCTCCCGGCACGGAGGGCATCCGGGTGCGCACCACCCGGTAGAGCGAGTCGAGCACGTGATCCGTCCGCTGCCCGTGGAGGTTGGTCTCGTAGACCTTGTTACCCACGGCGTCGTAGCCGAACGTCGCCGTCACCACCTCGCTGGCCGAGTCGTTCACGCCCCCCTGCGACCCATACCGGGCCGCGCCTTCCAGGACGCGCACGGAGGTCTGGATCGGCCGGTCACCCCAGTCATACGTGGTGATCGCCGTCACCCCGCGGCGATCCGTCACATGCGTGCGATTGCTCGCCTTGTCGTAATCATACGCGATGACGAGCTCCTCGCTCAGACCATTGCCGGACTCACGCACATTCTTGACACGGTTGAGCGCATCGAGCTCGTAGCGGCGCTCGAAGCCGATGCTGTCGTTCTTCTCGCTCTTGAGCTGGCCACCCGGGTAGTAGTCGAACGTCTGGACGATGGACGGCGAGGCCACGGACAGATGTGGCCCACCCGCCGCCTTGTCGTTGAACCGGGTCGTGCTCTTGACGCGATCCAGCCCGTCATACGTCCACTCGGTATCGTGCCCGAAGGTGTCCGTCTGCTTTTCCGTCAACCCGCGCTTGTTGCGGAAGAACTCGGTCCTGAGCTCCTGGGTGTCGTTCACGTACGCCACCTGGACGGAGGGCAGACCCCAATCGTCATACGCCGCGTTCCGGGTGTGCTGGATGCGCTCACTCGCACTCGCGCCTTCGAGCCACGTCTCCAGCGGATCACCCGGGAGCGCATCCGCGGGGCAGGACAACACTCCATTCACCTTGCACCAGGTCCGGTGCTGCACGATGTCGTCAGGCCCTGACGACAACTGCGCCGCGAGTTCCTTGCACGTCTTCGTGCCCGTCCGCTCCGCGCTGGCAACGGTCTGCGCATACTGGCGGCTGCTCAGGACGAGCCCGGTCCCAACGGCCGTGCCGGTGCGTGGATCCTCACCATTGGAGTTCAGCACCAACAGCGTGATGCGTCCCTCGGAGTCCATGGAGCAGACCGGCACGCTGAAGGCCGGATCGTAGCTCCACTTCTCCACCACCTCGCCGTGCACCTTCGTCTCGTCCTGGCCATCCTTGACGGACTCGGTGGCCGCACCATCTCCGGAGGCGGGCAGCGGCGCGAGTGAAATCCGGCGCTCGATGAGGTTGCCAAAGCCGTCATACTTGAAGGACGTGCCACGGCCGCGGGCATCCATCTCGGAGTCGCGGCGCATGTGGAGAGGATCCCATTTGGCGGAGGTCGTCGCGGTGAGCGTCGTGGACAGGGGCCGCTCCGTTCTCGCCACCGTGCCATCCAGGCCCATGTAGTAACGCGTGCCCTTGGTGACCTCCGGGCGCGGTCCCTTCACCTCGGTCACGAAGGCGGTGATGGGCGACCCGAACACCTGCAGCTCGCTCCGCTCCAGGCTGTAGATGAACTCGGTGGTGGCCCCCTCCGGCTCGTTCACGTAGCGAACGCGCTCCGACTTGTTCCCGAACCTCAGGAAGTCAGTCTCACCCGGGAGCCGATCCTCGGGCTGATAGTAGACATAGGACGTGGTGTTGCCGTTGGCATCCGTCCACGAGGTCAGATTGTTCCGCAGCTCGTCGAGCGGGTTGTCCACATAGGCGTAGGACTCCTGCCGCAGTGGCGTCTGCCCCTCCAGCGACTCGGGGCACGGACCGTCGTAACGCTGGACGGCCGCGAGCATGCTCCGGGTGTTGTACAGATAGGCAATACACACGCCGAGGTGCTCGGGGTTGGCGGTCTCCGCCAGGACTTCGGGAGCGCTGGGATTGGAATAGAGCTCCACTGCCGACAGCAGCGCACGCGGTGCCCCGCTCACGCGCTCATAGCGGAACTGCAGGAAGCGCTGACGGCCGGGCTCGTAGACACGCCCCACCTCGTAATCGGTTCCGGGGCCCTCGTACTCGAACGTGAGCGCATTGCCCGCCGGGCTCCGGATGGACAGCAACTGGTGCCGAGGTCCCTCGGTGGTGCTGATGACCGGACCGTAGCGGTACTCCGTTCCATTCTTCGCCCGGTAGATCAGGATCTGCCGCGAGCCCGCCCCCGATCCCTCCGTCTCTCCGCGGAACGTGCCGTGGAAGCCATCCTGGGAGACGCACTCGGTCGGACCCGCCGGCTTGCACTCGAAGACCTGACCCGTACCCTCCCCGCCCACCACCATGTAGCGGGCGACATTCAGATCCGCGTCCCACGAGGGCAGCACGTAGCCTCGGTACGAGTGCGTCCAACCCAGGCCGAACGGGCTGCCATCATGCCCGCGGTTCGTGTAGCTGCGCACCAGCTGCAACCCCGGGGCACGACCCTGCACCTCCAGGTCCACGCTCTGCTTGACGAGGTGTCCGTCGACGGTGCTGACGTCCTTGACGAAGGTGTGGCCCACGGGAAGCGCGCTCGCGTCCTCCACCGAGGTGATGAGCGGAATGTGCTGTGACTCAGTGCTGCCCGTCCGGGTCGGGAGGAAGTCCACGACGACTTCCTGGCCACTCGGATCCCCCGGGGGAACAAGGACCAACAAGGCTCCGTTCGAGGGATGATCCGGCAGGGGCACATCGTCCGCGATCCTCGAGAGCTCCACCGCGCCATCGTCCTGGACCACCACATTGGCGCCCGCGATGGTCGCCGTGCCCGACTTGACCTCGAGCTTGCCCGTCTCGTTGACGCAGAGGGGAAGCTGCGCGGGACGGAAGATGGGCTTCGGGACCCGGACGGGCGTGACCTCCTCCGAATCCTTGGGCGTCCGGGCCGCCGCGAAGTTGCGGACCGCCAGGACGATGCTCGCCCGGAGCTCACGGGTCGAGCTGCCAACGCCACCGAACTGCTTGCGCACGGAGAAGGTGTACGAGTCCCTCTTCTTCAGTTGCGTCCGAGCGTCCGGCCCTATCCTGAAGTCCGGCACATAGAACTCCACCTCCGCCTGTCCGCTTCCCGAGCCAACGGTCAACTCGAGGGGAATGCGGATCGTCGTGCCAGGGGGGACGAGCAAGCGCGACACATCCACGGGATCCCGCGCGAGGACGTCCGGGGATGGAACCTTGAACAGCTCGGTGCCCGCGATCTCCGGGCGCTGGATGATCCGCGCGTAGATGGGGAAGGTGCCGGGGTTCGACAGGTTGAGCCGCAAGGCCTCGTCATCCGGAGCGAGCTGACCGCACGGATTGAGCGGCTCCTCCGTACCACCCGGGCGCAGGCGCTTGACCTCGACCTCCGGCACACCGGAGTAGAAGGAGGAGACGAAGCGGTTGTCGCAGCACACCAGATCCTCGCCAACAACTCCGTACCCCTTCTTCTTGAAGACCTGCGCGAAGAAGGCCATCTCCTGCATGCCGTTCTCCACGTCGTAGGTCGGCCAGGCGACGACGTTGTCGTCCACGTCGATGCCGTCGGTTGCGCCCGATCCCAGCAAATAGGGAGGGGTCGTCTTGACGTCCGCCAGCAGCCTGGCCGCCGTCACCCGCCCCATGATGACGTTGGCCCGCAGATCGGGCTCGTTCCCCTTCACCCGCGTCCAGCTTCCGCTCTCGTTCCGCAGGATCTCGACGATGAAGGGCTTGGGCACGGAGGCGCCGAACACACCGCTGCTGCCAGCGGTGTCCGGCGTGGCCAGACGGAAGGTGAACTCCTTCCCCACGAAAGAGTGGACGGTGAACGTCTGGGTCACCGTGCCGCTCTGAGCGAGCACCGTGACATCCGAGGGCGTGCCGGGGATGAAGCCCGCCACCACCATTCCGGAGGTGGGCGTCACCAGGGGGAGCTGCTGCTTCTGCTGCTCCGGATCGCTCCCCAGGAACTGCACCCGAGTCACGCCCCCTGTCTCCGGAATGAAGAAACGGCCCGCGGCGTCATTCGACGTCCAGGTGACGGTCTTGTTGGCGAGCGCGTTGCCATATTGGTCCGCGGCCCTGACCTCGAAGGGCAGACCAATCTCGACCCCGCTGTCACCGCTGTAGGTGCGCGTCGGGTCCACCTTCATCAACTGTGAGATCGGTCCCGGCTTCGCGGTGAACCAGAGGGGCTCCGCGAGTTTCATGGAACCCGTCGTCGTCGCGACCTCCGCCGTCACCACGTTGAAGCCGTGAAGCTCCTGGTTGGGATCACCCGGCCAGAAGACGCCAAGGCGACCGATGTTGGTATCGGGGAAGGCCTTGACGGAGGCCCGTCCGAACCTGTTGGTCTGAACCGTGACCGTCTCGCTCTGGCTCGTGTCGCCCGCCTTCTGGAACTTCGGCTTGGACAGATCCGCGGTGCGGAAGGTGACCGCGGCTCCCCGCACGGGTACGCCGTCGGTGGTGGTGACGTAGACGGCGATCTCCTTGGGAAGAGCCTCTCCCACGGTCCCCTGCTGAAGGTCCGTATCGGGCACCTTGAGGATGTGACCGATGAGCGAGGTGTCGTTGGTGGAGTCGGGCGCATTGGTCTCGAGGTAATCCGCGAGTGCGCGGTCCAACCAGGAATCGGGCGACACCACCGTCTGGCCACCGGAGAGCCGGCCGGACAGGAAATAACCACCCTCCTCCGTCTTCGGATCGCGAGCGATGAAGCCCGTCCCCGTCCAGTCGCGGATCGTGAGAGGCGTCTTCGGAATGAGTACCTCACGGCCGTTGGCCACCAGCTCGCTCACGTCGGCGAGCACCTCGGGCGAGGCCAGCAGCTTGCCCAGCTCGGTCCCCACGTTCGCCGGGTCGATCCGCAGCACCGGCACGCCGTTCTCGTGCGCCGCCTGGAGCAGTGTCACGGCGGACACGGACTCCTCACCGGTGCTGTCGGCGAGCACCTTGGCTTCCAGGAAGGAGCCCTCGTAGCCAGAGAGGCGCAGCAGCGCGGCTCCCCGCCCCGCTACGAGCTCGAGCGGGGTCAGGCTGCGGAGATCCGCATCGACCTCCAGCCCCTTCCACTCCACCTTTTCGCGGACGCCGAAGGACTCCTTGACCTGGAGCTGGTTCTCCACGAGCACCAGGCTCGCCGTGGGCCGAACCGGTACCACCCGGGTGAGGTTGGCCAGCGCCTCCTCTGACTCCGTCCAGTCATTCACGTATTCGACGGCTCGCTGGAAGAGGAAGCGCGCCGCATCCGTGTCGACATCGCCCGCGGGCTTCGACGTGGGCTCCAGGTAGCGGTTGAGCGGAGCGCCCAGCCCGATCGCCACCTGATTGCCAGCGATGATCTCATTCTCCACCCGGCGCTTGGAGCCGTCGGGAAGGAGCATCTCCAACGTCCAACGATGGCGGGCACCCAGCCCCACCGAGCGCGTCGCCAGGGCCTTCCGCACCCCATCGAGCCGGAAGGTGGCGCGCAGTTCCACGACCGACGCCGGGGCGTTGTAGAGCCCACCCGAGGCGGAGATGAGCTCCTTGTCCTCGTTGGTGGCGGGCTCGTAGGTGAAGATGGCGCGATGGCCCATCACCAGGTGCATGGGCAGGGTGATGTCGAGCAGGGGCTCGGACCCGTCGTGCGCGGTGATGTGCAGCCGGTGCTTGAGCTTCTCGGGCAGGAAGGTGTGCTCGGCCTGCACCGAGACGACCCGGTACGGCAGCGCGCCAGGAAGCAGGGGCAGCTCCTCGGGCTTCTTCTCCACCTTGCGCAGGACCTGCTCGTAGGAGAGGCCCGAGGAGTGTCCGTTGAGGAACTCCGTCACCTCATTGCGCCAGAACACGAGCGGCGCGAGCCCCTGGTCCTGCTGGAGGTACGCATGGGTGAGCGACTCCGCGCTGGCGCCCATGGCCGAGAGCACATCGAGGCTCGGCGTGGTCGCGACATACTTGGGGCCACCCGGGATGGAGGGCTCCAGCGGCACCCACTGGCGCCCGCCCCGGGCCTCGCCCGCACCACGGTAGTCCGTGACGGGCAGGTAGGCCTCGACCCAGATGTGGCTCAACCTGACGGCCGTCATCCGGCCACCGGACACCACCGGCTCGAAGGGAACGCCAATGGCGCCCAGCGCGGTGAGCACGAGCTGTCTCTTGGCGTCCGTCAGGACGAAGGGAGCACCGCCAACGGCCGGCGCATAGAGGGCCTGCAACTCCTCCTGGCCGAGCAGTCCGAACAGATCCGCGAGCTTGCCCTCGGACAGCTCGATCGTTCCTTCCACGAAGCGCGCGGGAGTTCCCTGGGCCCGCAGCAGCGACACCAACAGCGCCGCGAGATCCGCGTCGTTGCCGCGCTCCTCCCGCAGCGTCTCCGTGGCCCCCTTGAGCGAGCCGTAGTACCAGTCGAGCCGCAGCTCGTTCCTCACGAAGTCGTAGGCGGCCTTGGCGCTCCCGAGCGCCTCGGCCTTGGCCTTGATCTCGGAAGACAGCTCCACCTCACGATCCTGGGTGGTGTCCTCCAGCTCGAAGACGGGGGTTCCTCCGGCCAGGTACGCCGGAACGATGCTCTCGGTGGACAACGGCCCGGGCTGGAGCCGTCCCTGCACGTAGGTGAGGTCGGCGGAGAGGACACCGGAGCCACGCCCCACCCCCAGGTTCGCGAGCCGGGTGCGCAGCGAGTCCAGATCGTCCACGGCGCCGAGGCCCCTGCCCCACTGCCAGACACCCGGGAACCGATCCCATACGGAGCCGGTGTCGCACCCCATGGCGCCGCTCACCTCGGCGATGGCACGCTCCATCTCCTGGGCGCGTGTCTCGAGCCGGGTGCGCTCGGCCGCGAGCCGGGCCAGCACCCCGGATGCGTTGGGAGCGGTCTGGAGCCGCGCTTCGATCGCGTCGAAATGTATGAGCGATTCGGCGAGCCCCTGCCGCACGGCGACGCGGGCGGCCTCCAACTTGCCGTGCGCGGAGGTGCTCCGCTGGCGGTGCTCCTCCGAGGGCAGCACGCACGAGACGAGCCGGCTCAACCCACCCGGGGGCTCTCCCGCGGCGGAGCGAGCCTCCTGGAGCAGCACCGACACCTGGGCCGACAGCTCCGCCGACACGGTGGGAGCCCGCTCCCGGCGCAGCACCGCCCGGTAGGCCTCGGTGCGAGCCTGGATCTCGGCCAGCCCCGGCAACTGCGGGGAGGACCGCTGGACCCGGATGGTTCGCGGTGGCTCCGCTGCGGACGCGACGAGCGCGAACGCGACGACGACTGAAACTAGAGCGCGGACCAACGTGCCTCCCAATAGATGATGAGCCGATCCAGGGCGAGTCGCGTCTGGACAGGGCTGACGGCACCCAGATTGCTGGCGATTCCGGCGGCTTGATAGAGGTCGCGGAGGTTGGCCTCCGCGTCAGCCGCCGTGACGACCGGCCGCGTCTGGACTTGATTGAGCAAATCCTCGATGGCGGAGCGGAAGACGCCATCCTGTCCCTCGGTGGGCAGTGCCTCGACGAGGGTACGAGCCTCGGTGAAGAGCGCGTCCCCGGTCCGCGCCACCTCCACGGAGAAGGTCCGGCTGCCAGCCAGCCACGGGCCGTCTGGCAGCAACACCTCCACCCGCGTGGTGGTCACGTACTGACCCACGGCGTCGGGGAGCCGCACGAGGTAGTGCGGGAATGCGCGCTCGCCGTAATCGAGCGAGTACGTCCACTCGAGCGAGGGCGAGAGCGGCTCCGTCAGGATGGCCGAGAGCTCCGGAGCGAGCTGCTCGCGCACCCGGACGTCGACCGGGCTGGATAGGTTGCCCACCCGGAGCTCCACCGGAATCACCCCGAGCGGCAGGCTCTCGGCGGGCGACGGATGGACCCAGGACATGGCGCCCTGGAAGATCTCGCTCGCGGTCGTGGACGGCGTGGCCTGCCCCGGGTCGAAGCCGAAGCTGACACTCCTGCCCTCGCCAAAGGCATGGGTGGCGACGGCCACCTCGCCACTCAGCGAGGAGCCGTACCAGGCCGCGGGAATCGCGTATCCAGGCTCGAGCTGAAGTATCGACACCTCTTCGAGCGCGTTCGCCTGGAGATCGCCTTGCGGAGCGAGTGGCCCCTCCCAACCACTCACCGTTCGCGAGCCAGGGGCGAGATTGTCTCCATTCAATCCCAACACCTCCCAGCAGGTGCTCCTCATCCGGTAGGAGCCCGGGTTGATGGCGATCAGGCCCGCGTTGCCGGAGTAGACCCGCTCCGTCACCCAATGGCACACGTCCGAGGAGTCCGGAGTGTTGGGAGAACAGCCGTTGTCATACGCACGGGCGGACGCGAGGATGATGAGGTTGAAGCGCCCGGAGCGCAGCTGCTCCTTGAAGTCATCCTCGTTGGACGTCACCTGGAGGATGCCGCCGGCCTGTTGCAGCTCGGCCGAGAGGTAATTGGAGAGCCGGCTCACCTCGCTCGGCGGGGGTACGCATTTGCCGGATCCCACCAGGGCCAGGGCCCGGGGGAAGCCAAAGGAGGCTTGCCCCTTGGCCACCTGCAGCTGGAACCGCCGCACGCTGAAGGAGACCACGACCTGGTGATGGCGGCCGACGGCATCCGACGCCTCGGCGACGAGCGTGTGCCAGCCATCGGCCCTCACCTGCGTCCCCGAAACGAAGTCCACCCCATCGAGCTTCACGGACCGAGAGACCAAGTTCGTGTCCGAGATGGTCACCACCGGCGTCACCGCTTCCTGGTAGGAGCCCCCATCGACGACTCCGGTGATCTCGATGGTCGGCCGCTCGTCGTCGATGACGAAGGAGACGTTCACCGAGCTGGAGTTACTCGCGCGATCGGTTGCCTCGGCCGTGATCAGGTGGCTGCCCCCTGCCGTTACGACCGTACCGGGCACCCATTCCTGTCCATCCAGCAGGATGCTCTTCGTGACGAGGTTGGAGTCCACCACCTCCACCACCGGCGTGACCGGCCCGGCGAGGATCGCGCCATTGGACACCCCCATCACGGAGATGACGGGCTTGCTGCGATCCACCACGAAGTCGAGGCTCGCGCTGCTCGAGTTCCCCGCCTTGTCGTGAGCCTCGACCCGGAGCTGGTGCGGGCCATCGGTCCCCACGGACATTCCAGGGACGAAGGTCACGCCGTCGAGTGTGATGACGGGGGGCACCAGGTTGGCATCGCTCACCACCACCACGGGCCAGACCACCGAGGCACTGAACTCGCCGTCCTCCACGCCGGAGATATCGATCTCGGGCCGCAGCGTGTCGCGCACCACGGTGACGGTGAGGGGATTGCCCGGAACCGGCTTGCTGTCACCGTCGTTCCCGTCCTTGTCGACGGCGGTGAACCTGAGCGTGTGCGAGCCCTCCGAACCGAGCGGGATCAGCCCGCGCCAGGTGCCATTCTGCGGCGGCGTTCCCGGTACGAGGGCGAGCTCCACCGTCCCGGTGCCATCCACCAGGGCACGAACGCTCGCGACACCGGAATCGACATCCACCACTTGCAGGCTGGCCAGGACATCTCCCTGCACGAACATTCCGTTGGAGAGGTTCGCGGAAGTGATGACCGGCACCGAGGAGTCACCCACGCGGAAGAAGGTGGAGGACAGGTTCGTCTCCGCCGCCCCAGTCCGGGTCGCCGTGAGCGACACTCCATGGAGCCGCGGTACCAGTCCGGTGGTCGGTACCACCAGGGTGTGGGACCAGGAGGCGCCGGGTGCGAGCGTCCCCACCGTCACCGGCCAGGTGTCCACGACAGCCGCGGGTACCGCGCCCTCATCCACCAGGAGAACGGAGAGCACCAGCGACTCGGCCGGGGCCGAGCCGTCATTCCTCACCTCGAGCTGAATCGAGGCATCCTCGCCAGATGGAACGACGGGAGGCGCCCCGGGTGCACCCACCACGGCGACGACGCCCTGCACGTCCACCCGGCCCTCCACCACGAAGGTGGTCTCGGAGGTGGCGAGCACGGAACCATCGAACCGGAGCCACGCGGTGGCCCGATACGTGCCCGGCGACGGACGCGTGGCCAGCAGGACCACCGGCGATGCCGAG
The DNA here is from genome assembly GCF_016887565.1 of Archangium violaceum. Lineage (NCBI taxonomy): Bacteria > Pseudomonadati > Myxococcota > Myxococcia > Myxococcales > Archangiaceae > Archangium > Archangium violaceum. The sequence goes on from NZ_CP069396.1 coordinate 6,965,073, forward strand.
GCACCCGGAGTAAGGGCCTGCAGGTCGAGGCTCAGCGTCTCGATGACGGCCCCCTCCGCGTCCTTCACCTCGAGCGCGATCATCGCACCCGAGAGCAGTGAGTTGCTCGAGAGGTTCACCACCCGGGCCATGAGATCGACCGGCTCTCCACCGATGTACTGGCTCCGCGAGGGGGACAGTGCCAGGGAAGCTCCCTGATCGGGGAGGACCTCCAGCAGCGCATGGGCCGTGGAGACTACCGAGCCCGCCACCCTGGCCGTGGCCATGACCTTGTAGGTGCCGGCGAGCAACCCCAGCACCTCGACCGGCCGTTTGAAGGACTTGCTCGCGTCAGCACCCAGGGGGCTGTACAGCTCGCTCGCCCCCAGGGTCCTGACACGGGTGCCCTCTTCGTCCAGCAGCTCCACCTCCACGGCCACGGGGGTGGCCGCACCGGTGTTGACGACAGACACCGTCGCGGAGGCGGTGTCATGGGCCCCGAGCGTCCTACGGGAGAGATGGACGCCCAGGGTGATTCCCGTGTCTCCGGCGATGACGAAGGGGACCCGCTGCTGGTTGTTGCCTCGATTGGACTCCTCGATGAGCTGCTCGGGATCCACCATCGCCACCAGTTCCTGGCCACCGGAGAGCCCGGAGATATCGATGGGCACGAACGCCGCCACGGTCGCTCCCGGCGCCAGCGTCCCGGAGAGCGTCACCAGACGCGAGGGGCGTATCGAACCATCGCTGCCCAGGACCGAGGCGGTGACCTTCACGCCGCTGACAGGGCTCCCACCGTCATTCCTCACGGTGATGGCGGCCTGGGCGGGCTCTCCCACGCGAGGAATCGCCGGCTGCACCACCGCGCTGACGACGAGTTCCGGCAACCGGCTCGTGTCGACGAGCACATCGATGGGACTGGAGTAGGGACTCTGGGTGCCAGCGAGACTCCTGGCGGTAGCCACGAGCCGGTTGGGTCCCCGGTCCAGGGTCACGCGGCTGAAGGTGAATGGCACGCCCCAGTCGAGCCGGCTCGGGGTCAGGAGCGGCTCCGTGCTCCTGTTTGGCTCGGTGAACTGCAAGAGGTCTTCGTCAGACGGCCATAGGAGCTGGCCCGTGGAGGCAAAGGCGCCGACCGGCTTCCCGACACTGTCGCTGGTGTCGAGAGTCTGGAACATGAGCTGCCCCGAGGCCTTGTACACGACCCGGTTCGAATCCCAGGAGAAGGCCGCGCTCGAAGCGCTGCCAGAAGACGAAAGCAACCGGGACGTCGGCGTCGTGCCCGAGGTGTCGACCAGATACAGGCCCATCGGGTCCGACCAGATCATGTTCGCCTGCACCAGCATCCGGGTGCCACTGCGTGAGACCACCAGCGTGTTGCGCTCGAGGCTGAACTCAAGGGTCGAGGCAGTCAGAAGCTTGCGACGAGAGCTTGGGTCGCAAGGCTCCGTGGGGTTCGTCTTGTCGAGGTCCCACTGCACGAGGCTGCTGGAGACAACGGCGACGATCCCTTTGTTCCCGGTCCAGGCAGGGATGCCAGCGGGCGCGCCCTCACACCTCACCGACCAGAGGATCCGCTCCGGCTCCGCCACGGACCCCACTGCCAACACCGGGCCCATACCATCCTTGAAGGGGGCATAGGCGACGCGGGTGGAATCCGGAGACCAGGCCATTACCCTGATGCTGCCGGGGTTGGAGGCATCCACCTTCCGCCACGTGTTCGACGCCACCTCGCCAACGAGGAGAACGATATTGCCAACGACGCTGCAAAGCGTCCCCGTGGCGATGTTGCAAGACCCGGTGATGGCCACACGGGTCTTGTCCGGCGAGAGGAACGGGGTGCCGGTGAATTGCACATCGGACAGGGTGAGCACCTTGACGTCGTGGGTGGACAGATCCTCCACCCCGATGGCCGGCGTCGAGCCACTGCTCGTGGTCGAATTGAAGCGGTACGCAATCGCGCGACCGTCGCTCGACAGCGAGTAGTACTCCGAGGGTGTGTTCTTCAACTGCAACGCCGAGGAGATGACCCTGGAGGTGGAATCCTCGGGGGTGACGGTGCCAGCGGAGCGGCCATTGACGAAGAGTTCCACCGTCGTATCCGGGCCCGTGACGCCCGAGATGGTGTTGACGGTCGTCGCGACGGTCAGCGGGTTACCCGCCCTGGTGGGCGAAGTCAGCCGAGGCGCCTCGGGAACCTCGCTCGCGGGAGACTTCACCTCGAACAACAACGTATTGGAGGTCGCGGCTTCGAGCCCATTCTCATACAACGCCACCACCGTGTAGCGGTAGAACCCATTGCCCAGATTGTTCTCGGAGAATTCCGTGGGCGTGGGCGAGACAGGCAACGAGATGGACTCCGGCGCATTCGTTCCACGCACACGAAGAACCTTGTAGCCCTTGACGAAGGAAAGACCCTCCCCCGCCACCGAGATCTGGAAGTACACCTGGGAGCTGGGGTCGTCGACCTTGGTCAGCGTGATGACGGGCGGAGACTGGTAGGTCACCTTCAGCGGTGTGGAATCGGCACTGACGTTGTTGGTCGGGTACTTCGCCCTGACGAAGAGCGTGTTCTCCCCGGCGACGAGCGGGGTGGGAATCTCGAACTTGCCATCCCAGCCAGCGCTGCCTTGCGCCACGAGCACGGGCGTTGGCACCTGCTGCCGGAACACCTCGATGGTGGAGGTCGAAGGAAGAGGACCGGAGGAGTAGAGATAGCCCTTCACCGCCACGGAGGGAGTTGGCACCACGCCAGTCGCCAGCGCATCGAGGATCGGCGCGTAGGTGGTGATGAATGCCTTCCCATCCCCGGTGAGGCCGAACGGAGAGACAGCCGAGACGGTGTATTCACGTTTGTCGCTGGAGAGTTGCGACGTATCCAGCAGCGGGCGCGGACCGGTGACGAACGGAAGCGTATTGAGTGTCACCTCCGCGAGACCCACCGGGCTCGACGAAGAAGCCGGGGTGAGATCGTACGCCACGGCCCGTACCTCGAGCGGCGGAGCCAGGGTCACGTCGATGTACGGTTCGTGATTCTCCTTGAGCAGCACCCAGAGACCACGCACCTGCACCCATACCTTGGCCTTCTGACCACTGGTATTCATGGCCGATGTCGCGGAGATCCGATCGACGAGCACCGGGTCGCGCAGTTGCATCTCCCAGCGCCGATGCGCCGGATCGCTGGAGACCCAGGCCGTGGACGCGTTTTTGTCGTAAGCGTCGCCCCCATTGCCCGTGGCAACGGGGAACGTCTCCGCGACGGGCCTCGGACCACTGCTGAGACCTTGCAGGTGCCCGCCATTTCGCGTGACGAGGTAGCCCGCGACCTTGCCCGCCGGGTTCGAGTCCGTCCAATCCACGTAGATGCTGTAGCCCTCGGCCCTGAGCACTGGCACCGGAGCGCTGGGGCTGACATCCCGGAAGTAGTAGGCGGAAACCGGAGCCGGGTCGCTGCCGGATGCGTCGGAGGCCACGGCCTGCACTTCCACGGCCTCCGAGCTGAAGCTCGCCGAGTCGACCTCCAGGATGAAGGGAGGGCTCGTCACGACTCCCAGCGTCGTGAAGGCCGTCTCACTGCCCGCACGCGCCTGGAACAGCACCTGGGTCACATCGGAGCCGTTTACCTTCGCCTCCAGGGCGACCTTCCCGGAGATACGCGCCATCGAGGGAGGAGACTCGAGCCCCGCCACCGGCGCGAGCACATCCAGGGGGACCGACCTCGGCACGGAGCGCTCACTCAGGTTGCCGGCCTTGTCCATGGCCTGCAACTCGTAGGTGTTGGCGCCGTCCGGTACGTCCTTGTCGAGGTAGCTCGTCAAGGTCGAGGTCAGGAGATAGTCCTTGAGTTCGACGGGCGAGGAGTCGGGGGAAGGTTTGAGCGGGACACCGTTGCGGAACAGCAGGTAGCCGGCCAGATCCGCCTCGGAGTTGGGCTTCCAGGCCAAGGTGACATTCGATCCCGACCTGGACGGATCCTCGGCAACCCACTGAGGACGGCTCGGAGCGACGTTGTCCACCGACACGGTGATATGCGTCTCCGATACGTTACCGAGGATGTCCTCTGCTTCGAGCCGGATCGTCCACAACGAGCCCTCGGTCTTCGCGGAGAGATCGACCGTCCCCAGTAGTGCATCGGAGGCGGCCATCCGAGAGGACGACAGGACACGGGTGAACGCCGAGGGATTAACACCCTCGCCGAGGAGCAGCCTGTACTCCTTGAAGTTCTCGACCGCGTAGGCGCTTCCCATCACCTCGACGCGACCGCTGACCACCGCTTGCGCGACTGGCTGGCTGATGACGACGACCGGCATGTCGACGCCGACGGACACCTCGTTGGAAGGCACGCTCTCGAGGCTGTTCTGATCGACGGCAACCACGATGTACCGGTAGGTGCCATTCGTCGTGAGGTCGTCCACCTTGGACAGGGTGGTGCCCGACAGCACGACCGGATCCCCGAACTTGCCCGAGCCGGTGGCGCGCTTCATCTTGTACTGCTTGATGCCGGAGGCATCGCTGCTGGCGGTCCAGGAGAGCTCGACGTGCCGCCCCGGCTTCACGATCGCACTGAGCACCGGAGGCGTTGGCGGCTGGGTGTCGACGACGAACTCAAAGGGGTCGCTCTGCCTGCTGTTGTTGGCACGGTCCAGAACGGTGAGCCGGGCGGTATAGATGCCATCGGCGGGAAGCACCGGCAATTCGCCCAGCAAGCCCGAGCCCACGGACACAGTGCCCGAGGCAATCTCGCTGAAGAGCAACGCCCCCGTGGAAGAGCCACTGGCGAGCTCCAGCGTGTAGCTCGCCAGGTTGGTATCGCGTGCGGTGCCGTTGATCTTGATGGAGGACGTGCCAACCTGAACCGAGGAGATCTGCGCCTCCGGATCCGTGTTGTCCACGACCACGGGGATCTCGGCATGGGCGCTGTTGCCAGCCAGATCCGTGGCCGTCCAGACGAGCGTCACCGGCCCTTCGGTGGCAAGGGACCAGGGGAGCTCCACATCCCCCTCCACCGGGGGAACGACCGTGCCGATCTCCTGCGAGCTGGTGCCGCTCCTGGCCGAGAGCGTCACCTGGGACAGGTCATCGCCAGACACGTGGCCCCCCACCATCTGGGAGCCGGTGATCGGGTCCGAAGAGAGGTACTCACCCGCCACGGGATAGAGGAAGGCAATCCGGGGAGGCGTCGAATCAGAGATGAAGTTCACCGAGGTGCTGGCGCTGTTGCCAGCACCATCCGTGGCGGTCAGCACGATCCGCTGCGCCCCGTCCGTCAGCCCCTCGAAGCGGGCCAGGATGCTGTTGGCTCCCTGGGCCTGGTGGCCGCTGCCGATCACCGCTCCCGGTCCCGACAGACCGTAGGCGACCTTCCACTCGCGGAGATGGGGGTCGGAGACGGAGCCAACCACGTCTCCACGTCCCGGCACGCGGCCGCCCGCCTGCGGTGCCGTGAGCTCGAGCGTGGGCGGGGTGCGATCGATCGCGAGCCGAGCGACAGCCGTCTCGGTGAGCGCGAGCGCATCCACGGTGGTGACGAGCTTCACATTGTAATCGCCATCGACATCGAGCCTCGGGTCGTCGAAGAGGGCCGAGGGCAACTCCACCGCGGTGGGAACGGGATCGAGCAGGATCGGTCCATGCAGCGTCTTGAGTGAACCATCCTTGGTCTCGATCTGCAGTTCCACCCTCGCGGACTGCCGCAGCACGATGTTGGCGACGACCTTCCCGAGCGGCTGAATGGGAGAGATGAGATCGGGCGTGATCAAGAAACTGGCGATCACACTCCCGGCCGCTACCTGGACCTTGATCCTCGCCTCACTGGTCAAACCGGCCTGATCCTTGACCGTGAGCACGAGGGTATGCTCGCCGTTCACGAGGCCAGCGGTGCTCACCGTTCCGAGCACGCCCGTCGCGGCCACTTCCGATTCAAAGGGCTTGGCGGTGCTTCCCTCGAAGAACAGCGAGTAGCTCTTGAAGTTGGCATCCGTTGCCTGACCCGTAACCTGGATGACAGACCCCACGGAAGCCCCGACCACCGGTGTATCGATCCGGGCCACGGGCGGAGTCGTGTCGCGCACCACCTGTGTGGTCTTCACGGACTGACGGCCGCAGGCATCGACGGCCTCCACCCGGAGCGTGTACGTCCCGTCGATCAAGGCATCCCCCCCCACCACCACGCTCCCATTCCAGGTGAAGTCGTGGAGCCCTTTGGCCTGTCCGCCGAACCGATGGACCACCGACGTCTGCCCTCCCGCACTGACGGCGTACAGGGTCACATCCCCGGGACCATCCAGGGAGTAGTGCACCAGGGTCGTCTTGTTTTCGGTCCCCTGGGGACCAGGATTGAAGACAACCGGGTCCACCGTCAGTGCATCCAGGTTGATGCCATCGCTCACGTAGAAGGTGCGGGTGCGAGGTGTCAGGCACACCGAGCCACCACTGGCATCACGAGCGAAGCCGGTGAGCGTATAGGCACCCGGGGGAAGATCCGCGGCATCCATCTTCCCGAGCGTGCCCTCGGCGAGCACCCATTCCGGTCTCGTCTTGGAGAAGAGAGACACGGTCTTGACCTCGTTGCTGTCGACAGGTCGGATCTCCAATCCAGCGAGCTCCAACCACTGGTCGGAGAGGAGTCCCTTGAAATCAAAGGACGTCCCCAGGGTTCCATCGGAGAGGTTCGAGGCCACCGGGCAGAACTGCGCACCGTCAGCGGGCGCCGAGAGGGTGAACTGGACGGGCGTCCGGTCCACGAACACCGATCCCTCCGTGATGCTGGAAATCCTCCTGTGCCGGGTCCCCTTCACCGTCGTGGCGATGACCTCGACGCGATGCTCCCCTTCCGGCAGGTCTCCCGTCTCCACTTCCTGGGTCCAGAGGGTACCTGAAGCGCTTTGGGTGAGCGCGAGTGGCTTGACGCGCTTCTCCATGGGCGTGATCAGCCACGCTTCGAGCTTCTGCCAGCCCCCCGCGACGTCGGTGCTGGCGTTGACCGAGATGTCGTAGACCGGGTTCTGGGATGCACAGACAGCCGCATTCGCGCGGCGTTCGATATTGATATCGATGTTGGCACACTCAGGCTCGCGCGCGTCGCACAGGCGGAGCATGGTCTGCTCGTTGCGCGCACTGTCGAGCACGGTGCCGTCGGCCAGCTTCGCCACGAAGCGCAACCGGTTCCGCTCTCCGCAGGACAGTCCCGGAACTGGCACCTCCGCCGACTGGCCGTCGAAGCCTGGGAGGGTCGTGACCAGACGCGGCAGGCCTGTGCTCTCGTCGGTGACATAGACCTCGACGGACTGGAGCGGCTGGCGGAACGTCTCGATGAGGCTGAGCGGTTGCCGCGAGGCGCCCGAGGCCGCTCCGACGTCGATCAACCCGCAGACATTCAGGATGCCGGACCCCTCGACATCACTACCGTCGATGCGCTTTCCCTGGATCGCCACCGTATAGAGACACTTCGTGAGGCCGCCGGTGGGCACTTGCGTCCTGTAGAGGATGTCCCCGTCGAGGATCGCACCGCCGAGAGAGACCGGTACGCGCACCTCCGAGGTGGCGCCACCATAGGGGATGAACTCCAGCGTGGCACCCGGGGCGAGCAGCTCGGTATCCGGAGCGCCACGCGCGAGCCGGACGGAGATCGTGGCCTCCTCCGCTCCGCCCTCGTACTTCATACAGGTGTCCACGGTCGCGCCGGGGACGAAGGGAACCTTCGTGGAGAAGACCCGCCCCGTGGCATCCGTGGCCAGGATGTGGAGGTCGAAGGGGCGCACCGGAAGGGTGCGGGCATCCCAGACGATCGCGTCCTCCGCGAGCATCTCCACGTTCATGTAGTCGACCACCGTGGCTCCGGTCACCGGAGACGGGTAGGACACCGCGTAGGAGACGATGCGCTCTCCCACGGTATTGGCGAGCGCGAAGGCATAGCGCTGGGGCTTGAAGGTGAAGCTCGAGGGATTGATGTCGGTCGTTGCGTCGAACAGGCCCAGGTGGTCCACCAGGACCTGGTTCTTCACCGGGCGGAGCAGATCGATACGGGGGATGGTCCGCCCGTCGTAGTGCAACGTGCCACCGGACTCGAGCGTGGACGCCTCTCCGATGCCAGTCAGGAAGAGCCGCTCGGGCACGGTGACCCGCGGGCTCAAACCCGTGTTACCCGCCATGTCCCTGGCGCGTACCTGCAGTTGCCCACCCCGCAGCTCCTCGGGCAAGGCGACCCAGAGAGTCTCACCTGTCTGGCTATTGGGAATCCCGTCACGCTCGATCGCGACGGAACCCGTCCCAGATACGGACTCCAGCTTCTCCTCACCCGGATGGAGCTCGTCGGTCGTCGAGGCCGCCCAGACCCGCACAGAGGGAATCTCAACGGGCCTGCCTTCCGCGGAGTAGGCAAACGTCCCGCTGCTGTCGATGAAAATGGACCGCTTGCCGACCCTGGGAAGCTGCTGGCCCGGCGCGATGCTCACCACAGGAGGCTTCGTGTCCACCACGAATCCCGTGTTGGCCCGATCCGCGCTGATCAGGTAGTCACCGTCGGGGACACGCGTGTTGTCCACCTTCCCATCCCAGGTGAACTCGTTCCAACCCACTTCAAGAGGAGGGCTCCCGAAGTGTTTCACGGCCGCACCGGTGTCGGTGCGGGTCACGACGAATCCGGCGCTGGTGGGAGAAGTCACCTGGTACTTCATCGCCACCGTATCCAGCACGCCGTCATCATTCGGAGAGAAGATGACGGGATCGGCGGAGAGGTTGGCGATGGTGGAGGCGGCATTGGACCAGATGGCCTTCGTGGTCCGGGTGACTGAATTGCCGGCCTTGTCCCTGACCGTCAGCATCACCTCGTACAAGCCAGGGCCAGGCGGGTTCCAGGTGGCGAGCTGCCCCTCGATGACGGGCACCCGCCGCTGCGCGACCACCACCGGCTCGGCCGTCGAGCCAAGAGGCCGGACGGCGACGGTGTAACTGTCGAAGTTCCGATCGGTGGCCGTTCCCCTGAGGGAGATGGCGGAGCCGCCGGGCGGGCGGGACGCCTGGATCCACGCCGACAGGTTCTCCAGGTGGTACATGGCCCAGTACGACAACCCATCGCTCACCTCGCCATGGAGGAAGGTTCCGCGAGGAGACCACTCGAATCCCACCCCATTCACACCAGGCACCCAGGCGAACTCCTTGGAATCGCCATCAATGACGGGCCTGGTGATGCCGAGGGTCACTCCTCCCGGAGGCCCCGAAATCAAGCTGACCGCGGCGTCGCCTCGAGGACTGAGTGCGAACCCATAGGTCTTGAACCGGGAGTCTGGGTACGCCTTTCTCTCTCCGGACTCCAGGCCATGGAGCACCCACTGCACCCCCACATTCCGGTAGAGCCCTCCATCAAAGAAGTCTTGAACGTAGCGGGCCAGGAGGAGGGAGTTGCCTCCATCGACCCAGCCGAACACGTTCAAACTGTTCTGGTAGTGGCATTCGATCGCCGAGGCGTAGTCCGGCTGGTCGAGTGAGATTTTGTTCAGACACCCGAATCTGGAATCACGATGCCAGGCCGAAACAGCCACATGACGCCCATCAGGAGACAGCCTGAAGTCGTTGAGGGTGCCATAATCAGAGTAGGCGGGGCCGCCAATCCTGCTGTATGAGGCAGCGACCTCGGTCCTGACGTCGTGCACTCCCTGCACGCCGACACTGCGAAGCTGGTGAGAAGTGTAGGTATACGAGGCGGAACTCCAGATATACCAGAGCCGTTGTGAATCCGCCTGGAACCGGATGGGGCCGGCGATGATGTCCTCTTGGGAGATATTGCTCGAAACCAGGGTCGAGGGCGCCTTCCCTCCCCGCAGGACACGCTTCAGCTCGTATTTTCCCGTCGAGGAATTGTACTCGAGGTAGGCAAAGGAATTGCCATCCGGAGACACCTCGAAATTATACATATTGACATTGCAACTCACGCCCATCACGCCGACTTGAGCGAGCAGCTCGGGCTCTCCTCCCATGAGTGACTGGCGATAGAAGCCACAAATGCGAGTGGAGGCATTGCTTCCAAAGTAGACGAGGCCGCTGTCGTCCGGCATCCCCCGGTCACCAGCATCCACGTTCTTGAAGAAAGCGTGACGGATCAGCGATGGATCCTCGACTTCATCGATCTGGATCCCGTTGGTGTCGACCACTGCCACGGCCATGCCGAGTTGGACCTGCTTACCGCCAACTTCAGCGAGGACGATGATCCGGTATTCACCGTCCTTCACCACCCTGCCCGCCTCGTCCTTCCCATCCCACACAACCGAAACCGAGGGCTCACCGCTCTCGGGAACCTCGAACGTCCGCACTTGCGTTCCGTCTCGCGTGGTGACGAGCACCTTCGAGGCACCGCTGTCATCGGGAAGCCGGTAGAAGATCCCGGTCGAGTCCTTCACGCCATCGCCATTGGGCGAGATGTAGGGCTCGGTGAGCGCGACCGCTCCGGTCTGCATGAGGATCTGGCGCTCGGCCCGGTTGTTACCGGTGCTCTGCTCCTGGATCAGTCCATCGCGATTCACGATGGCCACCAGGGTCTGCGCCCCTGAAAGCCCCGAGGTGGACCAGGGAATGACGACCTGCCCCCGAGCCCCCGCCTCGACCGCCGCGAGGGGGGCCTGGTCGATCAAATTGCTACCATCCGACTTCGGTGCTCCGCGGTAGAGGTGCACCTGGGTGGGCTGGGATGGCTGCTCCCCCCGGTTGTAGACGGAGACGGTCACGGAGACCGCATCGCCCGCCGTGGGGAAGGAATTGTCCGGGAGGATGTCTCCCTCCGTGAGCACCAGGTCGGGAATGGAACGGGGGGTGAGCTCCAGAACCGAGGTGTTGTTGTTCTCCTCGAGCTCATCCACCTGATTGCCTTTATCGACCTGCGCCACCAGCACGAACTTGTCCGCGCCAGGCGGGGTGTATTCGAAGGTGACGACCTTCGACTCTCCCGCCGCGAGCCCCTCCACCGTGGCACTGCCGACAGGCGTACCCGTCGCGCTCCCCAGGAACAGATCGACCGTGAATGTTCCCACCGGGGCTCCGGCATTGCGCACCCGAACGAGGATGTCCGCCTTCTTCCCTTGCAGCGGCGGCTGGGGAGAGGTGGAGATGGCGCCCGCCCCCAGCTGAAGGTCTGGCTCGTTGGAAGGATTGACCTTGAGCGTGGCCGTCACCGCGCTTCCCCGAGGAGTGCCCTGGTACATGGCCTGGGCCTCCACGGTGTAGGTGCCAGCGTGGGTGGCCACCCAGGACACCGTCCCCGGCCTCTTCTGCCCCGAGGCCAGGGGTTGCAGGGACGCGGGCAGCGTCACCAGGCGCACCCCATCCGCCGCCACCACACGCACCTCCACGCTCGCTCCGACCACCTCGGTCGTCCCCGTATTGGAGACCTCGAACGTGATGGGCACGGTGGCGTTCTGATCCGTGGTGGGGACGTTGTCGATCAGCGCTACTCCCGGCAGCTGGAGGGCCCCCACCTGGAGGCCCACGGTGCTCTCCGCCGCCACATTCAAGGTGGCGACGTTGTTGTCCACCCGAGTCTCCTCGGGTGCACCCGACGCCTGCGCGATGCGAACCTTCAGCGCGACGGGATACGGTCCGCCCTGGATGACCACCGGGAGCGACACCGGGACGTCCTTCGCCTGGGCCGCCAGATTCAAGGTGGTGCTGTTCAGGACCGTCTCTCCGACGGAGATCGACACCACGACTCCGTTGGCTGGCGTAAGACCCGCATTGCCCACCAGGGCGGTCACCTGCAGCGTCTGGGGCAGATGACCCACCTTCTCCGGCGAGGCCACCACGTTCCCGGGCACCACGAAGAGATCCACACCACTCGGCGCCGGATTGACGATGAAGTCCTTCGCCGCGTGGTTGTCGTCCTCACGCACCTCATCGATGTCATCCCAGGGATCGACCACCACGAACAGCTGGGTCGAACCCGCGTGCTCGCTGGTATCGATCGGGAGCCGGACCCTGGCGGTCGCTCCAGGCGCCAGCGGAGGAAGATCCTGCGGATCACCGAAGAGAACACGGTTCGAGTCGACGGCCTGAACCAGGGTCGTCTCATCCGAGGCGATGAAGCCAGTGTTGCGCACCAGCACCTCCACGGTGGCCCCCGCCCCTTCCGACACGGAGCAGCCAGAGGCGCCCTCCAATACGGAGCAACCGGAGAGCTCCACGCTGGCGATGGAGAGGTTGGGCACCTGCAGCAACCGGAGCACATGAAGCACCCGCGCGGTCTGGTAGACCGAGCCCTCCCAGCTTCCATCCGCGAGCTGTTGCGCCTGGAGCGAGGCGATGATCTGCTCGCCATCCCCGGCCCCCAGCTCCCCCCAGGCCACCAGGGCCAGGACGACCTCCGCGGTCGTGCTCGGCAGATCGAGGTCGTCACGGTAGAGACCATCGATCCCCCTGTGCGCCTCCAGGTAGGTGAAGGCCGCTCCCACGGCCATGGAGATGGGATCCAGCGCGGAGCCCATCCGCGGACGCCGGGCCAGGAACTGCAGCACCAGCGCGGTCGTCTCGAGCCGGCTCGGACCGCGCTCCAGGGCCGGCCAGCCTCCATCTCCGTTCTGATGGGCGAGCAGGTACGACTCGATCCCCGCGAGCGTGGACTTCAAGGGCTCGCTCTCCGCTCTCCCGGCCTCCGTCTCCGTCAGCGCCAGTCCGACCAGCGCGGTGTCGAGAACGGTCGCGCCGTATCCGGGCGCGTAGCCACGTCCTCCTTCCCAACGAATCCCCAGGGGGTCGGTGTCCTGCGCGAGCGAAGCGAGGCCCGGATCATCGGGCCTCCAGGCCAACGCGAGCCCTCGCAGGCGGCGTGCCCGCTCGTCACCATCCTTGGGCGTGCGCTCGTCGAGCCAGTCCGCCCCGTCCTTCACGGCTTGAAAGACCCCTTCCCTGCCGTCGAAGTACGCCAGCGCGGCGAGCACCGCCTCCGTCTCACGGACAGCCGTCTCCGGGTGATCCTGCCAGTGCGTCCCGGTCTTGTGATTCAGCAGGTACTGAAGACCCTGCACCTCACCCACCCAGGAGCCCGTCGGGGCCCGATCCACCCGCTCGGTCTGCATGAAGGCGCGACCGCGCGTCAGGTAGAAGAACTGGTTGGCCCAGGCGGCCCGCACCTTCTCGACATGCGCGAGCTGCGCCGCGGTGGCCTCCTGCCCTTCTGGAACCAGCAGGATGAAGGCGGCTCTCAGGTCACGAGGCGTATTCGCCGCCTTTGGACTCCGCTCGCCGAGCAGGGCGATGAGGTTCTCCACCTGGAGGGTGGCCGGAGTGGCAGGAATGGTGACGGTGGCGTCGAGCGGAGGCAGATCATCGGGATTCTGGGTGACCCCGCTGCCGGGCGTGAGCAGCTGGAAGGGAGGGACCTCCTCGGGGGCCATGAAGCCCATCAGGTACAGGTCCAGCGGCGAGTAGCGCCGCATGGACTCGACAGCGGTGAAGGTCCCCATCTTGGTGGGGGTCGCGTCCTTGTTGTCCTTCCATTCCGAACCGTAGAGGACCGAGGCGTTCGAGCTCAGGAAGAAGCTCCAGTGGGAGTCCTCCTCCCCCAGCATGCCGAGTTCCTTCCCGGCCTGCCCCGACCATTGGTGCGCCACTTCGTGGGCGAGGATCTGCAGGGCCTCCGCTTCCGTCTTCATCGGAGAGGTCGGCCGGAGCGTGCCAATGTCGATGTAGCCCTTGAGCTGCCGGGCACTATGGAAGAGAGCGCCGATGTCGTAGTTGATCGGCTTGCCGATGCCCTTGACGGAGTTCCTCACCAGGGTGTGCAGACCCACGGTGTGGCTCGGATTCACGTCATCCTGGCGCAGGATGGTGTCGAAGCCGGGGAAGACCACCAGGAAGTCGTAGGCGTCCGAGTTCCGCGCGTAGAACGCCTGGGCCACGCTCCGCCGGGCATCACCCGTCCCGGTGTAGTCGTCAGGGTCCACCTTCACGACCGTGACGTTCCCCGTATCCGCGAAGGAGAGGGACGACGCGCCCACCAGCAACAGGGTCAGAAGACCGCGAAGTGGCTTCAGTCCAGACACAACGACCCCTTCCATGGGTGAAGGGCCCGTATAGGGGATCTGTTGGCTACAGGACAAGCAACCCGTGACGTGACACACTCCGGCGGGTAGACACCCGGCGCGTTCGACTGAAAGCGCTGCTCAAGATCGACATCACATCATGCGATTCATGAAGTTCTCCCAGGGCGCCGTTTCACTCCTGTTATTGGTTTGTGCATGCAAGGAGTCCGGATCCGGCACGCCACCGAAGCAAGAACCCGTCGTGGCACGGGTGGGTGACAGCACCATCACGCTCCAGGAGCTCAAGGCCCGGCTCGATGAGCAGCCGCCCGCCATTCGCGCGCGCTACACCACCGCCGAGCGCAAGAAGGAGTTCCTCGAGAACCAGATCCGCGTCGAGCTGCTCGCGCAGGAGGCCCGCAAGCAGGGGCTGGACAAGGATCCCGAGGTCCTGGCCTCCCTCGAGCGGCTGATGGTCCAGAAGCTCCTCCAGAAGCATGCCGCGACTCTCGAGAATCAGCCCGTGAGCGAGGCGGAGCTCCAGAAGTACTACCAGGAGCACCTCTCGGATTTCGGGAGCCCCGACGGCACGCTGGCCTTCGACATGGTCCGTACGCGCATCGAGGCCCGCCTCAAGATGGAGCGGCGCTCGCGGGCCATCGACGACCTCATCGCCAACCTCAAGAAGAGCACCCCCGTCGAGATCGACGACAAGGTGCTGGAGCAGGTCGACGTCCAGGGGGCTGATCCCAAGGCGCCCTAGACCCTCACCCCAGCCCTCTCCCAGAGGGAGAGGGGGCATACACAGGTCACTGTCCGTTGTTCGCGGAGCTCTGTGCGCTCTTGCTCACCGCGTACTGCGAGAGGATCTGGTTCATGTCCATCGTCTGGAGCGTGGCTCCGCCGCGCCCGCTGGGAATGAAGATGATCTGTTTGCCTTGAAGCGCCTCGGCGATGCGCAGCTTCACCATCGTCCGGCCGCCCGCTCCCGCCAGCGCCTCGTTCTCCTTGGCGATGCCCTTCGACTTCGCCTCGGCTTCCTTGAGGATCGCCGTCGCCTCGTTGGTGGCTCTCACCAGCTCCGCGTCCGCCGCCAGCTTCGTCTGCTCCAGCTCTCCCTGCGCCTGGGCGATCTTCTGTGACACCGTGCCCTTGGCCGACTCCAGGTTGCGCTTGGCCTCCTCCGCCGCCGCCTGCGCCTCCGAGCGCAGCTTCTCCGCCGTCTGCTCCGCCAGCTTCTTCTCCCGAATCACCTTCTCGTACTCGGGATTGAAGCGGTGCTCCTGCAGGATCACCTGCTCCACGATGACCCCCTCGGGCGCGAGCGCATCCTCCATCAGCTTGCGCGCGCTCTCCGCCGCCGCGAAGCGCTTGTCCGCGGTGTAGAAGTCCTCCGAGCGCAGCACGTTCAACGCGTCCCGCACCAGCGCTCGTGTCGCCGGCCGCATCAGCCGGTTCTCCACGTCCAGCGTGGAGCGCCCCACCTTCTGGACCAGGTGCGGCGCCTTCGCCGGATCGATCCGCCAGGCCACCGTCACGTCCACCGCGATGTCGTTGCCATCCACCGTCTTGAACTCGATGTCGTCGCTCCGGCCCTTCTCCTCATCCCCCTTTATCCGCATCCGCAGGTTCTGAAGCTTCGTCTCGAAGGTGTTCCAGTCCGTGGAGAACGGCGGGAAGAAGAAGTACGTCGCGCCCGGTGCGTACGTCTCCGGCTGCACGCCTCGCGAGCCCACCAGCGTGAACTTCCGCGTGAGCACGCCCACCTCGTTCGAGTCCGTCGAGTGGCACGCGCACCCCTGCACCACCGACAGCGCCAGCAGCACCAACACCCCCAGCATCCTCAAGTCCATGCGCGTCATGGTCTTCACAGCCCCTTCACGTCGAAGCGCTTGAGCGCCGCGTTGAGATCCAGCGGATTCACCCCACCCTCCCCGTCCGTGGGCACCACGATGACCTGCGTGCCGCCCAGCACATCCGCCATCTTCAGGCCCACCATGTTCTCGCTGCCCGCGCCGCGCAGCGCCACGTTCTCCAGCTCGATCCCCTTCGCCTTGGCCAGCTTCACCACCAGGTCGCCCTGCGCCGCCTGGGTGCGTCGGTACAGCTCCGCCTCCGAGCGCAGCTTGGCCACCTCCGCGTCTCCGCGCGCCAGCTCCACCTGCACCTTCGCCTGGCCCTCGGCGATGATCCGGTTCTTGTCCGCCTCGGCCTGCGCCGCCGCGGTCTCCGCCATGTTCTTGAAGACCGACTGGTCCTGGATCTTCCGCTGCTCGATCGCCTGCTGGTAGCGCGAGTCGTACCGGTACTGGCGCAGCAGCACGTGCGTCACCTTGATGCCCTTGGGCTCCAGCTCCGTGATCAACAGCTTCTGCGCCTGGGACACGGCCTTGTCGCGCCTGTCTCCCTTGTAGAAGTCATCCGCGTCCATCTCGCCCAGCGTCCGCCGCAGCACCTGCTCCGCGCGCGGAATCACCGCCGAGTCCTCGTACAGCCGCCCCGGTCCGATCTGGGTGATCACCCTGTACGGATCCTCGATGCGGTAGAGCACCGTGACGTCCGCCGAGACCGTGTAGCCCTCGGACGTCTGGATTTTGATGGCCCGCACCACCCGGTGGTCCGCGCCCTCACCCACCTCGGCCGCGTTGTCCGCCATCTCCAGCAACTGCAAATCACTGGGGAACAGGTGCATGCGCTCCGCACCCGGTGTCACCCAGTGCAGGCCCGGCCGGTACACCGTCTCGCGGATGCCCTTCTCCCCTCCGAGGATGACCTGCTTCACCCCCACCTGGTACGGCCGCACGTAGACGGTGCACGCGTTGTACGCGAAGAGGCCCGCGAAGAACGCCACTCCCAGCGGCCACAGCACCCGGGTCCTCGGCTGCTTCAGGGCCGCGACAATCCGCTCTCCCGACAACTTCATGCCTTCTCCTTTGAATGTGTCTCCCCAGGCCCCAGTTCCGGGCGCAGGGGTTCGTCCAGCGGTCGGTAGGCCTCGAGCTGTCTCTGCTCCACGCCCATGTCCCGCACCAGCGTGGCGAGTTGCCTCCGGTAACGGCGCTGGAAGAAGGACTCCTGCATGTCCGGCAGGAAGGGCCCGAAGAGGATGAACGCGAAGGGCAGCGGCTCGAACCAGTCCGGCACCCGCGTGAGGGCGATCGTCACCGCCGCGGCGATGCCCGCCCCCGTGTAGGCGGCCCGCGAGAGCAGATCCCCTCCGCGCCACAAACCGTACTTGCGCCGCTGCAGCGCGTGGTGCTCCCGGGCCAGCTGGAAATAGCGCGGCAGCACCACCGTGAAGACGCCGCGCTCCAGCCGCTCCCAGTAGCCGGGATCCACCGCCACCTCGGAGAAGCGATGGGCCACATCCGCCAGGGCCAGACGCGCCTCGGCCAGCAGCTGCGCCTCCACCTCGTCGCTCCATTCACCGAACCCGGGCCGCCGCCGCTCGAGCCACGCCAGCACGTGCTCGGTGACCTGGGGAAGCCGGAATCGTTCGGGATACACGCGGGAGTTCCCCCCTGATGCCGCGCATATCGCGGCGCGTCGAGTCTTCCATGTGCGCCCATTCCCCCACAATGCCCGGCCGCTCCACGCGCTCCCGGTCGATCCGGATCGGATCGTCCGCTCCATACAGGTGCGCCGGAATGGAGCGGCCGACCTCCTCTATCGCCCTGGATTCCAAGTAAATCCAGCCATTTGGCGTTGGCCGCGTCCTTGCTCTGAGGGAGGCACGTGACGGGCGGAACGGATCGGACCGCCCCAGCCTTCGAGGAGGAGCAGCCATGGAAGTGCGTTTCTACGGAGTGAGGGGGAGCATCGCGGTGTCGGGGTCGCACGCGGCGCGGATCGGAGGCAACACGTCGTGCCTGGAGGTGACGAGCCAGGGGCACCGGCTCATCCTGGACGCGGGCACGGGCATCCGCGCGCTGGGCGAGGTGATGATGCGCGAGGGCGCGCCCCAGAAGGCCTCCATCTTCTTCTCGCACCTGCACTGGGACCATGTGCAGGGCTTCCCCTTCTTCACGCCGGCCTTCCTGCCCACGACGGAGCTGGCGCTGTACGGCCCGGGGCCGGACGGGGCGCGGGCGCTGGAGTCGGTGCTGGCCAGGCAGATGGAGCCCCCCAACTTCCCGGTGCCGCTGTCCACCATGCGCTCGCGGATGACGTTCGACGCGGCGCTGCACGGGCGGACAGTGGAGGTGGGGCCCTTCAAGGTGACGCCCTTCGACGCGCCGCATCCCCAGGGGTGCCTGGCCTACCGGGTGGAGGCGGACGGCCACAGCTTCGTCTACGCCACGGACATGGAGATCTCCCTGGCCACGTTGGACCCGCGCGTGGCGCGGTGGATGGAGGGCGCGGACGCGCTGTGCCTGGACGCGCAGTACACCCCGGACGAGTACAACGGGAAGAAGGGCATCCCCAAGAAGGGCTGGGGGCACTCCACCATGGTGGACGCGGCGCAGGTGGCGTCGGCGGTGAACGCGCGCCGGCTCTTCCTCTTCCACCATGATCCGGCGCACAACGACGACATGGTGGAGAACATGGCCGAGGAGGCGCGCAACTACTTCGCCGCCGCCGAGCCGGCGCGCGAGGGCAAGCGGATCATCCTCGGAGCGGCTTGTGCGTGAGGGGAGGGGCGCATGGGCCCACACTGCGATAGTCTCCCCCCAGGCTTCGAGCTTCCCCCCCTGCCCGTCATGGCCACTTCCTCGGATGTCAGTCAGGTCCTGCTCCCCATTGGCGGGCTCGTCGGCCGCGAGGTCGATCTCGATGCGTTCCTCCAGACGTTGATGGATCGCATCGCGGTGACGATGCAGGCGGACCGGGGGACGCTGTGGTTGTTGGATGCCGCGCGCGGAGAGCTCTTCTCGCGCGCGGCGCACCTGCCCGAGGTGTCGCAGATCCGCGTGAAGCTGGGTCAGGGCGTGGCCGGCTACGTGGCCGAGCACGGCGAGCCCGTCAACATGCCGGACTCCCGGGGTGAGAGCCGCTTCTTCGCGGACATCGACCGGATGACGGGCTACCGCACCACCACCATCCTGGCGGTGCCGCTGCGCGACGCGAGTGGCTCCCTCTACGGCGTGCTGCAGGTGCTCAACCGCCGGGGTGGAGGGCGCTTCACGGACGATGACGTGGAGCGGCTCATGGCCATCTCGGTGCAGGCGAGCCACGCGCTGCAGAGCACGAGCCTGTACCAGGAGCTGCAGCGGGCGAAGGAGCAGCCGCACGCGCCGGTGGGCTACTTCTTCAACCGGATCATCGGTGAGTCCGAGCCCCTCAAGGTCATCTACCGGCTCATCCAGAAGGCGGCGCCGACGGATGCCACGGTGTTGCTGCGGGGCGAGAGCGGGTGCGGCAAGGAGCTGTTCGCCCGGGCGGTGCACGTCAACGGGCCGAGGCGGGACAAGCCCTTCGTGAAGGTGGACTGCGCGGCGCTGCCCGCGTCGCTGATCGAGAACGAGCTGTTCGGCCACGAGAAGGGAGCCTTCACCGGGGCGGACCACCGCATGCCGGGCAAGTTCGAGGCGGCGGATGGCGGCACGGTGTTCATCGACGAGATTGGCGAGCTGCCGCTGCCGGTGCAGGGCAAGCTGCTGCGGGTGCTGCAGGACCGGGAGTTCGAGCGGGTGGGCGGCACGCAGACGTTGAAGGTGGACGTGCGGATCGTCGCGGCCACGAATCGGGATCTGGCGAAGATGGCGGCGGAGGGGAAGTTCCGAGAGGACCTGTACTACCGCATCAAGGTGGTGGAGCTGGTCCTGCCCCCGCTGCGAGAGCGGGGCGCGGAGGACATCGAGCGGCTGACGCGGCACTTCATCGCGGCGGCGGCGAAGCGGCACCGGCTGCCGTTGCCCAGGTTGAACGCCGCGGCGCTCGAGCGGCTGAAGCGCTACCGCTGGCCGGGCAACGTGCGCGAGCTGGAGAACTGCATCGAGAGCGCGGTGGTGCTGTGCGAGGGGGAGATCCTCGAGGAGCACCTGCCGCTGCCGAAGGTGGTCGGCGCGCCCCCGGCCGTGGTGGAGAGCAGGGACACGGCGGTGGACTCGGAGGGCAACGGCGAGCTGCTGCCGCTGGCCGAGGTGGAGAAGCGACACATCTTGCGGGTGCTGGACTCGGTGAAAGGCAACCGGACGGCGGCGGCGAAGGTGCTGCAGATCGGCCGCAACACGCTGGGCCGGAAGCTGAAGGAGTACGGGATCGCTGACGAGGGTTGAGTCCCGCCCCTCCCTCCGAGGGGAACGTGGCGCGCGATCGGCCCCGCCCTCGCTCGTGCCTTGGCGGGCCTCTCTGCCGTCCTCATCCATCAGGAGACTTGTCTCCCATCCACCAGGAGCGCGCACGCTCCCATCCTCAGTCCCTCCGCCCCCCCACCGACCGCCACGAGGCATCCGCGCGCCGGTCGCTCTCGCTCGCCCTGGTACTGGCCACGGTGGTGGGCGTGGTGCTCACGCTCGGACTGCTCAGGTTCGAGCAGATGGCCCGCCAGGGACACGAGCGCGAGGCCCTCGTTCAGCAGGCAGCCCGTGCCAGCAAGCTGGCTTCCGAGCTGGAATCCCAGCTCCATGCCTCGAAGCAGCTCGTGGACACACTGGCCTCGCTCGCTGGCCCTCTCAGGGAGCAGCGCGAGCTCGAGGAGTTGCTGCGCCGGGTGCTCGCCTCCGCCCCGGAGCGCACCGCCTATGGGCTCGGGGTGTGGTTCGAACCCGGCCAGTTCAAGCCCGGGGTGCGCCTCATGGGCCCCTACATCCACCGGAACGAGGATGAGCGAGGGGGGCCCCCGGTCCTCACCTATGAATGGTCCCACCCCGCCTACGACTATCCTCGTCGCCCCTGGTACGAACAGGCACGGAGGCTGCCTGGGGACATCGTCATCTCCGAGCCCTACCTCGAGGTGGACCAACGCACCTACGAGTCCCTGACGCGGGCCTTCTTCGATGACCAGGGCCGGTTGAGGGGGGTAGTGAGCGTGGACATCCGCCTCCCCCAGGTTCAGGAGGTGGTCCGCCAGGCCAACGTCTCCGACGCGGAGAGCTTCTATGTCGTCAGCCGTGCCGGCGTGCTCATCGCGCATCCCCAGGAGGGCTCACTCTTCGCCTGGGCCCGCGAGCACGGGAGCCCCATTCGGAGCATCTCCGAGCTCTCGCTCGAGAACCTGCGCGCCTGGGAGCACGAGCACGGGCTGGATCGCGGTCGGCACACCATCCACGTGCCCGTCTCGAATGCCGGCTGGCAGGTGTTCGCCTCGACGCGAGAGGCCACGCTCTTCTCGGCCGTGCGCCACCAGCGGTGGCTGGTGGGGGCCCTGGGCGTGGTGCTCTGGGCGGGGCTGGGAGCCAGCGGCGTGGCCATGGCCCGCTCGGAACGGACCCGGGTCCTGGCCCGCACGCTCACCGAGCGCCAGCAGCGGGAGGAAGAGCGGCGGCGGCTGCTCGCCCAGGTCCGGCAGCGCTCGGCGGAGCTCCAGGCCATCATCGAGAACATGGTCGAGGCCGTCATCGTGGCCGACGCCGATGGCAACATCACCCTCGCCAACCGTGCCGCGCTGGTGCTCTTCGGGACCTCCTCATACGAGGGGGACCGGGTGGATACCGGGTACCAGGCCCTCTACCCCATCCATAGCCTGGATGGGCAGCTCATTCCCTATGACGACCTGCCCCTGCCCCGGGCCCTGCGGGGCGAGCAGGTGGACGACACGGACCTGCTCTTCTCCCCGCCCCAGCGCAACCGGCAGCTCGCCGTGCGGCTCAATGCCGCCCCCATCCGCAATGAGTCGGGCCAGGTCGTCGCCGCCGTGTCGGTGTGGCGCGACATCACCCAGGCCGTCGAGCTGGAGCGCCTCCAGGGCGACTTCGTGAGGATGGCCGCGCACGAGATGAAGACACCGTTGGCGGTGATGAAGTCCTTCGCCCAGCTCGCCTCGCGGACGGAGAAGCCAACGCCCTCGCTGCGCCGGGCACTCGAGGGGATCAACCGCGGTGTGAATCGGATGGACCGGGTCATCCGCACGCTGCTGGACGCCTCCCAGCTCCACCTCGGTCAGATGCACTTCGAGAAGGAGGTGGTGGAGCTGCGCGAGCTGATGGAGGCCGCCGCCGCGCGCATCGCCACCCTCCACCCGGGCAACCCGGTGCACGTGCGGCCAGGGCCGGAAGCACGGGTGCTCGGGGATCGCGCGAGGCTGGCGCAGGTGCTCACCGAGCTGTTGGACAACGCCGCGCGCTACTCACCCGAGGGGTACCCGGTGGAGGTGGCCCTCACCCCGGACGGAGACGAGGTGGAGCTCTCCATCCACGACGAGGGCATCGGCATCCCGGAGGATCGGCGACAGCGCGTCTTCGATCGCTTCTACCGGGCCCACGCGGGGACGCCTCATGACCGCGGCGGCATGGGCCTGGGGCTGTACCTGTCGCGGGGCATCGTCCTGCATCACGGCGGCCGGATGGAGCTGGAGAGCCGGGAGGGAGAAGGGACCCGCGTGCGCGTCCGCCTGCCGCGTCTGGCCGAGCAGCACCCCACCCCGGAGCGGGCCACCTTTGGGATGGAGCTCCATTGAGACGGAGCGGCCATCCCGTACCGTCTTCACGGGCTCGCCCCGGAGCGCCGCGCCCCCCTCCGGATGGCCTGGGGCGGCTGCCCGAAGACGCGGAGGAAGGCCCGGCGCATCCGCTCCGGATCGGAGAAGCCCACCGCCCGAGCCACCTGCTCGATGGGTTCGAGGCTGGTCTCGATGCGCACCCGAGCCGCTTCGGCGCGGAGCTGCTCGACCGCCTTGGCGGGAGTCTGTCCGGTCTCGGCGAGGAACGCCCGCCCGAACTGACGCGGGCTGAGGCACGCCACCTGGGCGAGCCGCTCGACGTTCAGGGGCTCATGAAGGTGCTCGCGTGCGAAGGTCAGCGCCAGGCGGATGCGATCCGATGGCGGGTCCAGCTCGAGCAGCGTGGAGAACTGGGACTGGCCCCCTGGACGGCGGTGATAGACCACCAGATCGCGAGCCGCGGCGCGCGAGGCCTCGAGGCCGAGATCCTCTTCGAGCAGGGCGAGCGAGAGATCGATCCCGGAGCTGACCCCCGCCGCCGTCCAGATGGGGCCGTCCTGGATGAAGATGGGCTCCGCGTCGACGCGGACACGGGGGAAGAGGCGCTGCAATTGTGCCGCGAATCTCCAGTGGGTGGTCGCGCGCCGGCCGTCGAGCAGACCCGCGGCGGCCAGGATGAAGGCGCCGGAACAGACGCTCGCGACCCGCCGTGATGACGCCGCGGCGGCCCGCAGGAAGTCCAGCACCGCGGGCGATTCCATCGCCCCGAAGGTTCCAGCCCCGCCCACGACCATGAGCGTGTCGGGCAGGGTCTCGCCGAACGGTCGCGTCATGATGGTGACGCCCGAGGAGCTCTCGATCGAGCCTCCGTGCTCGGACAGCAGCTGCATCCGGTAGGGACCGGGTTCCTCGGATTGGATCGTCGGCGCCTCGAACACGGACACCGGTCCGGTCAGGTCCAGGATCTGGAACGAGGGGAAGACGAGAAAGCCAATGTCTCGAACCATGGCCGAAATCGAGGGAACTACGTCCTTTCCGTCACGACTCTGACGGGAAAGAGTGCAGCCGTCAAAACCAGACAAGGAGTCCGCGAAATGGCTTCATCCCTCGTCATCGTTTTTCCTCTCTTCCCGGGCGTGACGTATCTGGATTTCATGGGGCCGCAGACTGCGTTCTCGATGATTCCCGGCGTGAAGCAGATCTTCGCCTCCGTGGGAGGGCAACCGGTCAGCGAGGGCTCCCTGACCCTCGCTCCCCTAGCCCGGTTGGAGGACCTGGAGCGGTGCGATGTGCTCTGTGTGCCGGGCGGTTTCGTCGCGAAGGCGATGCAAGACCGCATCTTCATGGACGCGATCCGCCGGTTGGCGTCCACGGCCCGCTACGTCACGTCCGTGTGCACGGGCTCGTTGCTCCTGGGCGCCGCGGGGCTGCTCGAGGGCCGGCGGGCGGCGTGCCATTGGTCCATGCGCGACCTGCTGCCCCTCTTCGGCGCCATCCCGGATCCCGGCCGCGTGGTGCGTGACGGCCATGTCGTGACGGGCGGTGGCATCACCGCGGGGATCGACTTCGGACTGACGCTCGCGGCCGAGCTGGCCGACCCGGCCATCGCGCAGACCGTCCAGCTCACGATGGAATACGCTCCCGAGCCCCCCTTCAACGCCGGGCGTCCCGAGGCGGTCTCGGAGGAGATCGTGGCCCGGGTCCAGACCCTCACCGTGGAGAACGGGATGGACATGCCCGCGGAGTACGCCCTCGTGCAGCGAGTGGCGGCGGACTACCGCCGTGGCTCGGCTCCGGCCGCGTAGCTTTTGTTTGTGTTTGCTCAGCCCGCTAGCACCCAGGCCGCGGCCACCGTGAGTCCTCCGGCCGCGGCGAACATCCGCCACGCCCGGCGCGCCAGCACTGTGCCCGTTCCCTCGCCCTCGTTTCCCAGTAGCACCAGCGCCGGCCCGCCCTGCTTGCCTCGCAGCTCGTACACTCCCGGCACCGGGCCCTTGCGCAGCTCTCCCACCACCAGGCACTCCTCGCCGAGCTTCCCCACCCGCTCGTACGACAGCGCCTCCTCCACCGCCTGGCCCTCCGCTGGCACCCCCGTGCCCGTCTCCGCCAGCGGTTTGCCCATCTGACAGCGGCGGATCCGACTCGGGGCCAGCAGCAGCTTCGGCGAGAAGGACACCGACGCCTCCGCCCGCTCACCCTTCACCAGCAGCACCGGCGCGTACGCCCGCTCCACCGACAGCAGCGGACCTTTGCTCCCGTCCGGCATGACGCCTCGCAGCTCCGCCTCGTAGAAGGCGCACACCACCCCGCCCGGTGACGTCACCTGATCGCTCGACGCCAACCGTCCGCGGTAGACGCCCCACCCCGGCGAGCATCCCTCGCGCAGTGCCGCCACGCCCTCGTCGATACTCCGAGGCGCCTCGGCCTTCAGCGTGTCCGCGCGCACCCGAATGCGCGAGCCCACCACCGCCAGCCCCGCCGCGGCCACCAGCAGCGCGAAGCCCACTCCGTCACCCAGCACCGCTGGCGCCGCCCACATGAGCGGCCCGGCCCCATAGCGCAGCGCGACGAGCGCGAAGACCATCGCCAGCAGCCCGAACCAGGCCAGCGGCCAGCGCGGCGTGAAGGCACGTGCGTCCTTGCGGCCGAACGTGAACGCCGCCAGCACCAGCGCACCCAGCCCCGCCGCGTACAGCGGGGCAAATGCCAACCGCAAGTCCATGGCTCCCCCTGCCCGGAGTCAGGACCACGGCCCGCTCTTCTGGCTCTCACGGGCGGGCCGTGCCCGGGCCAAAGGTGCGGACGCCACCCGGCTCCGGCAAGGGCACGCCAGGGCCGTCCTCCCGTGCGCCACAGGACACGGACCCGCCCCGGAGGACGTGCTTCTCCTCACTCCTGTTCGGTTTCCGCCACCTTGTCGTGCGCGGACTTCTTCGTCTGGACGCCCCGCACCACCAAGTCATCGAAGGTGCAGCTCAGGTTGCGGCACCCCACCGCCACCTTCCCCGAACGCCCCTGGAAGCCCTCCAGGAACTTGCGCGCGAAGGGCTCGGAGGCGCCGCTGATGTAGGCCTGCACGTCCACGCCGTTCTTCTTCTTCTTCAGCTGCAGCTTCACGCGGAAGGGGCCCACGGGCACTGGCGTCTCGTCCTGCACCAGGCTCTCCACCTCCTGAGAGCTGTTGCCCACCACTTCCTCCCCTCCCGCGTCGGTGTAGCGCCAGCTCAGCCGCATGCCCGCGTTGGGGATGGCGTACACGGACACCTGCAGGCCCGTGTCCCGGAAGGACAGCTCGGCGTAGTGCTGCGCGTCCGGCTCCTCGGCGTAGCCCTTGCCCAGCGGGCTCGCGCTCATCAGCGCCTCGGCGGAGAAGTCGTCACTGGAGAAGTAGCGGTGGGACAGGTACGCGCGCGGAATCAGCTGCCCACCGCCGGCCTCGTTGCCCCCCTGCATCGCGCGGAGTTGTCCGTTCTCCAACGTCCACGTTCCCGCATGGGCGTTCAGCTCCTCCTCGCCCTGCACGAAGTCCACTCCCAACCGCACCCGCCCGTCCGCCAGCTCCTCCACCGACGAGGACACGAACAGGTCCGCATCGGTGTTGTCCGGCCACGGCTTGTCCGCGTCCGTCAACCGCGGCCCCCACGTACCGAGCACCACCTTCTTGTCGCCGAACTGGAAGAGGGTCGCCGGGCGGCCCAGCACCTGTCTCGCTCCGGCGAAGACCACCACCATCCCGCCCAGCACCGTGAGCACCACCCGCACCTTGCGCCAGCCCGACCTCAGCCGACTGCGCACCGGGCTCAGCTCGGCCTCGTGCTGCTGCACCATCCCCGGCGGCAGCGAGGTGCTCGACACGAGCGACTCCAGCTCCCGGCACACCTCGGCGGCCTTCAGGTAGCGCGCCTCGGGCTCGTTCTCCAACAGCCGCGCCACCACGTCGTCCACCCGCGCGTCCAACCCCTCCACGCGCTCGGACGGCAGCTTGAAGCGCCCCACCGGCAGCTCGCCGGTGAGCATCTCGTAGAGCACCACGCCGAACGAGAACAGATCCGCCCGCCCATCCACGTTCTTCGCGTCCCGGCGCTGCTCCGGGGCCATGTAGTTGATCGTCCCCATGGCCACCGCCGTGGCGGTGAGTTGCAGCCGCGAGTCCGGCCGGCGGATGCCCGCCAGGCCGAAGTCCGCCACCTTCACGTGCCCGCGCCCATCCAGCAGGATGTTCTCCGGCTTCAGGTCGCGGTGGATGATGTCCTTGTCGTGCGCGCTCTCGATGGCCCGCGCCACCTGCAACGCCACGCGCAGGGCCTCGGAAGGCGACAGCTCGCGCATCACGTCGCGCAGCGAGCGCCCCTCCACGTACTCCATCACGAAGTAGTAGTGCTCTCCGGCCACCCCGCGATCGATGATCTGCACGATGTTGGGGTGGTTGAGCGCCGCGAGCGCCGTGGCCTCCTTGTCGAAGCGCGTGACGAACTCGGGATCCTTCGCCAGCCGCGGCGGCAGCACCTTCACCGCCACCATGCGGCGCAGCGACTTCTGCCGCGCCAGCCACACCTCGCCCATGCCGCCCCGGCCCAGCACGCGCACCAGCTCGTAGCCCGGCAGCTCGACCGCGGTGGAGACCAACGAGCCCTCCGCCACGGGTCCGGTCATCATCCCGGGCGAGCCCCCCACCGGCAGCGAGGGGCGCACCACCGTGGCATCCACGCCGGCATCCAGGGAGGCCACCGGCGAGCGCTCCAGCCCCCGCACCGGGAAGCGGGTCCCGCAGGCACACGGCAACTCGTGGCCGTCCGCGAGCCCGCTCACGTCGTGCGCACGCGCGCAGTTGGGACAGTTCTGGGTCTTCATCAGGCCTTGGAGTTGGTGATCTCCCACCCGAGCACGAGGTACGGCTGAACGCCCTTCTCCTTGCCCTTCACCTGGGTGACGGGCAGGGGCGCGACCTCGAAGCCGTTGCCGGCCTTCCTGACGGTGCTCTCGGTTGCCACCACCTCTCCCCCCTTGGCCAGCCCGCACAGGCGCGAGGCCGTGTTCACGGTATCACCGATCGCCGTGAACTCATGGCGCTCGGTGCTACCCATGTAGCCCACGACGGCCTGGCCGGTGTTCACGCCGATGCCCACCTCGATGGGCGGCTTGCCCGCCGCCATCCGCGAGCCGTTGAGCACCTCCACCGCGTCCTGCATCTCCAGCGCGGCGCGCAGCGCGCGGGCCGGATCGTCCGGGTGCTGCGAGGGCGGACCCCACACCGCCATCACGCAGTCGCCGATGAACTTGTCCAGGTTCCCCTCGTGGCGGAACACCACGCCCGCCATCAGGGTGAAGAACTCGTTGAGCATGGACACCACCTCCTGCGGAGACTCGTTCTCCGACAGGGTGGTGAAGCCGCGGATGTCCGCGAACAGGCACGTCACTTCCGCCAGCCGGCTCTGCCGCAGGTCCTCGGTCTCGCCGCGGATCACCGCCTCGGCCACCGCCCGTGACAGGAAGCGGCTGAGCTCGGCGCGGGTGATGGCCTCGGCGCGGATCTGCTCGCCCAGCGCCGCGTTCTCCAGGGCGATGGCCGCCTGGGCCGCGATGCCCGAGAGGATCGTCAGGTCCTTCTCCGAGAAGGCGTTGGTCTGCTGGCGCGAGTCCAGGAACAGCACCGCCTCCAGGTGGCCCTTGGACAAGAGCGGCACGGCCATGGCCGAGCGGATGCCCTGGGCCACGATGCTCTCCGAGGAGGAGAAGCGCTCGTCGATGATGGCGTCCGCGGTGAGCACCGCCTTGTGCGTCTCGACCACCTTCTGCAGCACGGTGTCGGACACCATCACGTTCATCGGGCTGCCCTGCCGGTGCTTCATCGCCACCGCGGTGAACTGCCCATCCGCGACCGGCTTGAGGATGACGCCGTGGTCGGCCGCCAGCAGCTGGAAGGCCACCGAGAGGATCTGCTCGAAGAGATCGGCCTGTTTGCCCTGCTGGCTCACCTGCCGGTGGAACTCGTAGGCCAGGCGCAGCTTCTCGTACTCGCGCTTGAGGGTGGCCAGCTCCTGGATCTGCTCGGCGGGCCGGAAGTTCTGCGGCGCCTGCTGATCCATCTGCGCGAGGAACGCGGGGATGGAGTGCGACTGCGCCACCACCGTCACGCGAGGCGCGGCACGCCCCGGGTTGGCCGGGGGCCCCGTGGGCACCGGCGGCTGCGCCACCGGGGCGAACGAGCTCGACTGTTCCCCGACGTGGAAGACGAGCTTGGAGGCGCCCAGGGTGATCTCATCCCCGTCGCGCAGCCGCAGCTCCGCCACGCGCCGCCCGTTGACGAAGGTGCCGTTGGAGGAGCCCAGATCTCGCAGGATGAAGTCGCGCCCCATCCGCTCGATGCTGGCGTGCTCCTTGGAGACTTCCCGGTCCACCAGCCGCACCGTGTTGGAGGGATGGCGACCCAATGTCGTCAGATCTCCCAGCGGGAAATCCCCTGACGAGCCATCCGGGAACCGTCCCTTGAGGTGCGGACCCCGGAGGCCAGCGGACTTTGCGGATTGGGTGGAACCTTGACTCACGCGCGAGACCTCGACGGCCCGGACTCCAACGTCACGGCGGGACACTACCAGAGGCAATCGGGCACCGGAACGGCGACGCATGCCCGCCTGGGGGGCGACCTCAGGGGACCGACACCGGACTTTCCGGGCTTACCGGGGATACGACAGGAGGCGTGGACGGCGCCAGCATGGCGCCTAGCGGGGTGGGATTCTTGAAAGCGATGCCAATGGCCGGGTAGAGGGTGACCCCCCCCAGATCCCTCTGCTGGCCGAAGATGACGGGGCGGCAGGCGGTGTAGCCGGCGGTGAGCTCGGCGTAGAGGTGGACGTACTTGTAGCCAAGGGCGAAGCCCACGCTGGCGCCGTAGAAGTGGCTGGACACCTGGGCGGGCAGCGCGATGTCGAAGCCCGTCACGTCCTGGCCGACGCGCGAGTAGTCCACCAGCTTCTGGTCCAGCGTCGTGCGGCTGTAGATGTACTTGGGCGCCGCGTACAGCTTGAAGATGTCCCCGAGGTCCACGCTCATGTAGAGGGGGACCTCCACGTCCCAGCGCGAGAAGGCGTCGATCTTCACCAGCTCCAGCGCCTCCAGGACGGGGCTCTTGAAGAGGTGGCGGGAGACGGCGGCGCCGAGCGCCACGTCGAAGGACTTGCGCTGGATGTCGTCCATGGGGACGTCCTCCGGATCTCCGGCGTGCAGCAGGCGCACCTTGGTGTCGAACCGGACGGAGCTGGTGCTCAGCCGCAGTCCCAGATCCAGGGCGTTGGACTCGAGCAGACCGGTGCGGATCATCAGCTCGTTGCTGGTGCCCGGCGGGGCCACCGCCAGCGCCAGCCCCACGCCGAGCAGCTTCTGGGCATCCTCCTCGGCCAGATGGTAGGGCTCGCCCGAATCGATGGTGTTCTTGATGGCCTTGCCCTGTTTGATCCCCTGGTCGATGACGGTGGCGAGCTGGCCCACCGGAGCGAAGACGCCCATGGCGCCCGACACCTGGAGCTGCCCCCGGGCGAGCGGCTTGCCCGTCTGCAGGGTGGACATCGTGGTGGCGCACCCGGTGGCGGTCAGCAGGGCGAACAGGAGGAGCAATCGCATGGCGGACCGGGACGTTACGCCGCCGGGTGTCCGGTTGTCAGGCCCCCGGCCAATCGCTCCTTCCTCTGAGGCGGCTCTGGCTGTTAAGGGAGCCTCGTGCGAATCAAGCAGAGACCCGAAGATTTCTCCGTCAAGGAGTCGTACCGCTTCGACGAGGTGCCGAGCGGTCGCTACCGCGTCTACCTGATGGACAAGCAGAAGCTGTCCACCTTCGACGCGGCGGACCGCATCCGCGACGCCTTCGGCCTCAAGCCAGGCTCCATCTCCTACTGCGGCCTGAAGGACAAGCAGGGCCGCACCGAGCAGCTCATCGCGGTGGACGGGGCGGACGTGGACATGCAGGAGCCCGACCTGCGCCTGAAGTACCTGGGGCGCTCGGACAAGGCCCTGTCGGCCGCCAACATCACCTCCAACCGCTTCGCCGTCACCGTGCGCTCGCTGTCCGAGACGTCCGTCGGCTTCCTCAACGTGGCCGCCGCCGAGGTCAACCGCCTGGGCGTGGTGAACTACTTCGACAGCCAGCGCTTCGGCTCGCTCAAGCACGGCCAGGGCTTCATCGCCAAGGATCTCATCCGCGGCGACTTCGAGGCCGCGCTGCGCAACTACCTGGCCAAGCCCTCGGAGCTGGACCGGACCGAGGACGCCAAGGTGAAGAGCTTCTGGCGCGACAACTGGGGCCGGTGGGACGCGCGCGTGCCCTTCGAGGGCAGCAAGAAGTACCACCGCATCCTCAAGTCCCTGCGCGAGCACCCCGGCGACTACCTGCGCGCCTTCCTGCAGATCGACGCGTCCTACCGCGCCATGCTGCTCTTCACCTACCAGAGCTACCTCTGGAACGAGGGCGTGCGGCGCTACCTCCAGCTGCTGCTGCCCCGCGAGCACCTCTTCCCCCTGAAGTACCAGGCCGGCACCCTCCTCTTCTACCGCGACGCGGACCCCGAGGTGCTCCGCGTCCTGCGCGAGTCCACCTTCCCCCTGCTCGCCCCGGACACCCGCATCGAGGATCCGAAGGTGAAGGAGGCCGTGGACTGGGTGCTCGGACGCGAGAAGCTGTCCCTGGAGGACCTCCGCATCAAGGAGGCCCCGCGGATGCTCTACTTCAAGCACGAGGAGCGCCCCACCGTCGTCCTCCCCCACAAGCTCGTCATCGGCCGCGTCCAGAACGATGAGCTGAACCGGGGCGAGTACAAGGTCAACATCGCCTTCACCCTGCCCCCCGGCGCCTACGCCACGCTCGTCATCAAGCGGCTCTTTCACTTCGAGTATCAGGAGGAGAGCGCCCAGCAGATCCGCGACTCCTGGCGGGCTCCCGTCGAGGACCAGGATGGGGAGGCGGCCGACACCGCCTATGCTCCCCGGGGTCCCCGCAAGGCCCCCGCTCCCACGCCCCCCCTCCGGGATGCCAGCAGGGGGGGTTCCGTGCCCAAGGGCGCGCCTGGGGCCAGGGGTACGGCCAGGCGGAGCCCGGCTCCCGAGGCCCCCACCGCTCCCGACAAGCGCGTGCGGACCCGGGAGACCACCGAGGCCAGGCCCACCCCGACCCTCGGCTTCCGCGAGAGCCAGCGCCAGAAGAAGGACGCCAAGGAAAAGGCACGGCGCGAGCAGGCGGCCAAGCGCCCGGAATCACGGAAGAAGAAGTGAGCCGGCCCGCCGATTTCCCCGGCGGTGCAATCAGGGGACACATGCTCCGTAGACCAGGGCGTGAACGCTCTCGCCCTCAACGCAGCAGACGTCGCGGAC
Source organism: Archangium violaceum (assembly GCF_016887565.1). Classification (NCBI taxonomy): domain Bacteria; kingdom Pseudomonadati; phylum Myxococcota; class Myxococcia; order Myxococcales; family Archangiaceae; genus Archangium; species Archangium violaceum. Next base: position 6,996,951 of record NZ_CP069396.1, read on the forward strand.
CTCGCCCGGGCCATCGGCATGCTGGTGGCCGATGACTCCGCCGCCCCGCCCTGGAAGGCCGATGTACTGGCCGCCCGGCGCGGGGACCCCTCGGCCTTCGAGTCGCTCGTACGCAGCGTGCAACGCCCCGTCTACGGTCTGGCGCTGCGCCTGCTGAGCAACGAGGCCGAGGCCGCCGAGGTCTCCCAGGAGGCCTTCCTGCGCGCCTACCAGAACCTCCACAAGTACGACGAGTCCCGCCCCTTCGACCTGTGGGTGATGGCCATCACCCGCAACCTGTGCCTGGACCTGCTGCGCCGGCGCACCAAGGTGAAGACGGAGGAGCTCGAGCCGATGAGCGAGCTCCTCCCCAGTGGAGAGGCCTCCCTCGAGGACGGCGCCATCGCCCGCCAGGAGCACCAGTCGCTGGAGGCGGCCCTGGCCACCCTGTCCGCTGACGACCGGGAGGTGCTGGCGCTCTACTACGTGCAGAAGCGCACCACCAAGGAGATCGCCCAGGTCCTGGGCTGCGCGCCGGGCACCATCATGGCGCGCCTGTTCCGGGCCCGGGAGAAGCTCCGCAAGAAGATGAGCCCGGAGGAGCCGACATGATGCCCACGTCGATCGAGTGCCCGGACCTCGAGGTGCTCTTCACCGAGCTGGAGTCCGGCGAGCACGGCCCCGCCATGGAGCACGCGAAGCTCTGCCCGCTGTGCACCGCCATCATCGAGGAGCACCGGCTGCTGGAGAAGGACCTGTACCGGCTGGCGGATCCGCTCCCTCCGCCGGACCTGGTGCACAAGGTGATGGCGCGCGTGGCCTCCGAGCCCGCGCCCGTGCGCCGCGAGCTGTGGACGGGTCTGTCCATCCTGGGGATCTCGCTCCTGGCGGGACTCGGGGTGCTGATCACCAACGACACGGCCCTGAGCGGGGCCGGCACCGGCCTGGCCCGCTTCCTGGTGGACGGCAAGGCCTTCGTCGAAGCGCTGCTCAGTGGCGCCCATGCCTTGTGGCACACCGCGGCGGGCCCCGTCGCGGGCCTGCTCGCCGCCCTCCTCTTCTCCACCCTGTTCGGCATCAAGCGACTGGCCGGCAACGGCCCTACCCCCTCCGAAGCGTGAGTGTCGCCATGAAGATCTCCAAGCGCCTGCTGCTTCCCGCCCTCCTCCTCGCCTCCCCCCTCGCGCTGGCCCAGACCCAGGCCCCCGAGGCCCAGGAGGCCCGCGCCCAGGACACCATCGACGTCCAGTTCCGCGGCTCCCTGCGCGATGCGATCCAGAAGATCGCCGAGGAGGGTGGCCTCAACGTGGTGGTCACCGGCGACCTGGACTCGCCCGCCGAGGTCCGCCTGAAGAACGTCGGCGCCGAGCAGGCCCTTCGCACGGTGGCCCGCGCCTACTCGCTGAAGATGGAGCAGGACAACGGCATCTACACCCTGCGCCCCCTGACGGCCGAGGAGAAGGCCCAGTCCGTCGTGGTGGCTCCCGCCGCGCCCACGCCCCCGGTTCCGAGCGGTCCGCCGGTCCCACCACCGGCTCCGGCCATCGCGCCGCCGCCGGATCCCGCGGACATGGTGGATGAGGTGGCGAAGGCGGTCGAGAGCGCCGTGGACGAGGACGAGGTGAAGGAGCGCGTGCGCAACAAGATGCGGGAGGTGCGGCGCTCCCGTGGCTCGCACGACATGGTGGCGCGTGGACGCTCGCTGGAGGTGAAGGAGGGCGAGTCGGTGGACAGCGCCGTCGTCTACGGCGGCAACCTGACGGTGAAGGGGCACGTGGAGGACGACGCGGTCGTCTTCGGCGGCAACCTGGAGATCACCGGCCACGTGGAGGGTGATGCGCACGCCTTCGGCGGCAACGTGGTGCTCGGCCCGGGCGCGGTGGTGGAGGGAGACGTCTCGTCCTTCGGCGGCGCCGTCATCAAGCAGGATGGGGCGAAGGTGGAGGGCAGCACCGAGTCCTTCGGCGGCGCCAACATCGGCCGCATGGTGGCGGGAGAGATCAAGGAGAACCTCAAGGATGTGAAGAAGTCCTCCCGCGTCGAGCGCGAGGATCGCAATGACAACGACTTCGCGGCCTTCCTGGTGTGGTTCGCCATGCTCTTCGGCACGGGCTTCCTGGGGCAGCTCTTCCTGCCGACGCGGATGAAGGAGCTGGGCTCGGAGATCCGGGCGCAGCCGATGAAGAGCGGCGTGGTGGGGTTCCTGGGCATGCTGGCGATGGTGCCCATCACCGTGGTGCTCACGGTGACGCTGATCGGCATCCCGGTGGTGGTGGCCCTGTGGGTGGTGGCCTTCCTGACGACGGCGCTGGGCTTCGCGGCGGTGGCGAGTGAGATCGGCATGAAGCTGCCGGTGATGCGCGGCCGCAAGACGCAGGCGATGGTGCTGGCCCTGGGGCTGCTGCTCCTGCTGGTGGTGGGCAACATCCCGGTGCTGGGACCCCTGGTGCTGACGCTGGCGACGCTGGTGGCCTTCGGCGCGGTCATCCGCACCCGGTTCGGCAACCGCCCGCGGGGCATGCCCGAGCCCATCATCTCCGAGCAGGTGCCGGGCTGAGCGGCGGGACGCGGTGAACGAAGGACCCTCCGGGGGCGGCTGGGAGCGTGGGGGACGCTCTGGCCGCCCCCGAGGTGTTTTCACCGGCCAGCCGGAAGTTCCGCCCCCCGGTGGTGCTTGCGGTGCAGTCCGTGCAGCGCGCCATGCGCGAACCGGTGCCGCAGCAGGAGCGCGGGGCCGATCGCCATCGCCAGGTTGGCTGGGAACGCGCACCCCACCCCGAGCCCCGTGATGGCCACGAGGAACACGATGCAGCCCACCAGGCCGAGCCGCGCCACTCCTCCACGGCCGAACGGCACCGCCAGTCCGCACAGCAACTGCCCGAGCGCGATGGGCAACACGAAGAGCGCGGGATTCGCCGCGAAGGGGCCCTCGATGAACGCCTGGTACAGCGGAATGGCCGTGGGCCCGAAGCCCTCCACGTACAGCCGCGGGGCGACGAGCACGATCGTGAGATTGATGGCGCTCGCGCTCAGGAAGGCGGCGCCCACCACGAGACGCCCCACCGAGTGAGGCCACCGGGCGCAGGCGACGACCAGGACCGCGGCCAGGATGAACGAGAAGAAGTAACCGGCGAGCATGAACGCCTCCGCTGTGAGAACCCACCGTCCTCCACAGCATGGTGCGTGCCAGTCCGCGCCTCACGGGCGAGCACTCCGAGCCTCCCGCAACTTCTGCGCGCTCCCCAGTGGAACGCGCATCCAGGAGCGGCCCGGCCCCTGGTCCCCCAAGCGGGCTGACGCACCGCGCCAGCGCGGAGAGAAGCCGGGTTTCCACGCGCCATCACCCCGGCTGTCACCTCCCCTGCTCGGGAGGCGACGCGAGGTCCCGGGCGGGCTTTGACCGCTCGGGCCCGCTGGGACATTGTCCGCGCACCTTATGAGACGCCTCCCAGATGCCGCCTCTCGCGGTAAGTCCATCACCATGGACCTCGAGGGCGAATCCGTGCCCGCGGTCGAGGGCGAGCCGGTCGCGTGCTCGCTGGTGGCCGCCGGTGAGTCCGTACTCGCCCGCTCCATCAAGTACCACCGCGCCCGTGGCCCCTACTGCTTCGCCGGTGCGTGCTCCCACTGCCTGATGCGCGTGGACGGCATGCCCAACGTCTACACCTGCCGCGTGCCAGCCCGCGCGGGCATGAAGCTGGAGCGACAGAACGCCTACCCCTCCGCCAAGGTGGACGTCTTCGAGGCGATCGACTGGTTCTTCCCCAAGGGGTTGGATCACCACGAGATGTTCGCCGGCGTGCCCGTGGCCGAGCAGGTGATGGCCAAGGTGGCGCGCCAGCTCGCGGGCCTCGGGCTGCTGCCGGCCTCGCCCGCCCCGGAGCGCATGCCCGCGCTGACGCTGCGCACCCGCGTGGCGGTGGTGGGCGGTGGCGCCTCGGGCCTCTCGGCGGCGCAGGTGCTGGCCGCCCGGGGCGTGCCCTTCCTCCTCTTCGAGCGCGAGGACACCCTGGGTGGCCGCTTCGTCGCGGGCGCGCCGGAGGCGGATGCGCCGAAGATGCCGGACACGAGCGCCCTGCCCCCGGGAAGCGCTCGCACGCGGGCCACCGTCATCGGCCTGTATGACGACGAGGCCGGCCGCTACCTGGCGGTGGTGGCGGATGGGCCGGAGGGGACGAGGCTCCTCAAGGTGTATGCCGAGCGCTTCCTGCTGGCGCCAGGGGGCCACCCGCCGCTGCTGCCCTTCGAGAACAATGACCTGCCGGGCGTGTACGCGGGCCGCGCGGCGAGCCTGCTGATGCGCCGCTACGGCGTGGCGCCCGAGGTGGCGGCGCTGGTGGGCTGGGGCCCCGAGCTGTACGCGCTGGCGCGGCTGATGGAGGAGCACGGGACGAAGGTGGCGGCGGTGGTGGACCTGAAGGGCCCGTTGCCTCCGGGAGCTCCAGCCAGAGCCACCCTGGGCAGCGAGCCCAAGGCGCACGGCCGGGGCGAGGTGAGCGGCTTCAGCTACGCGGACGCGTCGGGCCGGCGGGTGAAGGTGGACTGTGACGCGGTGCTGGTGGCGGTGGCGACGAGCCCGAGCTTCGAGCTGGCCCGCCAGGGTGGCGCGAAGGTGGAGTTCGACGAGGCACGCGAGGTGTTCGCGGTGGTGGCGGACGCGGACGGACGCACCGCCGCGCCGGACGTGTACGTGGCTGGGGATGTGACGGGTGGGAGGAGCATGGTGGAGTCCGCGGCCTCGGGCAGGCGCGCGGCCGAGTCGCTCCTCGGAGGGCTGTCATGAGCAAGACGCTGATCTGCTCCTGCGAGGACGTGACCGCCGATGACATCCGGCACGCCGTCTCGAAGGGCTTCTGTGACGTGGAGTCGGTGAAGCGCTTCACGGGTTTCGGCACGGGCATCTGCCAGGGCAAGGGCTGCCTGTCGGCGGTGGCGGCGCTGCTGGCGAAGGAGAAGGCGCAGAAGCCCGCGGGCCTGCTGCCCTTCACGCCGCGGCCGCCGGAGTTCCCGACGGAGCTGTCGTTGCTGGCCTCGGCGCCGGTGGACGAGTCCCAGCCTCCCGTGGGCGGGGTGCCCCAGGAGTTGAGCGACTTCCCGCCGGCACTGCGGCCGGAGGGCCCGGTGCCCGCGCGCGCGAAGGTGGTCATCATCGGCGGCGGCATCATGGGCCTGGCGCTGGCGTACAACCTGTCCCTGCGCGGCGAGACGGACGTGGTGGTGCTCGAGCGCGGCTACCTGTGCGCGGGCGCGTCCGGGCGCAACGGCGGCGGCGTGCGCATGCAGTGGGGCACGTCGGCCAACATCGAGCTGGCCAAGCGCTCCATCGCGCTGATGGGCCGGTTCGCGCGCGACCTGGGCATCAACGTGTGGCTGCGCCAGGGCGGCTACCTCTTCATGGCCAAGACGAAGGCCGTGGCGGAGCGCCTGGAGCGCAACGTGGCGCTGCACAACAAGCACGGAGTGCCCACGCGGCTGCTCACGGTGGACGAGGCGCGCGAGGTGGTGCCCGGCCTGTCGCTCAAGGGCGCGCAGGCGGCCTCGTACAATCCGGAGGACGGGGTCATCTTCCCCTGGCCCTTCCTCTGGGGCTACGCGAACGCCTGCCGCAAGGCCGGCATCAAGGTCGAGACCTTCACCAACGTCACCGGCTTCGAGTTGTCGGACGGCCTGGTGCGCAAGGTGAAGACGGATCGCGGCGACATCGCCTGCGACACGGTGGTGCTGGCCACGGGGGCGTGGAGCCCGGAGATCGCGAAGCTCGCGGGGGTGCAGCTGCCCAACGAGCCGCACCGGCATGAAATCCTCAGCACGGAGCCGCTCAAGCCCTTCCTGAGCCCGCTGGTGTCGGTGCTGGACTCGGGGCTGTACTTCAGCCAGTCGATGCGCGGGGAAATCGTCGGCGGCATGGGCGATCCGAAGGAGCCGCCGGGGCTGAACATGGGCTCGACGTTGCGCTTCGTGTCGCGCTTCTCGCGGGCGCTGCTGGAGCAGATGCCGCAGCTGGGCCACGTGAAGGTGCTGCGCCAGTGGGCGGGCTGCTACGACGTGACGCCGGACAACAACCCGGTGCTGGGCCGCACGCCGGGCCTGGAGAACCTGCTCCAGCTGTCGGGCTTCGTGGGGCACGGCTTCATGATGGCCCCCGCGGTGGCCGAGCGGATGGCGCAGTGGATGACCACGGGCGAGTCCGACGAGCTCTTCACGCGCTTCAACCTGCGCCGCTTCCAGGAGGGCAAGCTGGAGCGCGAGGACATGATCATCGGCTGAGCGCCTCGGGCCCACCGGCCAGCAACACACGCTGGCCACGCTCCTCCAGCAACGCGGTCCCCTGCCGCAGCTTCTTCGCGGCCATCATCCCCGTGGCCCGCATCAGCGGGCGCGGCATGAGCGACACCAGCCGCATCATCCACCGGTACGCCAGGCCCGGGTACACCAGGGGCGAGGCACGCTCGAAGCCCTCGAGCGCCTCGCGGGCGCACCGGACCGCGGAGATGCTCATCCACGACGGCGGCGCGTGAGCGTCCACCGCCACCGGCCCGGGCTCCACCCGCGTCACCACCACCCCGGTGCCGACCAGCTCCAACCGCAGCGACTCGGTGAACCCCTCGAGGAAGTGCCGGGTCCCGGCGTAGACGGCCATGCCCGGGATGTACAGCCGTCCACCCCCCGAGCCGATGTTGAGGATGCCACCGCGCCCGCGCTCCACCATGCGCCGCAGCAACCGGTGGGTGAGCAGCATGGGCGCCGACACGTTCGCCCTCAACATCTGGTGGATGTGCGGCCAGCGCTGCTGCTCGTAGAGGCCGAACTCCCCCTGCTCGGCGTTGTTCACCAGCACGTCCACCTGGATGAGGTGGCGGTGCAGCGAGTCCAGCAGCGCATCCACCTCGTCCGGGTGCGACAGGTCGCACTTCTCCACCGCCACGCCCAGGGTGGGGTTGCTCGCGAGCAGCTCGTCCCGGAGCTCCTCTAGCGGCTCCTTCTGGTGGGCGACGAGCACCAGGGTCCTCGCCCTGCGAGCGAGCTGGCGTGCGAGCTCCCGGCCAATGCGCGAGCAGGCCCCCGTGATGAGCACGGTGCCGGAATCGATGGGTGGACGCATGGGCTCCTCTCCTCCTTGCCCTGACAAAGGAGAAAATTAGCCACGCCCTCCCGCCCTCCACATGACTCGCCGGGTCGAAAGCCCTCCGGGCCACCCCCCCTCCCTCGGAACACCACCGATCGTCCACTTTCGCTACGATTCCAAGGAATCCATCTGTTCTGTTTGAGGACAGTCGCCGCTCCCGCATAAGGTCCGGGGCCGACTCGGGTTTTCCCCGAAGTTGTGCAATCCATTTACATCTGCAATCCGGGAACAGGAGCATGCATGCTCCACCCGTTAGGGGACGGAGCGTTGCCTTCCGAGGGAGGAAGGCGGCGCGGGCCGCTGGCACGGTACGTGCCATGGGGACTCGACCGCGCATCCCGCGCATGGAGACCCCCCCTCTTATGAACCTGAAGATTGCTCGTGCGTTCCTGGTCGTCGGTCTGACGGGCTGTGGTGTTGCCGAGCTGCCCGCGGACGTACCGGACGCGGAGCCCACGGGCGCCGCGGAGTCCCCGGTCATCGTGGGCTCGGTGAACTGGAGCAGTGTCACGTCGCTGAGCTCCACCAGCACCGAGCGGACGCGCTCCAAGGCGGTGGGCTATCTGTCGATCCCCGCCGTGGGCAGCCGCTGCACCGCGTGGCTGGTGGCCGACGACAAGGTGGTGACCAACAACCACTGCATCGGAAGCAGCTCGAACGCGGTGGGCGCCAGGGTGTCCTTCAACTACGAGGACGGCGTCGCCTCCACCAGCCGCATCTGGTACGACTGCTCCACCTTCGTGAAGACGTGGTCGGCCGAGGACATGACGGTCATCCAGTGCAAGCCCGTCAACGGCACCCTCCCCGGCCAGGTGTACGGCAAGCTGACGGTGGCCAGCGGTAACGCCACCAACAGCTCCGCCATGTACGTCGTCCACCAGAACTGCGACTACAACGCCACCCCGAGCTGCACCCCGACGAAGAAGTACTCGCCGGGCTCGGTGCTCAACACCAACTGGAGCAGCAACGAGCTGTCCTACAACGCGGACACGCTGGGCGGCTCGTCGGGCTCGCCGGTGCTGGGCGGCGCGGGCTCCACCTACGCGCACCAGGTGATCGGCCTGCACCACGTGGGCGTCGGCTCCAACTACAGCAGCAGCGCCTACAACACGGGCGTCGAGGCTTCGGCCATCAGGGCCCGCCTCGCGGAGATCGGCCTGTAGTCCCTGGCCCTCCACGGCCTCGACACACGGGAACGGCGGCTCCTCACGGGGCCGCCGTTTCGTTTTCCCCCTGCCCCTCCGGGCAAGGACTCCGTCGGACGCAAGGCTTGCACCCCCATGCGGCCCCTCGGAAGAGTTTGCACGCGGACATCCCCCTTCAGAGGCAATTCCCCTGGCACGCTTCTTCCAGCCATTTAAGGAGCAATGCCCAACCCCACGCCGGGGTCCGGGCGGCAACGGAGGGAATACCGATGCCCACGCCTTCTCGAATCCTCGTGCCCGTGGACCTGATGGAGGGTTCGCGCGCCATCATCGATTACGCGGTCCAACTCGCCCGGCCGTTCAACGCCTCGCTGGAGTTGCTGCACACCTGGGAGCCACCCCAGTACGTGGCGCCGGATCTCCTGGTCGCCGCGCCGGGCTGGAGCCCTCAGTCGCTGGAGAAGACGGCGCTCGACGCGGCGCGCAAGGAGCTGGAGGCGCTCGTCAAGGAGCTCCAGTCGCCCGTGCCCATCACCCATCGGCTGGAGGTGGGTGAGCCGGGCGCGGCCATCGTCCGGATCGCCGAGACGGGCGGGTTCGATCTGATCGTCATGGGGACGCATGGCCGCCGGGGCCTGCCGAGGCTGTTGCTGGGGAGCGTGGCCCAGAAGGTCATCGCCCGGGCGCACTGCCCCGTCCTCACGCTGCACGTGCACGAGGAGAAGTGAGCCGGAGGCGCGGTGGCCACGGGCCGCCGCGCCCCCTGGCCGCCCGGCGAGAGTGGCGCCAGGTCTCATCCAGCGAGACGACCACATAGATTCCGGTCGGTGAGGGTCCGGGCTAAGCTCCGGACCCGTACCGCCGAGCCCACCCCGAAGGCAGGGCCCGGCCGACACGAGGGGTCGCGATGCCAGTCCCACAGAACTTCCAGACGGATTACGGAATCCGCATCCACTGTCCCGGGTACATCACACCAGCGGAGGCGCGCGCCTGGTTCGAGGACATCAAGCTCAAGGTGCTCGCGCTCGAGGGCAAGCCCTTCGGGATGCTGGCGGACGCCCGCACCCAGAAGGCCAATCCTCCGGAGACCCAGGAGCTGGTCAAGGAGTCGATGGTCTGGCTGCGCGGCCACGGCATGGAGCGCTCCGTCGTGGTGCTCGACAGCACGGTGGCGCTCATCCAGATCCTTCGCCTGGCGAAGACCTCGGGCGTGTACGCCTACGAGCGCTACCTGGACGCCTCGAAGGACCCTGACTGGGAGCGCAGGGCCCTGGATTGGATCATCCGGGCCATCGACCCGGATCTTCCGGTGCCGGCGCCCGTGCAGGTGCAGCCGCGCACGGTGCGCTGACCCGCCGGCTCAGGCGATGACGCCCTCGACGATGCACAGCGGCGAGGGCGTGGGGATGACGCGCGACACCTTCAGCCCGGCGGCGGCGAACATCTCCTGGAAGTCGCGCTCGGTGCGCTCACGGCCACGCGAGGAGGAGAGCATCAGCAGATCGACGATCTTCCCGGGGCTGGGCTCGTTGCCCGGGGAGATGACCACGTCGATGGCCAGCACGCGCCCATGGGCCGGCAGGGCCCGGCGCACGCTCTTCATGATGGAAACGCACTCCTCGTCGTCCCAGTCGTGGAGGACGCGCTTGACGAGGTAGGCATCGGCGCCCGCGGGAATGGACTTGAAGAAGTCACCCACCACGGTGTCGCACCGGTCCGCCACGCCCTCGGCCTGGAGCACGGTGGGCCCCTTGAGCACGTACTCGAGATCGAACAGCGTGCCCTTCAGCGAGGGGTTGCGCTTGAGGACCTCGGCGATGAAGCCACCGTGGCCGCCGCCCACGTCCACCACGCGCTGGCAGCCGGAGAAGTCATAGGCGCTGGCGATGGGAGCGTTCTCCATCGCGGTGAAGCCCGTCACGCCGTTGTCGAAGATCTCGGCGGCTTCGCGGTTCTTCGCCAGGTAGTCGAAGAACATCTCCCCGAGGTTGTGCTCCAGCGCGTTCTTGCCCGTGCGCAGCGTGTAGAGCATCTCCCCGGCGGCGTCCCAGAAGGCGGGGTGGGCCAGCATGAGGAGGGCATCGCGCATGGAGCCGGGCACGTCCGTGCGCAGCGGCTCGGCCAGCGGGGTGAGGCCGAAGCGGCCCTGCTCGTCCTCGGAGAAGATGCCCAGGCTGGCCAGGGCCCGGAGCGCCCGGTGCAGCGAGCGCGGGTGCGTCTCCGAGCGCAGCGCGAGCTCCTCGAGCGGCTTCGGGCCGTCACTCAGCATGTCCGCGATGCGCAGCTTCGCCACCGTCGTGAGTGAGGCCGTCACCAGGTAGCCCATACCGAGCTGGGCCAGGATGGCTTGGGGGGGAAGCTGAGGGCTGTTCATGATCTCATTCCTGTTACACGGGAAAATTCAGCCCGCGCTGGATAACAGGAACGAGGTTGTGTTGTCCAGCCGCTCCGCACTGGAAGTGCGTGCATGGCGCTCGCGGCGCGCCTTGCCCTTCGCCGGGGCGCTCCGCAATCGCTCCGGCGACCCTTCGTAGGACCAGAGGCGCCGCCCCGAGCGGCCTCTCGCCCGGAGTCGTTGTCATGCCCAGGTCCCTCCTGTCCGTCCTCGCCGCCCTCTCTCTGCTCGCCATGCCCGCCGCCGCCCGCGCGGAAGACGATGCCAAGAAGACGGACAAGACCGGCACCTGCACCATCCACGCGAAGAAGGGGGACCTCGTCGCCCAGGGCAAGAACCTGGTCGTCGAGAGCGGAACGAAGGCCCGGGACGCGATCGCCATCGATGGCAACGTGAAGGTCCGCGCCGGCGCCACGGTCAACAACGTGGTGTCCATCCGGGGCAAGGTGACCATCGAACCCGGCGCCCAGGTGTCGGGAGACGTGACGTCCCTCGGAGGAGACGTCGTCCTCGGCAAGAGCGCCACCATCTCCGGGGACGTGGTCGCCCTCGGAGGGAAGATTCAGACCGGAGAGGGCGTCACCATCTCCGGCGAGAAGACCCAGCTCTCGGTGAGCTTCAACGGAGAGGAGCTCTTTCAGAAGCTCTTCAGCGGCATCATCACCGGCGAGGGCACCCGCGACTGCGAGCTGAGCTTCGACGAGGACTGACCGTCGGCTACTCCTCGCCGGGAGCCTTCCCCTCGACGCCCGTGAACGGCATCAGCGAGGCCCGGAGCGCGAGGATCTGCTCCCGGGCCATCTCCTTGAGCCGCTCCACGTCCGCGAGCGTCATGCCCTTGGTGGAGATGGGCGTGCCCACCGTCACCAGCGCTCGCGAGGTGGCGAAGCGCCACGAGTGCTTGGGCAGCGCCCGGCGCGTTCCACTCACCGCCATGGGCAGCACGTCCGCCCCGGCCTCGATGGCCAGCCGGAAGGCGCCGTCCTTGAAGGGCAGCAGATCCTCCGTCTTCGAGCGCGTGCCCTCGGGGAAGATCATCACCGGCATGCCCTTGTCCAGCCAGCGGGCACAGGCGGCCATGGCCTCCTGGGCGGAGTCCTTCTCGCCCCGGCGCACGGGGATGTCCCCGGCCAGCCACATGCTCCAGCCCACCACGGGAATCTTGAAGAGCGAGGCCTTGCCCAGCCACTTCATCTCCCAGGGCAGGAAGGAGATGAGGAACGGGTCCGCGTTGGACTCGTGGTTGCTCACCACCACCGTGCGGCCCGAGGGGCGTACCGGCTTGCCGTGCACGCTGAACTTCCAGAAGGGGTTGAGCCTGGCCGCGGTGACGCCGATGAGCCGGAAGGCGCGCCCCGTCACCACCTTGCGCCGATCGAAGGGCCAGGTGACGACCAGCGGCGCCTGGATGCAGAAGCCCGTCAGCGCCACCAGGCCGGTTTCCAGCCACGCATACATGGAGAGCAGTGCGTTCATGAGCCCTCCGGGACGTATCAGCGGCGGACCTTGGGGTCCAGATCCACGCTCACCGGGCAATGGTCCGAGCCAAGAATCTGGCAATGGATGCCGGCGCGCTTCACGTAGGACATGGCCCCGGGCGAGGCCAGCACGTAGTCCAGGCGCCAGCCCACGTTGCGCTCGCGCACCCCGAAGCGCTGGCTCCACCAGCTGTAGTGCCCCCCACCCTTCTCGAAGTGACGGAAGGTGTCCACCCACCCGGCGCGGATCCACCGGTCGAGCTCCTCGCGCTCCTCGGGCAGGAAGCCGCTCGTCTCCCGGTTGTCCTTGGGCCGGGCCAGGTCGATCTCCTGGTGCGCGGTGTTGAAGTCCCCCATCACCAGGATGCGCTCGCCGTCGCGAAAGCCCTTCTCCAGCAGCTTGAAGAGGCGCCGGTAGAAGGCCAGCTTGAAGGGCACCCGGCTGTTGTCCCGCTCCTTGCCGTTGCCGTTGGGGAAGTAGCAGTTGACGACGGTGAGGCGCCCGAAGCGAGCCACCTGCAGCCGGCCCTCGGAATCCATCTCCGGCACGCCCAGCCGCGTCTCCACGGAGTCCGGCGTCTTGCGCGCGAAGAGCCCCACCCCGCTGTAGCCGAGGCGCATCGCCGACACGAAATGGGTGGCACGCCAGCCCTCGGGAGCGCGCACCTCCTCCGGGAGCTGCGACTCGAGCGCCCGCACCTCCTGCACGCCCACCACGTCGGCCTTCTCGGCCGCCAGCCAGGTCAGGAAACCCTTCTTGTGGGCCGATCTCAGCCCGTTCACGTTCCAGGAAACGATCCGCACGGTACTGGCTTCATTGCCTGACCGGCGCGCGCGGGTCCAGTCTCACCGCGAGGGGGGACGAAGTCCGCCGGAGGGGACTTCACGACACGTGCGCCGGGTAGGCCGGTCCCACTCCGCAGGACTGACGGAAGGCACGCAGGGCCTCGGCGATCTCCGTGCCCGCCTCCACCAGCCCCGCGTGGCCCGCGTCCTCCACCAGCACCCACTCCGCGCCCGGCAGCCGCTCGCGCATCCGCTTCATCTCGAGCAGGGGCACCAGCAGGTCGTTCTTCGCGGCGATGATCTGCACGGGCACCCGGAGCTGGGGCAACACGTCCCAGGAGGGCGGAGCCTCGACCAGACCGCGCATCATCATCCAGAAGGCCTGCGGATCCATCCGGCGCAGGGCCAGCAGGAACTCCTGGATGTCCGCGCGTGGAGCGCGGGCCCGCAGCAGGCCCGAGGCACGCCCGAACGGGTACGCCAGCCGCGAGGAGAGCAGCTCGTGGACGAGCGGCGCCACGCGGGGCACCAGGGGTGTCAGGCTCCGGAAGGCACGCTCCAGGGTGGCGTACCCGCCCGGCAGCGGGATGAACCAGGCGGTCGGATCCGGCGTGGAGGGGCTGCCGCCGATGAGCGTCAAGGCGGACACCAGCTCTGGCCGGCGCCGGTACAGCTCCAGCACCACGCGCACGCCCATGGAGAAGCCCACGTGGTGCGGGGGACGTCCGTCACCTCGGGTCATCGTCTCCTCGGTGACGCGCTCGAGGTCATCCACCTGGGCGCGCAGCGAGTAGTCCCCCTGGACGGCCAGGTGGCTCCGGCCATGACCCCGGAAGTCCCAGTGCACCACGCGGTGGTCCTGTTCCAGGTCCGCGACGATGTACCGCCAGAAGTTCTCCGAGGTGCCGATGCCGTTGGTGAGCAGCACCGTCGGCCAGGAGGCGAGCGCCAACTCCGCCTCGCCCTCCGGGGCATTGCCCACATGCGTGTGGTACGCGACGCGGGTGCCATCGGGGGCGGTGACGAAGCGGGTGAGGCGGCGGTAGGGCATGTCCCGCCCACCATTCGACCGCCCCCCCGCCAATGCAACCCCAGACGTTCACTATTGGGTGACCCCGAAGCGCTCGCCATGGTTGTTTGTCACTCCACGACGCACTCCCCTTCCCCATGTCCCCTTCCGATCCACTTCCCTCCTTCGCGCGCTGGCTCGAACCCCGCCCCTCGGGGCCCGGAGCCCCCCTGGCCACCGTGACCGTGGGCACGATGAACTTCGGAACGCGCACTCCCGCGCCCGAGGCCCAGCGCATCGTGGCCCGTGCCCTGGAGCGTGGCGTGCCCTTCTTCGACACGGCCAACTCGTACGGCAATGGAGAGGCCGAGCGCCTCCTCGGTCAGTCGCTGCGAGGCCGGCGGGCGGAGGTGGGCCTCGCCACCAAGGTGGGGCTGGCGCGCGTCCGGGGAAAACCCGAGGGACTCTCCGGCGGGCAGGTGACGCGCGCGGTGGAGGAGAGCCTGAAGCGGCTCGGGACGGACCACGTGGATCTGCTCTACCTGCATGCCCCGGATTCCGCCACGCCGGTGGGGGAGACGCTGGAGGCCATGCACGAGCTGCTGCGCGCGGGCAAGGCACGGCACTGGGGTGTCTCCAACCACGCGGCCTGGCAGCTCCTGGAGCTGCGAGGCCTGTGCGACGCGCGCGGCATGCCTCGCCCGGCGGTGTCCCAGGTGCTCTACAACCCGCTGGTGCGCCAGATAGAGGTGGAGTACCTGCCCTTCACGCGCCGCTACCCGCTCCACACCACCGTGTACAACCCGCTGGCCGGAGGCCTCCTCTCCGGGCGCCACGCACCGGGTGCGCCCATCCCCGAGGGCTCGCGCTTCGATGGCAACCGCCTGTACCAGCGCCGCTACTGGTCCGAGCGCCTCTTCGAGCTGGCCGGGCGCCTGCGCGGCGTGGCCGAGGCGGCGGGCCTGACGCTGCTGGAGCTCTCCTACGCGTGGCTGGCGGGCCGGCCGGGAGTGGACTCGGTGCTGGCGGGCCCGGGGACGGTGGAGCACCTGGACGCGGCGCTGGACGCCTGCGCGAAGCCCCTGCCCCCGGAGGTGGCCACGCGCGTCGACGAGGTGTACCGGGAGTGGCTGGGGACGGACGCCACATACGCGAGGTGAGCATGCTGGCCGTGGACGCGGAGACATTCGACATCGCGGGTCCGCTGGCGCACTACGCCGAGCATGGCTATGCGCGCCTGGGCCGGCTGCTGGACGCGGAAGGACTGGAGACGCTGCGCGAGCGCGCGGACGATCTCATGCTGGGCCGGGTGAGCTACCCGGGCTTCTTCTGGCAGATGGACGCGCCCTCGGGCCGGTACGAGGACGCGCCCCTGGGGCTCGGCTGGCAGGGCCCGTCGCTGGACTACCGCAAGCTGGAGAAGCTGGAGAAGGATCCGCGCTTCCTCGCGTGGATGGAGAACCCGCTCTTCGAGCGCATCGCCCGGATGCTCATCCCCGGGGACATCCGCCTCTACCGGGCCATCCTCTTCCACAAGGGCCAGCGCGGCGGGAGCGAGCTGCCCTGGCACCAGGACGGGGGCAAGCTGTGGGGCCTCACGAAGGATCCCGAGCTGCAACTGTGGACCGCGCTCGACGACGCGCCGTTGGACGGAGGCTGCGTGGAGGTGGTGCCGGGGAGCCACCGCTGGGGCCTGGCCACGCCGCTGGGGGGCGTGGTGCCGCCGGATCAGGTGGCGGCGCGAGGAGCGGACGGACTGAAGGTGCCGCTGCCGGTGGAAGCCGGCGAGGTGCTGCTCCTGCACAACTACGTCTGGCACCGCTCGAGCCCCAGCCGCACGGGGAGCCGCCGTCGGGGCTTCTCGGCCTGCTACATGAGCGCGGACACGCGGTGCGTGCGCAAGAAGAAGGCCCCGCGCGACTTCTTCCCGCTCTTCCGCTCCCGCTGAGGAGGCGGCGCCCTACCCCGCCTTCAGCCGGGCCTTGTGGTAGGCGGGGAGGCTGATGCGGAAGGTGCTGCCCTTGCCCTGCTCGCTGGTGGCGGAGATCTCCCCGCCGAAGCCGGTGATGATGCCGTGGCAGATGGAGAGGCCGAGCCCCGTGCCCACGCCCACCGGCTTGGTGGTGAAGAACGGATCGAAGATGCGGCTGAGCACCTCGGGGGGCATGCCGCACCCGGTGTCCTTCACCTCGATGATGGCGTGATCGTTCTCGGTGCGCAGGCTGACGCGGATCTCGTTCTTGTCCGGCTGACCGGGGGCGATGGCGTGGGCGGCGTTGATGAGCAGGTTGAGGACGACCTGGCAGTACCGGGCCTCGCTGCCCTCGACGAGCGGCACGTCGGACACGTCCTTCACCAGGGTGGCGCGGTGGCGCAGCTCGCCACGGGCCAGGGACAACGCGGAGCCGATGACGCGGGTGAGGTCCACCGAGGTGGGCTGCTCCTCGTCGCCTCGCGAGAAGGTCTTGAGGTCCTGGACGATGAGCCGCACGCGGTTGACGCCCTCGTTCGTCTCCTCCAGCACCTCCTCCAGCTCGTCCAGACGGCCCTGGGGCAGCTCCGCGGACAGCGCGTGCAGCTCCTCGGTGAGGAAGGACAGGTTGGAGATGACGAACGCGAGCGGGTTGTTGATCTCGTGCGCCACGCCCGCTGCGAGCGTACCCACCGAGGCCAGGCGGTCGGCGACGACGAGGCGCGCTTGAATCTGCTTGCGCTCGGTCAGGTCGCGAGCGGTCACCAGGGTGGCGGGCTGGCCGGCGAAGACGAGCCGCAGGCTGCTGATCTCCGCCGTCACCACGCTGCCGTCGGGAGGCTGGAAGCGGATCTCCCGCACCCGGTGGCCCCCGCGGCCGGCCATGCCATCGAGCGTGCTGGCGGCGACGGCGCGATCCTCCGGGTGGACGAAGTCCAGCAGCGAGCGGCCCACCAGCTCGTTGGCCTGCAGACGCAGGAAGGCGCACGCCGAGGGGTTGACGTAGAGCAGCGGCCCGCCGCGGTGCACGAAGATGGCCTCGGGCGAGCCCTCGATGAGGGCGCGGAAGCTCTCCTCGGAGCGGCGCAGCGCGCCCTCGGCGGCCTTGCGCTCGGTGATGTCGAAGGACACGCACCCGAGGAAGCGCCGGCCCGAGCTGTCGCGGGCGATGAACCGGTAGGTGAGGAAGTGGCGCGGCTCGCCGTCCGGAGTGGGGATCATGCTCTCGGAGACGGTGGGCTGGCCGGAGCGGAAGGCCTGATCATCCTGCTCGCGCAGGTGGACGACGGTCTCCGGCGGCATGAGCTGCTCGTCGGGGATGGCGCTCACGTCCATGCCGGTGGTCAGCCCGAAGAAGCGCCGGAAGGGCTCGTTGACGAAGACGCGCCGGCCCGACTCGTCCTTCATGTAGGCCAGGGCCGGGTTGTTGTTGAGGAAGGAGTCGAAGAGGTGCTGGCTCTCCTGGAGGGCGGTGACGATGGAGGCCACCTCCGTCATCAGGGCCTGCTTCGCCGCGTGCTCGGCGGCGTTGCCCATGGCGGCGCCGAGCAGACCGGCCATCAGCTCCATGGTGCGATCGTCCGAGTCGACGAAGGCGTAGGGCACCTGGGAGGCGATGCTCAACAACCCCACCGTCTGGTTGTCGCGCTTGAGGGGCACATTGAGCATCGAGCGGATGCCCATGTTGCGCGACACGTTCTTGTTGACGCGCGGGTCGCGCTCGGTGTCGTCGGTGCGCATCACGTCGCCGCTGAGCACGCTGGCGCCGGCCATGGTGCTGCGGATGGGGAGCCGCACACCCTGCACGTGCGCGTAGAAGCCGAGGCAGATGCGGAAATACATGTCCTCGCCTTCGATGAGCCCCACGGCGGCGCCACCGGCACCGCAGAGGATCATGGCCCGCTCGGCGATGAGCCGCATCACCACGTCGAGGTCCAAGCCGGCCAGGGCGATGTCGTTCTGCGTCTGGATGATGGCGGCCAGACGCTCGATTTCGCCGCGAGCGGACTCCTCGTGGGACTGCCGGCGCATGTACGCGTAGCTGCGGCGCTCGAGCAGCTCGATGCGGGCGCGCACGTCGGCGGCGTGGAAGGGAGCGACGAGGTAGTCGTCGACGCCGAACTCGAGCAGCGCGGAGATCTCCCCTTCCGAGTTGCTGGGCGCCATGCCCAGCACGATGACCTCGGCGGCACGGATCTGCGCGCGCAGCTGGCTGAACCACTCGGACTTCTCGCGGACCAGCTCGGACCCGACGACCAGCGCGTCCACCAGGGAGATGGTGGCGGCCGTCACCTCGGGGCCCGCGGCGACCACCACATCGTGACCCATCCGGGTGAGCTCGGCCCCAATGGGGTGGTCACCGTCGCGACTGAGGAGGAGAAAGCGCATGGAGGGCGGGAGTGGGCTCTTTGAGAAGGCAGAAGATTGCTAGATCGGGGCCCTTGCGGTCCACCAGGAGCCCCCGGATTCTGGAAGAACCGTTCTCCTGATGGATGAGAGCCTACCCTTCTTCGTTCCTCCTGGGGGAGAGGGAGGAGGAGTGAGAGGCCTCCCCTGGCTGGTCGTGCCACCAGCGAACGACCCGGCCTTATAAATGCCATGTGTCGGACGTTCCTCGATGGTGGCCGTCATGACCCGGGTCCAAACCCTCCCCCCTGGCATCCGAGCGAGGGGACCCTTTCGCCACCTGACGTCCGTTCAGGCAGGCGGGCGAGGAAGCGCGGGCTGTCCAGCGGGGTCAAGAGGGCTGCCGACGTGAAACAACAACCCCTCTCCCTCTGGGAGAGGGACGGGGTGAGGGTATGCACCCCCCGGGTTGAACCCGTGCCCCAAAGCCGCGCCTACTCGGCCGAGACCAGCGAGACGCGCTTGGGGTTGAACTTGGGGATGGCCTTGCGGTCGACCAGGTCGACCACGTCGAACCGGAGTGGAGGGAGGATCGGAGGAGGCTCGAAGGCGAAGCGATAAACGCTGCTGATCGAGTCGCGGTGAGCGATCAGCTCCCGAGGAGGAGCCGGGAGCGACTCAGCGGCGGAGCGCAGGTCGGCGAGCACCTCCTGGTCCATGCTGGGGTCGCACGAGGGATAGACGATGGAGGCCTGGAGGAGCCTGCCGGAGGGAGCCTGGACGAGCCGCACCTCCACGGAACAGGTGCGGCCCGACTTGCGCCGCGAGGAGGTTCCAGTGGCGCGCCATGCGGCGAGGAGCACATCCTGGAGCTCGCCGAAATAGCCGTGCACGAAGCCGTTGTGCACCTTCTGCTGGGCGACGAGCTCACGCAGTGCCGCATCGGGAGACCTGGGCACGGGGGCATGCAGCCGGGTGCCCACGGCACCCGTCCCCGACTCCTCCGAAGAGGCCCCTGGAGCAACCTGCGCCGAGGCATTCGGAAGGGCGCGAGGAAGCAGGGACCCAGGGCGCACGGGAAAGTCGGAGGCCGGAGGAGCGGAGGGGACATCCGACGCGAGGGGAGCGGAGGGCTCTGCGGAGGCGGGAGTCTCGGGAGGAGCCTGGGAGACCTGGGGAGCCGGAGCCGACTGAAGGCTCGGCGCGAGCCGGGTCCGCTTCCTGACGGGCGCGCGAGGAGGGGGAGCGGGCGCCTGGGCGACGGGAGCGGAGGGCCGGGTCACCTCATGGAACTCCAGCTCGACGACATTCCGGGCGGGAGGGACCACGGGGGGAGGAGCCTCGCGGAGCCACAGGAAGAGGAAGACGTGCAGCACGACGCTCGCCGCGACGGCCAGGACGAAAGGAAGGCGGGAGCGGGAGGGGGACACACCTCATCTTCCGACGATTCGGAAGGGCGGGCTACAGTGATGAACCGTGAGCGAGCACGCGGGCGTCCTGGTCGCCGAGCAACCACACTACCTGCCGTGGCTGGACTTCTACGAGCAGGTGGCGAGAGCGGACACGCTGCTGGTGCTGGACAACGTGCAGTGGCTGAGGAGGGGTTGGCAGAGGAGGGCGCGAGTGGCCCTGCCACCGGGGGCTCCCCTGCCCGCTCCCACGGAGCCGGCGTTCCAGTGGCTGACGATTCCGCTGGAGGGAGCGCATCGGGACACGAGGATCTCCGAGCTGGCGGTGGACACGGAACAACCGTGGACGCGCAAGCACCTGGCGACGCTGACGATGCTGTACGGGAGGAGGCCGTACTTCCGGAGCCAGGTGCTGCCGAGACTCGAGGACTTCTACGCGGAGGCGGCGCGGGAGCGGGGACCGGGCTCACTGCTGCGCACGCTGCTGGCGAGCATGGCGCTCTTCTACGAGCCGCTGGGACTGAAACCGCGAGTGGAGCTGGCCTCACCGCTGGACCGGTCGCATCCGGACAAGACAGGGCGACTGGTGTCGTACTGCACGCAGCTGGGGATGGACACGTACTACTCGGCGGTGGGGTCGCTGTACCTGAAACCGGGCCCGTTCCGGGAGGCGGGGGTGCGACTGCTGTGGCAGAAGTTCCGCTATCCGGCGTACGACCAGGGGCGAAAGGGAGAGCGCTTCGTGGTGGGCCTGTCCATCGTGGACGTGCTGTCGAACGTCCACGTGGACGAGGTGCGCAAGTGGCTGGAGCCGTCCCCGTGGGGACCCTTCGCGAAATCCCCTCTCCCTCTGGGAGAGGGTTAGGGTGAGGGTCTCCCCCACCCCGAGTCCACTCACTTCCCCTTGTCGAACCGGACGAAGTAACTCCGGACAGCGGAGTCGATGAGGTCCTGGTCCAACTGGGGCTGCATGCCGCGGTAATAAGCCATGTCGATCATCTGATCGAGCAGGTCACGAGGCTGGCAGGCGGCGAAGCGGCGGCCGACGGGCTTGTAATGGGTGTCGATGAGGTACTGGACCATGTCGGCGTCGTAGGGGACGCCGCGCTTGTTACACATGACCTCGAAGATCTGATGGAACAGCTCCTCGTCGGGGGGCTGGACCTCGAGCTTGTAGCGGACGCGGCGGAGGAAGGCGTCGTCGACGAGGTCGCTGGGCTCGAGGTTGGTGGAGAAGGCGGCGAAGACGTCGAAGGGGACCTGGATCTTCTTGCCGGTGTGGAGCGTGAGCATGTCGATGTCGCTCTCGAGCGGAACGATCCACCGGTTGAGGAGGTCCTTCGGGGAGACCTTCTGACGACCGAAGTCGTCGATGAGGAGCATCCCGTTGATGGCCTTCATCTGGAAGGGAGCCTCGTAGTACTTGACCTCGGGGGAGTAGACGAGGTCGAGCATCTCGAGGGTGAGCTCACCGCCGACGACGACGAGGGGCCGGCGGCAGCGGACCCAGCGGCGGTCATAGGGCTGGGAGTTGTCGTCCTCCTCGACGGGCTTGTGCAGGTTGCTGTCGTAGATGCGGACGACGAAGTCGTCGATGAGGATGGCGTGGGGGATGAAGATGTCCCCGTCGAAGCAGTTGACCATACCCTGGCAGATGGCTGTCTTGCCGTTGCCAGGGGGGCCGTAGAAGAAGATGGCGCGGCCCGAGTTCATGGCGGGACCGATGCCATCGAAGATGTAGTCGCGGATGATGAGGTCGCCGAACTTGTCCTGCATCCGCTGGCGGGTGATGCGGTTACCGCGGACGGTCTGCTTCTTCACGGCGTCGATCCACTCCTGGAGGGAGATGGGAGCGGGGCCGTTGTAGCGGTTGCGATCGAGGATCTGCCGCAGCACGTCGGTGGCGAACGTGGTGAGCTGGTAGATCATCGTGGACTTGCCGACGCCGGAGCCGCCGCCGCCGCGGATGTCGATGTACTTCTGGCGGCGAAGCCCTTCGAGGATGTCCTCGATGACGGAGGAAGGCAGCTTGAGGCGGTTGGCGATGTCCATGCCCCGCATCTCGCCGGCGAAGAAGATGGCCTTGAGGACGAGCTCCTCGACCATGGTGGCGGTGAGGCCGGTCTCCTCGAGGGAGCGGGGCTGGGAGGGCCAGAAGCGGGAGCCCGGGGGCGCGCCCCCACCATCGGCGATGGAGGAACGGCGCAGGGTGCCGGTCATCCGGGCGGGGCCGACGCCGCCGGGGGCGGAACGGCGCATCTCCGCGGGGACGGGAGGCAGCTCCGAGGTGGGGACGGGAGGGGCCGCCGAGCGGCGCATCTCCGCGGGGACGGAGGGCAGATCGATGCTGGGCACGGGCGGGGCCGCGCGGCGCTGCGGCTCGACGATGACGGAGGGGAGATCCCCACTGGGGACGGGCGGGGAGGTCCGCTTCTCCACGGGGACGGAGGGCAGATCGATGCTGGGCACGGGCGGGGCCGCGCGACGCTGCTCGGAGGGCACGGGGGGCAGCTGCTCGGTGGGGAGCTGGGCGATGCGGCGGCGCTCCTCGGGGGAGGGATTGCGGCGCTCGAGGAAGGGGCTGGGGCCGACGGGACGGCGCTCGGGGGGAGCGCCCTGGACGGGGGTCCGAGAGGGACCGCTGGGAGCCGCGGGGTTGGGCCCGGTGGAACCCCGGGGCCGGGGTGGCGAAGCCAGCACGTTCGGACCGGAGGCCGCGGGGGTCTCCCGGGGAGTGACGGTGCGGCTCGTATCGGTCTGGTACTCGGGGGGGTCGAATCCGGGGGGAGTCGCCCCCGGCCTCCGCTGCTCGGCCATGCTTGCTCCGGGTTGAGTGGACCGAGTGTAGCAGGAAGTGGCGGGGAGACCTGGATCCCTCCCGGAAAACGGAGGGCGGGGCGCGGACTCCCCCGGTGCCGGCTCGGTGCTAGCTTGGAGGGGATGAGCTTCTTCCAGGAACCGCCGAGGCTTGGGAACCAGTACGAGGATGACACCTTGCTCCGGAGCTATCTGGCCCGGGTACTCCCGCGGGACATGCGGGCCGGGTTGGAGGAGGAGCTCCGGGATCTGGGCGAGCTGGGAGGCAGGTACTTCTACGAGTTCCAGCTGAGGGACCGGCTGAACGAGCCGGAGCTGACGCAGTGGGACGCGTGGGGCCACCGGGTGGACCACATCGAGGTGTCGCCGCTGTGGAAGGAAGCGGAGGCGCTGGCGGCGAGGCGGGGGCTGGTGGCGGTGGCGTACGAGCAGAAGAACGGAGAGCACTCGCGCATCCACCAGTTCGCGCTGAACTACCTGGTGCAGCCGTCGCTGGACGTCTACTCGTGCCCGCTGGCGATGACGGACGGGGCGGCGCGGACGCTGCTGTCACTGGGGAACCCGGAGCTGATCAACCGCGCCCTGCCCCACCTGACGTCGAGGAAGCCCGAGTCGTTCTGGAGCTCGGGACAGTGGATGACGGAGCGGACGGGCGGCTCGGACGTGGGGCTGACGCAGACCCAGGCGAGGCGGTCACCGGAGGGCTGGAGACTGTACGGGACGAAGTGGTTCACCTCGGCGACGACGGCGCAGATGGCGCTGACGCTGGGGAGGCCGGAGGGGAACGGACCCGGGGGCAAGGGGCTGGCGATCTTCTACGTGGAGACGCGGAAGCCGGACGGGAGCCTGAACGGAATCCAGATCAACCGGCTGAAGGACAAGCTGGGAACGAGGAAGGTGCCGACGGCGGAGCTGACGCTGGACGGGACGCTGGCGACACCGGTGGCGGGGCTGACGGACGGCATCCGGAACATGGCGTGGATGCTGAACGTGACGCGGACGTGGAACGCGATGGGCGCCGCGTGGAGCATGAGGCGGGCGCTGGCGCTGGCGAGGGACTACGCGAGCAAGCGGGTGCAGTTCGGGGCGCGGCTGTCGGAGAAGCCGCTGCACGTGGACACGCTGGCGGGGCTGGAGGCGGAGTTCCACGGAGGCTTCCTGCTGGCGTTCCGGGCGGTGGAGCTGCTGGGGAAGATGGAGGCGAAGACGGCGACGGAGGAGGAGCTGCTGTTGCAGCGGCTGGTGACGCCGTTGGCGAAGCTGACGACGGGGCGGCAGGTGGTGCACGTGACGTCGGAGGCGGTGGAGAGCTTTGGCGGAGCGGGCTACGTGGAGGACACGGGGCTGCCGAGGGTGCTGGCGGACGCGCAGGTGCTGTCCATCTGGGAGGGGACGACGAACGTGCTGTCGCTGGACACGCTGAGGGCGATGGCGAAGGGGGGCTCGCTGGAGGCGCTGTACACGGACGTGGAGCGGCGGCTGAGCGCGGCGAAGAACGCGGGCCTGCGGCCGTGCGTGGCGGCGGCGCAGGACGCGCTGGAGAAGGCGCGAACGTGGGTGATGAAGGCGATGGAGAACCCGGCGGGGGTGGAGGCCGGAGCGAGGCGGTTCTCGCTGACGCTGGGCCGCACCTACGAGCTGGCGCTGCTGGTGGAGCACGCGCAGTGGTGCCTGGACAACGGGCACGGCCCGAAGACGATGGCGGCGGCGCGGAGGCTCATGCGCAACGGCGTGGACCAGATCGCCGAGATGGATTTGGACGACTCGCGGCTGCTGATGTCCTGATTCGTCGAGCAGAATCCGCGAATCGGTTTCGCGGTCGGAGGAACTCGGTGTGGCGTGGTTCGGCTTTCATGGCACTGGCTGGACCGTGTCCGCCTGCCGCGCTACGCCTCGCGAGAACTCCGTCAGCTCGTGAAGGGTATCGGGCAGGCCGAGGATGTCATTGTGGCGCCTGCCCTCGATGAGACGCACGGTCGCGTTCGGAAACAAGGTTCCCATCCGCCGCCCCATGTCCGTGGGGATGATCTCATCCCGAGTCCCGTGGACGATGAGCACCGGTAACTTCAGCTCGGGTGCCTTGGACGCACTGTCGAATCGGTCCCTCGCGAGCAGTCTCACGGGCAGCCACGGGAAGACCTTCGCCCCCATGTCCACGATCGAGGTGTACGGTGTGATGAGCACCAGCCGCACTCCGTGGCCTCGTTTCGCCATCTCGACCGCCACACCCGACCCGAGCGACTGTCCCTGCAGCACCGTGCGCTCTCGAGGCACACCCAGTTCCCGGTGCAGGTACTCCAACGCTGTCTCCGCCGCCGCGTAGGAGCCCTCCTCCGAAGGCCCCTGCTCGGTCGCGAGCCCGTAACCTGGGAACTCCACCGCGTAGAAACCAAGTCCCGCCTCCTGGTAGTGCTGCGCCAGCCACTCCACGTCCGCGAGCTGCTCGCCGTTGCCATGGAAGTGCACCACCGTGGGCGCTCCTTCCGGCGCGGGCACGTGGAAGGCGTAGGCCGTCGAGCCCTCCGGTCCGGAAATGCGCAGAAGCGAGGCCCCGGGCAGCTCCGGCTCACGCGCCCCTGGCGGTGCTGGGAACAGAATGTGCCGCTGATTCAAGAACACCAAAACGCACAGGCCCACGTAGCCGATGACCAGCGTCACCAACAGCATCAACAGCATCCGCCTAGCTCTCCGAAGAAGATGCTTCATGGCGGCACCTTAGCGGCATACGAAGCTCCGCGTCAGAACAGATCGGAGTGCCATCCGCCTCGGCCTCAGAAGCTCTCCTTGAACCCATGTTCGAGGAGGTCACTCTTCGGCAGGATCCAGGGCCCAGGTCCCCTCTTCCCAACGCTGCAAGGCCTCGGATGCCCCGAATGCAGCCAACCCCGCTCCCTTCGATATTTCCTCCAGCACGGCCTTGGCCTCCACTGTTCGGTGCCGGAGCAGATACGCTGCGGCCATCACGCGAACATCCATGCGCGGATGATTGAACAAAGCGGCGAGAGCATCCCGTCCGGCATCTCCATGAGCACACAGCTTCTTGAACGCGGCGAGACGCTTCTTGGCGTGATTGTTTCCTGTCTTGGCGTCTCCACGGAAAATCGCATCGGTCTGTGCCGCAGTGTGCTGGGCAAACACCTCAACGAGTGCATCGAGACTCATTTTTGAACTCGCCAAATTCCACTCCTGACATTCTCGATAGCTCTCAAACCAAATTGACGTTGGGCCTCATATGACCGTGTGTTGAGCCATTGCCTCACGGTCAGGCTTGGCGATCCGGTAATGAATTCCTGCTTCGATGAATAGAACGCGCTTACGTCGACATGCAGTCCCTCCTCCAGTGGGACAACATTCTCCGTGTTGTGCAGGCTTTCGGGGCCGAAACGCTTTAGATTGGCCTCGCGCTTCTCAACGATGTGGTGCCATTGCTTGCCCTCGCCCGCGGGTCCCATGAAGTCCTTGAAGTCATCGAAGGACTTGAACGCGCGATGGCCGTTGGGAAGAAGCCGGCCCTTTTTTGGAGTCCCAACCCCACTGCCCGCAAGCGAGGAACCACCACTGTTCCGAGCTGCCATGGCAATAGCAGTGGCTGGCAGGACAGCGTGGAGCGTCCCCTCGGGCACGGAGACGATGAGCCGCTCGGCTCCGGTTGCCGCATCCATCAAGCGCAAACCGGTGTTGACCTCTAGCGTCCGCGAGGCTTGCGCGAAACCCGGAAGCTTCGGCGCCTTGGACATGAGCGCCGCCGTTTCGCCTACGGCCGCCGTGCCCACCATGATGAGGATGCGCACACTGTTGGGACCAATGACCCGACCGAACCGCTCACCTGCCTCGCGCAGCTCCGCGAAGGTGGAAGCCCGCCCCGCGTCCTCATGGAGCTGCTCATAGGCCCGGAGGAGATCAAAGAATTCCCACCCGAGATAACCCCACATGAGCACGGTAAACGCGGCGGCCACGCCCTTCGTGACCGGCTCCGGTGCCAGCAAGAGCGCCATGTACCCCGTGATGGCGATGCTCACGGTGGCCAGCACCCGTGTGGGGTCGATCATGGCCCGCAGTTCCGCATCCAGGCCTTCCAACGCTGGACCCACGGCCAGGGCCAAGGCAATGGCACGCCTGTCGTCAGATTGCAGATGGGGTCCGTCGTCAAACAGGGTGAGGCAATCGCCCGGAGTACCGCGCCGCTCGCAGAGCTGCCCATAGGACCGCGCCAGGTCCGGTTGCTCCGCCTCTCCGCCCGAACCACCAGAGCCCGGCGGCAGCCCTCGGCGGAGCAGCATAGGAGCGGAGGCCGCCACCCGCAGCGGCATATCCAGCACCAGCGTCACCAAGACCGCCTTGAACTCCGAGTCCCCCAATCGCACCGGCTCGAAGTCCGTGGGCAACCTGGCGAAGACACGGGCGCCTTTGTCGCCCTCCTCGTCCCGTGACACCTCCGTCTGGCCCCGCCACTCCGAAGATTCCCGCTGCGTCGGCAGTTGGTCGCGGTTCACCGCCAACCGTCCGCCAGCAGGCGCTCCCGTGGCACACGCGCCAAGGAGCACCAGCGCAACCAAGGCCAGCGCGCCTACTCGCGAGCGCCGCCGCTCTCCTGGGGGAAAACCATAACAAAAGGACATGATCGCACCTCCTGTGCTGCATCCCCTGAGCCTACGCGAATCACCCACCTCGTGGGGAAGACCCTCACCCCAGCCCTCTCCCAGAGGGAGAGGGAGCATCCACGGATCCATTTCAGTGTTGCATTCGTGTACTTGCGACACTATGTTGGTGTCATTAAAACACGAAGATGAAAGAGGGGAAGGGCCATGTCCATCCGGTACATGAAGGCGCCGCCGACGACATACGTGATGCAGTTCAAGGACGGGCGGGTGAAGCGGGAGGGGCCCGGCCTCTCCTTCTTCTACTGGGCTCCCACCACCACCGTCGTGGCCGTGCCCCTGTCCAGCTCGGACGTGCCCTTCGTCTTCAACGAGGTGACCCAGGACTTCCAGGCCGTCACCCTCCAGGGACAGCTCACCTACCGCGTCTCGGATCCCAAGCTGCTGTCCGGTCTGCTCGACTACTCCATCAAACCCTCGGGAGAGTACGCCTCCGAGGACCCCTCGAAGCTTGAGGAGCGGCTCGTCCAGATCGCCCAGGTGCGTGCCCGCACGGTGGTGCAGTCCATGCCCCTGCGCGAGGTTCTGGTGAGCGCGGCCACCATCGAGGGCAAGGTGCTCGCGGCGCTGCGCGAGACCGAGGCGGTGCGGATGCTGGGCGTGGAGGTGCAGGGCTTCGCGCTCCTGTCGACGCGCCCCACCCCGGAGATGGCACGGGCCCTCGAAGCCGAGGCGCGCGAGGCCCTGCAGCGGCGCGCGGACGAGGCCATCTACGCCCGCCGCAACGCCGCCGTGGAGCAGGAGCGGCGCATCAAGGAGAGCGAGATCGCCACCGAGCTGTCCGTGGAGGCCGGTAAGCGGCAGATCCGCGAGGCGCAGATCGCCGCGGACATCGCCGTGGAGGAGCAGCGCGCTTCCTTCATGGACCGCTGGAGCGAGAACGAGCGCAAGGCCGCCGAGGCCAAGGCCTACGCACTGGAGAAGACGCTCGCCCCGGTTCGCAACGTGGACTGGAAGGTGCTCATGGCCGCCGCCGGCGGTGGGAACGATCCCAAGCTCAACATCGCCCTCGCCTTCCGCGAGATGGCGGAGAACGCGCAGAAGATCGGCGAGCTGAACATGTCTCCGGATCTGCTGCGCTCGCTGCTCGCGAACCCCTCCAAGTAGGTGCGCCATGTACGAGAAGATCGTCCTCGTCACCCGCAAGACGCGGCTCGCCGAGCTGGTGGAGCGCTTCAACACGCGCTCGCAGGCGCGCTTCTACCTGGAGCACGCCGGCCAGGACTTCGAGGACTACGCCCGCGAGGATGACACCTACCGGCGCTCCCTCGACGTGCTGCACAAGCACCTGGCGCTCGGCCTCCCCGTGCAGCAGGTGGACCGGGCGCTGGTGCCCACCTTCCTCTTCACCGGCAAGGAGCTGGTGGTGACGGTGGGCCAGGATGGCCTGGTGGCCAACGTGGCCAAGTACGTGGGCTCGCAACCGCTCGTCGGCATCAACCCGGACCCATCGCGCTTCGACGGCGTGCTGCTGCCCTTCGGGGTGGACACGGCACGAGTGGCGGTGCGCCACGTGCTGGAGGAGCGCGCCCGCTTCCGCGAGGTGACGCTCGCCGAGGTGGTGCTGAGCGATGGCCAGCGGCTGCTCGGGTTCAACGACCTGTTCCTCGGGGCGCGCACCCACGTCTCGGCCCGCTACACCCTGCACTACGAGCGCCGCGCGGAGTCCCAGTCCTCCAGCGGCATCATCGTCTCCACGGGAGCGGGCTCGACCGGCTGGCTGTCCTCGGTGTTCACGTTCGCGCGAGGGCTCACGGAGGCCACGGGGGGCGAGCCGGGAGAGCCGTGGCGACTCGCCTGGGAGGACCCTCGGCTGGCCTTCGTGGTGCGCGAGCCCTTCATCAGCCGGCACTCGACGGCCAGCATGGTGGGCGGCTTCGTCAGCGAGCAGCAGGAGTTGCAGGTGGAGTCGCGAATGCCCTCGGGCGGCGTCATTTTCAGCGATGGTGTGGAGGAGGACTTCCTCGCCTTCAACGCGGGCACCACGGCGCGAGTGCGTCCGGCCGCTCAGCGCGCCCGGCTCGTCGTCCACTGAATTGCGCGGCCATGTGCACCGCCCTGCACACACAGCCTCCACCGTGCGCAATCCGGGTGTCCTTTTCCTGTTTCCACGACGGAGATCCATCAGGGCACTGTGATTGCAATTCATTCACGCATGGCACAGAACCCTCGCTCCTTCCGGATGAAGTGGTTTTCCCTTCCGACCCTCTTCCTGGCTCTGGTCCTCGCCACACCCCAGGCCGTGCGTGCGCAGGAGCTCGGGGATGGACATCCTCCCGCCTCGGCCCATGTCCCGGGGACGAACACCGCCACGCCGCTCCGGCTTCTCGATGATCCCGCTCCCGCGACGCCACCGCAGTACGTCAAGGAGCCGAGGCCCACTGGGGAACGCATCCTCGCGGAAATCGGATTGGGAGTGGGAGTGCCCTTCGCGCTCGGCATCGCCACCACGGCCGGCGTCCTCCTCTGCAATCCCGCTTCCGATTCCCCCCAGACCAAGACCTGTCTGACGACCGTCCTGGTGGTGATGGGGCCCCTCGCCGTCATCGGAATGCCGTTGGGCGTCTGGCTGGGAGGGCGATTGACGGGCGGCCGGGGCTACTTCGTGGGTGCCCTCCTGGGAGCGGTGGTGGGTGTTGGCGCGAGCGCCGCCGCCGTCTACGGCGCCTCGCGGCTCGAGAACTCCGCGGGTCCCCTGTTCCTGAGCGCCCTCTTCGCGCTGGGCGCCCCCCTCGGTGGTGCCATCGCCGGGTATGAGATTTCCGCTTCGTTCGATTCCCCGCCGGACACGGACACAGACATGAGCGCGGGCACCGTCCGCCTGAGGCCGATGCTGGGCGCCCTGCCCGGCGGCGCGGCGATGGGGCTGTCCGGCACCTTCTGAGACCCAGTGCAGGAAGACCCTCACCCCAGCCCTCTCCCAGAGGGAGAGGGGGCATACACGGTTTCAGCCCGGGAGCGCGGAGGCGATCGGCTCCAGTTGCTGCACCTTCACGTTCGTCACCTTCCCCGTCTTCTCCAGCGTCCCCTGCCCCACCAGGAACAGCGCACCGTGGATGTCCTTGCGGAATCGCGCATACGCATCCGGTGGCACCACCAGGTTCGCGATCCCCGTCTCGTCCTCCAGGGACAGGAAGCAGAACCCCTTCGCCGTGGGCGGCATCTGCCGGCAGATGAGCATGCCCCCCACCGCCACCCGAGCCCCCGCTCGCACCCGCTCCAGCCCCGCCGCCGTCACCGCGCCTCGCTTGCGCAGCGCCGGACGCAGCAGCTCCAACGGGTGCTTCTCCAGCGACAGGCCCACCGTCTCGAAGTCCGTGCTCACCCGCTCCGCCACGTTCATCCGCGGCAGCTCCACCTGCGTCCCGTCCATCGCCATCCCGAAGAACAGGTCCGTCTCCTCCAGCGGGCCCAGCGCCTGGATCTCCCACAGCGCGTCCCGCCGCGAGCCGCACAGGCTCCCCAGTGCCCCCGCCAGCGCCAGCCGCGCCAGTTCGTGACGGGGCACCCGCGTCCGCCGCGCCATCTCCCCGAGGCTCGTGAACCGCCCGTCCCGCCGCGCCGCCTCCACGCGCCGCCCCGTCGTCTCCTGGAGCCCTCGCACCATCCGCAGCCCCAGCCGCAGCGCCCCGCCCTCCTCCATCGTGCAGTCCCACCCCGAGTGGTTCACGTCCACACCCCGCACCTCCACCCCATGCCGCTGCGCATCCCCCACCAGCGTGTGCGGTGCGTAGAAACCCATCGGCTGCGAGTTCAACAGCGCCGTCGTGAACGCCGCCGGGTAGTGGCACTTCAGCCACGACGACGCGTACGCCAGCAGCGCGAAGCTCGCCGAGTGGCTCTCCGGGAAGCCGTAGTGCGCGAACCCCCGGAACTGGCGGAACAGCGTGTCCACGTACTCGGGCGTGTACCCCCGCGCGACTCCGCCCTCGACGAAGCGTTGGTGGAATGGCCCCAGCCGCTCCTCCGCGCGCTTGTGAGACAGCGCCCGCCGCAGTCCGTCCGCCTCCGCCGGCGTGAAGCCCGCCACCGCCATCGCCAGCTTCATCGCCTGCTCCTGGAAGAGCGGCACCCCCAGCGTCTTCTGGAGGATCTTCCGCACGTCCTCCGATGGGTACTCCACCGGCTCCCGCCCCTCCCTCCTCCGCAGGTACGGGTGCACCATGTCTCCCACGATGGGCCCCGGACGGATGAGCGCGATCTCCACCACCAGGTCGTAGAAGCACCGCGGCTTCAGCCTCGGCAGCATGTTCATCTGCGCCCGGCTCTCGATCTGGAACACCCCGATCGAGTCCGCGTTGCACAGCATGTCGTAGACCCGGGGGTCCTCCGCCGGAATCGTGGCCAGCGTCAGCTCGCGCCCGTGGTGCTCCTTGATCAGCGCCAGGCACTTCGCCAGCGCCGTCAGCATCCCCAGCCCCAGCAGATCCACCTTCAGGACACCCACCGCCTCCAGGTCGTCCTTCTCCCACTGCACCACCGTGCGGCCCTTCATCGCCGCGTTCTCCACCGGGATCATCTCCACCAGCGGCTCGCGCGTGATCACGAACCCGCCCACGTGGATGGAGAGGTGTCTCGGGAAGCTCTCGATCTCCCGCGCCAGCGCGAGCGTCTGCCGCACCCGCCGGTCCTCCTCCGACAGCCCCACCTCCTTCAGCAGCTCCGTCGACATCTCGCCGCCGTGCGAGCCCGCCACCTTCGCCAGCCGATCCACCTGATCCAACGACAGCCCGAGCGACTTGCCCACCTCGCGCAGCGCCAGCCGTCCCCGGTAGCAGATGACCTCGCACACCATGCCCGCCCGGTGCCGGCCGTGCTTCTCGTAGACGTACTGCAGCACCTCCTCGCGCCGCTCGTGCTCGAAGTCCACGTCGATGTCCGGCGGCTCCTTGCGCTCCATGCTCAGGAAGCGCTCGAAGAGCAGCCCCATTCGCACCGGATCGATCGCCGTCACGCCCAGCGCGTAGCAGACCGCCGAGTTCGCCGCGCTCCCACGCCCCTGGCAGAGGATTCCCCTCGAGCGCGCGAACCGGACGATGTCCCAGATCGCCAGGAAGTACCCCGCGAAGTCCAACGCCGCGATGAGCTTCAGCTCGTGCTCGATCTGCTTCACCACCTCGGGTGGGACTCCTCCCGGGTAGCGCACCTGAAGTCCCTGGTACGTCAGCTCGCGCAGCCAGCTCGACGTCGTGTGCCCCTGCGGCAGGTCCTGCTCCGAGAAGTGGTAGCGCAGCCCGTCCAGCGTCGCGTTGCAGCGGCTCGCCAGCTCCAGCGTGCGCTCCAGCGCCTCCGGGCAGTCCGCGAACAGCCGCGCCATCTCCTCCGGCCCCTTCAGCGTCCGCTCCGCGTTGGGCAACCGCCTCGTCCCCAACTGCCCCAGCGTCGTCTTGTACCGGATGGCCGTGAGCACGTCCTGCAACGGCTGGCGGCTCCGGTGGTGCGTGTGCACGTCGTTGTGCGCGCACAGCGGGGCTCCGAGGCTCTTCGCCAGGGCCTTCGACCGCGCTACCCGCGCCTCGTCTCCCGAGGACAGTGAGCGGCTCACGCCGACGTAGAAGCGCTCCGCGAAGGCCTCCGCCAGCGGCGCCACCTGCTCCGCTGGCACCGGAAACGGCAGCAGCGCCAGGAGCCCCTGGTTCTCCTCGGCCAGCTCTCGCCAGGGCAGGCCCGCCTCCCCCTTCGGGTGCATCATCCGGCTCTTCGAGATCAGCCGGCTCAGGTTCGCGTAGCCCCTCGCGTCCTGCGCGTACAGCACCACCGGCGGCCCATCCAGCAGCGTCAGCTCGCTCGCCAGCAGGTACTTGATTCCCGCTTCCCTCGCCGCCAGGTGCGCCTTCACCGCCCCGTACAGCCCATCCCCGTCCGCCAATGCCACCGCCGGCAGGCCCAGCTCGGCCGCCGCCTGGATCAGCTCCTCGGGGTGCGATGCCCCGCGTAGAAACGAGAAGTTCGATCGGCAGACCAGCTCGGCGTACACGCTCGCCAAGCTACTGAGCGGCCGTTCAGGCGGAAGGTCCGCCCCGGTAGGTATGTTGTGTCTACCCGTCGTGTCACGTCACTTTTCAAGTGAGATCCATCGGCGTGACCTTCTCCGGGAGTGTGGACTCGGGTTGGAACTCGAGACGTCTGATCCAGACCCTCACCCTGGCCCTCTCCCAGAGGGAGAGGGGATTTACACGGGCTCGAGCCTGGGGGACGGATACCCTCACCCCAGCCCTCTCCCGAAGGGAGAGGGGGTTGTGTGTCTCCCCTCCACGCTAGGATGGTGATGTGTTCCTTGGGCGTCAGATGACCCTCCCTCGAGGGCTCCGGATACGGTTCACTCCGGCGTGGTGGATGGGCGTGCTGCTCCTCGTGCTCGGCCTCGCCTGCTCTCGCGGGGGCTCACCGCCTCCTCGCGCTCTCGTCCACGAGGCCTATGTCTGGCAACGCGGCTGGAGCCCGGAGCTGGTCCAGGCCGTCACGCAGGCCCCCTCCGAGCTCGGCGCGCTCCGCGTGCTGGCGCGGGAACGCTCGGGACCGGCACGCACCCCCGTGGACGTGGCGGTGGACGTGGAGAGCCTGGCGCGGAGCGGTCGCGAGGTGGTCGCGGTCATGCGGGTGGATGGTACAGCGCCACTCGATGGCATCTCCCTCCAGGAGGTCGCCACGCATGCCCGTGCCTGGCGGGCCAGGGGCGTCCGCGTACGCGGCATCGAGCTCGACCACGACTGTGCCACCGCGGCACTGGCCGACTACGCGAACTGGCTGGCGCGCGAACGGACGGCGATGGGAGACCTGCCGCTCTCCATCACGGCGCTCCCCACGTGGGTTTCTTCTCCCGCGCTCGCCCGTCTGGCCTCCATCCCCGAGGACGTCGTCCTCCAGGTGCACGCGGTACGCGCCCCCACCCTCTTCACTCCCGAGGAAGCCCGAGGCTTCGTCGAAGCCTGGTCGAAGGCCACCGGCCGCCCCTTCCACGTGGCACTCCCCACCTACCGTGTGCGTCTGCGCGACGGGACACGCCTGTCCGCCGAGCCTCGGGACGTGGCCCGGTTCCTCTCCGGGCTCCGCGAGCACCCCGTGGCGGGCGTGACGGGCGTCATCTGGTTCCGGCTCGGTCATCGCGGTGACCCCGAGGCCTGGAGCCTCCCCACGCTCATGGCGGTGGTGCGGGGCGAAGCGCTCGACCCGCGTTTCCTCCCGCGTCTGGTCGACGCGGGCGGGGGCACGCTGGACATCGTTCTCGAGAACACCGGCCGCGTGGATGCGGAGGCTCCCACGCGCCTCACCCTTTCTGGAAATCTCGAGGTCCTCGACGGCGTCGGTGGCTACACCGCGCGAGGGACCTCGCTCGTGGCGCGCACGCCTCCCCGCCTGCGCGCAGGCGAGCGCCGCGTCATCGGCTTCGTGCGGGGATCCGAGGTGGCCATTGCCTCTCCGTAATCTATTGGTGTGTCTGGTCGTCCTGGCGTCGTTCGCTCCCATGCGCCGCGCGCGTGCCTGCGGCCCCGACTTCCCTCCCGAGCTGCTGCACAATCGGGCCGCGACACTCGCGGAGCTGCCGGATGGACGCTTCGCGCACGAGGTCGCGCTGCTGGTGCCGAAGCCGGCGGAGCCCTTTCCCGTGGTCGAGAGCTACAAGGAGCCGGAAGGCGCCCGGGTGGGCGGCGGCGTCCGTGAGACGGAGCTGTACCAGTCCGGTGCCCAGGCCTTCCACGAGGGGCGCTGGGAGGAGGCCCGTGCCCGATTCCTCGAGGTGCTCGAACTGCCCGCCGAGGAGCGCCGCCGTTTCTCCCCTTTCGCGGCCTTCATGCTGGGACGTACGGCCGAGTCGACGCAGGAGGCCCGCCAGCGCTTCTCCGAGGTCCGCGAGCTGGTCCGCCAGGGCTTCGAGGATCCGCTGGGTCTCGCACTGGCGAGCTTCGGTGAGGAAGCACGGGCGCTGCTCGAAGAGGGCGACGACGTGGGAGCCCTCCACCTCTACGCGGAGCAGGTGGCCCACGGGAGCGATCTCGGGGTGATCTCCCTGTTGCAGGTCTCCCGAGCACTCGCCCGTGACGAGGCGCGCCTGCGGCGGGTGCTCCAGGATCCACTGGGGCAGCGCCTGCTCACGACCTATGCCTGGACGCGTGGACAGGAGTTGCTGTGGGCGGACGAGGAAACAAGAACGCCCGGCCCACTGGCCCGGCTGCTGGAGACGCTCGCGTCCGTCCCCGGACTGGCCGGGGCGGATCGGCTGGCGGCGGGAGCGTGGCGCGCGGGCCGCTTCGAGATCGCCGAGCGCTTCGCCGCACAGGAGCGGACCCCTCTTGCCTCCTGGGTGAAGGCGAAGCTGGCGCTGCGCCGGGGTGACAAGACCGCGGCGGATCAGTACCTCGCGGAAGCCGCGCGGGGGATTCCGGAGGCGGACGACTGGAGGGGCGAGGATGAGCCTCATCCGCGGCGCCCGAGAGCGCACGTGGAAGGTGAGCGAGCCGCCCTCGCGCTCATGCGCGGCGACTTCTCCCAGGCGGCGGAGCTCTCATGGGCGAGCTGCTCCTGGCCGGACATCGCCTACGTGGCCGAGCGCGTGCTGACGGTGGAGGAGCTCCAGCGGTTCGTCGCGGCCCATGCTTCCGATCCGAAGGACCGCTGCCAGTCCGAGATGAAGTTCTTCCCGTGGGGTTATGAAGGCGACGATGAAGGTCCGGGCCTGGACATACGCCTGCGCCTGCTGCTCGGAAGGCGCCTGATGCGGAGTGGACGGGGTCAGGAGGCCCTGGAGTACTTCCGGGGCACGAAGTGGGAGGAGTTCTCGCGGCAGTACGTGGACGCACTCGAGCGGGCCCGGGGAGCCTGGTGGGACAGCGTGGCCCGGGCACAGGCGCTCTACTCCGCGGCGAAGCTCGCGCGCGCTCACGGCATGGAGTTGCTGGGCACCGAGGCCGCGCCCGATTGGTCCTGGACGTACGGGGAGTTCGACGTGGGGGACTGGCATCGAGAGACGGAGCAGCCCGGCGAGAGCGCCGCGACGCGGGCCGTGTTGGGCGTGTTGGGGGACATCCCGCTCACCACGCAGGCCGAGGAAGAGCGGTTGGCCGCCCATGGGCCGACGCATCCCCTGCGCTTCCACTACCGCTCCACGGCGGCGGATCTGGCCGAGCAGGCCGCGGAGCAGGTGCATCCGCGCAGCCAGGCGTACGCGGCACTCCTGTGCCACGCGGCGCGGTTCGCCTCGAAAACCGAGCCGGAACGGGTCCAGCGCCTCTGGCTCACCTATGTAAGGAAGGGGGCACTCATCGAGGACGCCTGGCAGTTTGGTCAGAGCTGCCCGGAGCCGGACTTCGAGCGGCTGCGCAACCAGAAGGTCGCCCCACCGTGGAAGGTCTGGCGGCTCCGGACCGTGGTGACGGTGGGTGGCGGCATCATGCTGCTGCCACTGGCGGGCGCCGTTCTGCTCGTGCGCCGCAAGCGCAAGGACACGGGCGGCCAGGGCAGTGACTCATAGACCCTCACCCCGTCCCTCTCCCAGGGGGAGAGGGGTTTTGTCCTTCCCATTCAGGGACGGATGCTCTCCGTCTCAATGGCCCGGGCCGCAGTCTTCGAGAGGACTCGAACGCCGACGATCATCGCCGCGAAGCGCTCGTCCTTCGTCAGCCCCTGCTTGAACCGATAGTAGATCTGCTGCGCGATCACCGACACCTTGAAGAGCGACAGCACGTAGTGGAACGCGATTCCACTCGTGTCACGTCCGCTCTTCTCCGCGTACCGCGCCACCAGTTCCTCGCGCGTCAGGTTCCCCGGTAGCATCGTCAGCCCGAACGGCAGCGCCACACGCTCCTGGGAATCCTTCGCCTCCGCCCAGTACGCCAGCGCCATCCCCAGATCCGACAGCGGATCGCCGATCGTCGCCATCTCCCAGTCCAGCACCGCTCGGATGCTCGGGAGCTTCTCCGGATCCAACACCAGGTTGTCGTACTTGTAGTCGTTGTGGATCAGCGTCGGTGGCAGTTCCTTCGGGAGGTGTGCCGCCAGCCACTTCGCCACCTGCTCCATCTCGGCGATGTCGTCCGTCTTCGCCTTGCCGTAGCGCTCCGTCCACCCCGCCACCTGCCGGCCCAGGTAGCCCTCCGGCTTCCCGAGCTCCCCCAGTCCCGCCGCGCGCCAGTCCACCGCGTGCAGCTCGACCAGGTTGTCCACGAAGTTCTCCGACAGCTTCCTCATGAGCTCCGGCGTCAGCTCCAGTCCCTTCGGTGGCTTCGCCCGGATGATGACCCCACGCACCCGCTCCATCACGTAGAAGGGCACAGCCATCGGTGACTCGCTCTCGCCGCAGAACACCAGCGGCCGGGGCACCTTCGGGTACACCGGCAGCAACCCGCTGAGGATGCGGTACTCGCGGCCCATGTCGTGCCCGGCCTTGATCGCCTTGGCCCCGAATGGCGGCCGGCGCAGCACCAGCTCCCGCTCGCCCATCCGCAGCAGGTACGTCAGGTTCGAGTGCCCTCCCGGGAACTGCTCCACCACCAGTGGCCCCGTCAGCCCCGGCACCTTCTCGGCCAGGTACTTCTCCAGCCACGCGACGTCCAGCTCCTCTCCCGGACGCACTTCCCTCGTCCGGTCCAGCCACTCCGGTGTGCTCATTCCGCACTCCCCTTCTTCAGGCCGTAGCGCTCCAGGATCCGCCTCGCCAGCGACGACTTGTGCACTTCGTCCGCTCCGTCGTAGATGCGCGCGCCCCGCTCGTGGCCCCACCAGTAGGCCAGCGGCGTCGCGTCCGTCAGGCCCATCGCGCCGTGCGTCTGGATCGCCCGATCCAGCACCCGCTGCAGCACGTTCGCCACGTAGAACTTGATGGCGGAGATCTCATCCCGCGCCTTCGCCGCCCCCTCCTTCTCCATCTTCCACGCCGCGTGCAGCACCATCAGCCGCGCCGCGTTGATCTCCGCCCGCGAGTCCGCGATCCACTCCTGCACCATCTGCCGCGTCCCCAGCGGCTTGCCCGGCGACAGCTCCCGGCTCACCGCCCGCTCGCACATCAGATCGAACGCCCGCTCGCAGATACCCAGCCACCGCATGCAGTGGTAGATGCGCCCCGGCCCCAGGCGATCCTGCGCGATGACGAACCCCATCCCCTCCTGGCCCAGCCGGTTGTCCACCGGCACCCGGACGTTCTCCAGCACCATCTCCGAGTGGCTCGCCCAACCCTCGCCCGCCTCGCCCGCCACCGGGATGTTCCTCACCCGCTTGAAGCCCGGCGTGTCCATGGGGACGATGATCTGGCTTGCCCGCAGGTACGGGCTCGAGGCCTCCGGATCCGTCACTGCCATCACGATGCAGAAGGACGCTCCGTCCGCCCCCGAGGTGAACCACTTGTGCCCGTCCAGCACGTACGTGTCACCCTCGCGGCGCGCCCGCGTCCCCAGCCACGCCGGGTTCGAGCCCGCGTGCTCTGGCTCCGTCATCCCGAAGCACGAGCGGATCTCCCCGCGCACCAGTGGCTTCAGGAAGCGCTCCTTCTGCGCCGCCGTCCCGTGGTGCGCCAGCACCTCCATGTTCCCCGCATCCGGCGCCTGGCAGTTGAACACGTAGTGCCCCAGCGGGCTCCGACCCAGCTCCTCCGCCAGATGCGCGAACTCCATCAGCGACAGGCCCCCTCCCCCGTGCTCCTTGCCCATGTGCGGCGCGGACAGGCCGTTCTTCCGCACCTCTTCACGGAGTTGCTCCAGCTCCGGCTGGAGCGCGTGGAAGCCCTTCGTCTGCAGCGCGCTCTCGAGCGGCTGCACTTGATCGCGGATGAAGCCTCGTACCTCCGGGAGGAGATTCCTCAGTGACTCCGGTGGAGTGAAATCCATGCACTCGTCTCCTGGGCTCGTCTGGGTCGAACACCGTGACGGGTACCCTCACCCTCGCCCTCTCCCGAAGGGAGAGGGGATGACTCGGGATCCTGCTTCTCGGCTCACCCTACCCGGCGCGTCCCCGAAGACACCTCGCCCAGGAACTCCTCCAGCGCGGCGTTCAACAGTTCCGGCTCCTCCACCGTCGAGGTGTGCCCACCTCGCGGCAGCTTCACCAGCTTCGACCCCTGGATCGCTCCATGGATGCGCTCGGCCTTCGCCGGCACCGTGGCCGTGTCCTCCCCTCCCACCAGCACCAGCGTCGGTGTCTTCACTCGCGACAGCTCGTCGTACACGCCGCGCCGCCGGATGACCCCGTTCACCGCGCGCCAGATGTCACGCCGGTTCTCCTTCAGCTGGCGCTCCCAGTCGGCCCGCTCGGCCGCCCGCGCCGGATCCTCCAGGAACGTGCGGCCGAACATGATCGGCATCACCCGCTTCGCCACCAACCCGAGCCCCAGCCAGCGCGCGATGAAGTTGAGCACCTTGTAGCGCGGCACGTTCTCCGTCGGCTCCGG
This sequence comes from Archangium violaceum, assembly GCF_016887565.1. Taxonomy (NCBI): domain Bacteria; kingdom Pseudomonadati; phylum Myxococcota; class Myxococcia; order Myxococcales; family Archangiaceae; genus Archangium; species Archangium violaceum. The sequence goes on from NZ_CP069396.1 coordinate 7,036,447, forward strand.
GTCCGCCGACGTCTCCAGCAGCATCAGCGAGCGCAGCAGGTCCGGCCTCCTCGCCGCCAGCCTCATCCCCACGAAGCCCCCCATGGACAGCCCCACGAAGTGGCACGGCCCCACGCCCAGCTTCTCGATGAGCCCCACCCCGTCCGCGTACACCGTTTCCATGTCCACGGTGTCCACCTTCCACACGTCGCTCCGCCCCTGGCCACGGTGGTCGTAGGTGATGCAGCGATAGCGGTCCTTCAGCGCCGCCACCTGCTTGTCGAACATCCGGCCGCTCCAGAGCAGGCCGTGGCTGAACACGATGGGCTCTCCCGAGCCTCCCGTGTCCTCGTAATACAGACGGGTACCATTGACGTCCAGGAAGGGCATGGTGCGCTCCGAGTCGAAGGGTTGCTCACATCGCCGTGGTGCCACCGTCCACGACGAGCTCCGAGCCCGTCATCAGCTTGGACTCGTCCGAGGCGAGGTACAGCACCGCGTAGGCGATATCGTCCGGCTCACCGATGTGGCCGAGCGGAATCATGCGCGCCAGCCGCGCCTTCCCCTCCGCCACGTCGCCCTTCATGCCCGCGAAGCCTTCCACCATGGGCGTGTCGATGAAGGTGGGGTGCAAGGAGTTGCACCGGATGCCGTAACCCTTGCGCGCGCAGTGCAGCGCCACGGACTTCGTCAGCAGGCGCACCCCGCCCTTGCTCGAGCAGTACGCCGCGAGGTTCTCCGACCCCACCAGCCCCGCCACCGAGCTGACGTTGATGATGGAGCCCTTCGCGCCGCACTTGCGCATGCCTCGGATGCCGTGCTTGCAGCCCAGGAACACCCCGTCCAGGTTCACCGCGTGGACGAGCCTCCACTCCTCCAGGGACAGGGACTCGACGTCCTTGGCCACGCCAATGCCCGCGTTGTTCACCACCACGTCCAGCCGGCCGAACGTCGCCACCACCTCGTCCACCACCCGCTCCCAGTCGGCCTCCTGCGTCACGTCCAGCTTCCAGGCCCGAGCGGCCTCGCCCAACGCGCCAGCCACCTCCTTCGCCCCGGGCTCGTTGCGATCCGTGATCGCCACGCGCGCACCCTCGCGGGCCAACATCGCCGCCGCCGCCTTGCCCAACCCCGACGCCCCTCCCGTCACCAACGCCACCTTGCCTTCGACTCGTCCAGCCATCACTCACCTCTCCGTTGTGAAGACGCGCTAGCATGCCGTGCGGGCCGCCGAGCGGCTCTCGGGGGCGCGAGGCGCCCGGAGCCTACCCCGCTCCCCACTCACGTGGTGCAGGAATGTCCGTCACGGACAAGGGGTTCTGGCGCGCCGCGTCGGCCCGGTGGCAAGCTCTCTCTGGACAGGAGCATTCCATGGATTTCCCACCCAGCGCATGGCAGTTGTGGCTCCTCGCCGCGGTCCTCGCGGGAGCATTGGAGATCGCCCTCCCGGGCTTCGTGATGCTCTGGTTCTCCGTGGGAGCACTGGCCGCCAGCCTCTCGGCGGCCCTGGGGCTGGGCATCGACTTCCAGCTCACCAGCTTCACGCTCGTCTCCCTGGGCCTCTTCGCGGCCTCGCGCACCCTCTTCAAGAAGGCCTTCATGCGCACCGCCACGCAGATGAAGACGGGCGTGGAGGCCATGCTGGGCCAGGAGGCCGTGGTGACCGAGTCCCTCGTCGAGGGGCACGGGGGGACGGTGCGCATCAACGGAGAGCTCTGGACGGCGCGCTCGCTCGCGGGTCCCGTGGCCGAGGGTGAGCGCGTCATCGTCGAGCAGGTGGAAGGTCTGAAGCTATGGGTGCGGCGTCCCTCGGCCGCGCTCGAGGTTCCCCTGAAAAAGAAGGAAGGTCGCTAGATGGGTACCGCAATCCTCTTCATCATCGCGCTGGCCGTGGGCTTCGGCCTCATCAAGGGCCTGCGCATCGTGCCGCAAGCCAAGGTCATGGTCATCGAGCGCCTGGGGAAGTTCCACCACGTGGCGCACAGCGGCCTGAACGTGCTCGTGCCGTTCCTCGACTCGCCGCGCGCCATGGAGATGCGCGTGGGCAACCGCTACACCCGCACCAACCTGGTGGACATGCGCGAGCAGGTCATGGGCTTCGAGACCGTGCAGGTCATCACCCATGACAACGTCACCATGGAGGTGGGCTCGGTCATCTACTACCAGGTCGTGGATCCGGCGAAGGCGCTCTACGAGGTGGAGAATCTGGCGCTGGCGATCGAGCAGCTCACCATGACGAACCTGCGCAACATCATGGGCGGGCTGACGCTGGACCAGACCCTCACCAGCCGCGAGACGGTCAACACCAAGCTGCGCACGGTGTTGGACGAGGCCACCGAGAAGTGGGGCGTGAAGGTGACGCGGGTGGAGCTGCGCGAGATCGAGCCGCCCGCCGCCATCAAGGACGCCATGGCCAAGCAGATGACGGCCGAGCGCGAGCGCCGCGCCGAGGTGACCAAGGCGGAGGGTGACAAGGCTGCCGCCATCCTCTCCGCGGAGGGCGAGAAGATCTCCCGGATCCTCCGGGCGGAGGCCGAGCGCGACGCGGAGGTGGCTCGCGCCGAGGGCCGCAAGCGCGCCACGCTGCTGGATGCCGAGGCCAAGGCGGAGGCCACGCGGCTGGTGTTCGACGCCATCAACTCCGGTGGAGGAGCAACCCCCGAGGTGCTGGCGCTGCGCTACATGGAGACGCTGCAGGAGCTGGGTAAGGGCGACAACAAGATGTTCGTCCCGTACGAGGCCACGGCGGCGCTCGGCAGCATCGCGACGCTCAAGGAGGTGTTCGCGAGGGAAGGAAGCGCCGAGAAGGCGCGTCCCACCCCCAGCGCCGCGGTCCTGAGTGCGCAGGCCCTGACGCGCACGGTGACGGCAGCGCCCCCGGCGATGCCGGTGCGCAACCGCCCGCCGCTGCCATCGGAGGAGTAATCGCCAACCTCCCCTCACCGCGCCCCCCTCCCCTCTCCCTCTGGGAGAGGGACGGGGTGAGGGTATAGCGAATCCCGGGCTGGAACCTTTCCGAGTGCCCGTTGTCCGAGCGAGCACACACTCACGGAGGTCCCATGTCGGAAGCATTCATCGCTGGTGGTTGGGGGATGTATCCCACGCTTCTCGCGGGGCTGGCGCTGCTGGGCACGAGCCTGCGCTACGCCACCCGTCCGGACACGCGCTACGTACCGCTGATGCTCACGCTGGGGCTCTTCACGCTCTTCGCGGGGGGGCTGGGGTTCATCACGGGCATCATGAACCTGCTGCGGGCCTACGCCGGCCCGCTGTCCAGCGAGGGGCCGTCCGTGCTGTTCATCGGAGTCCAAGAGGCGCTGCACAACATCGCCCTGGCGTTCCTGATGACCATGGTGTCGGCACTGGCGGCCTCCGTAGGGGCCTGGCGGCTCGCCCAGCAGACACGGGCAGCCGTCGCGGCCACCGTGCCATCCCGATAATTTCCCAGTCAGGGATTGCGCGAGGGCCCGTCCGTGGTTAGAACTTCCGAGCCCGGAACTCCGGGCCCTCCTCGCACACGAGGCTTCGTACTCCATTGAAGATCCACTCCTGAATCGTCGGCGCTGTCTCTCAGCCAACCCCCGGGCCCCTCGTGCGTGCCCGGAACGATTCCGGAGTTCCTCGTGTCACTCGTTCGCGCTCACCGCGTCTCCTTCGCGTTCACCGACGCCATTCCCCTCTTCTCCGAGGCGGACTTCCACCTGCCCACGGGTTGGACCGGCCTGGTCGGCTCCAACGGGGCTGGCAAGTCCACCCTGCTGCGCCTGATCTCCGGCGAGCTCCAACCCTCGGAGGGACACCTCCGCTTCGAGCCGCCCTCGGCGCTCGTCCACCTCTGCCCGCAGCGAGTCGAGGAGATCACCCCCGACATCACCGCGCTCGCGGAAGCATTCGACTCACGCTCGCGGCGGATGCTGGGACAGCTCGGGTTGGATCCCACCGCGCTCGAACGGTGGCCCACGCTCTCACCCGGTGAACGCAAGCGCTGGCAGGTCGGCGCCGCGCTCGCGCGGGAGCCGGACGTGCTGCTGCTCGACGAGCCCACCAACCACCTCGACGCCGAGGCCCGTGAGTGGCTCATCTCCGCCCTGCGCCGCTTCCGAGGGGTCGGAGTGCTCGTCTCGCACGACCGCGAGCTGCTCGAATCCCTCACCACGGCCACGCTGCGCGTGCACGCGGGCACGGTGCAGCTCTGGCCGGGGAGCTACTCCGCCGCCCACGAGGCCTGGGAGTCCG